>JAJTXZ010000105.1 GCA_021463195.1 Anaerolineae bacterium
TGCAACAACGCGAATGCCGCGAATAAAAGCGAAAACCGCGAAACTTTCAGTTTTCTCTATCGGAACGAACGAACTGCAACTCGGAACGCGAGAGACGCAGCAACGCCTCGCGCTCGTCTTTCAGTTTCCTCTATCGGAACGAACGAACTGCAACCAAACGGACACGCTCGCGCCAGAGCTGACGACCGCGCTTTCAGTTTCCTCTATCGGAACGAACGAACTGCAACTTGCGGTCGCGCAGACGCAATTGAATAAATTGCAGACTTTCAGTTTCCTCTATCGGAACGAACGAACTGCAACGCTTGCGCGTTTCGACGCTAAATAGAACGCGCACAACTTTCAGTTTCCTCTATCGGAACGAACGAACTGCAACACGAAAGCACAACCATTCGCCCGCCGGCGTCAATCGTCTTTCAGTTTCCTCTATCGGAACGAACGAACTGCAACCGCAGCGCACATGGGACAAGTTCTATTCAGCGTGGACCTTTCAGTTTCCTCTATCGGAACGAACGAACTGCAACCGCATTACGACCTTTGCGCGGCAATCGTTTGCCATCCTTTCAGTTTCCTCTATCGGAACGAACGAACTGCAACACGCTCAACGTTCTAGTCCAGATAAACCATCAACAGACTTTCAGTTTCCTCTATCGGAACGAACGAACTGCAACACGACATCGCGAGCGCGATGCCAAGCGTATCGTTTTTCTTTCAGTTTCCTCTATCGGAACGAACGAACTGCAACTTCGCGGCGTCGGGACCGGGCGTCGGCGGACCCGGTGGCTTTCAGTTTCCTCTATCGGAACGAACGAACTGCAACTTGTAACCGCCTTGAATCGGTTTTTTACATGCACCATCTTTCAGTTTCCTCTATCGGAACGAACGAACTGCAACGAGTGTCGTTCGTGCTGCCCAACGAAGGATTCTATAGACTTTCAGTTTCCTCTATCGGAACGAACGAACTGCAACATTGACAACGATGTCCTGAATCCAGCCGATTTCATCCTTTCAGTTTCCTCTATCGGAACGAACGAACTGCAACTACAACCGCGCGCGGACATTCCAAAAATGGATTTGACTTTCAGTTTCCTCTATCGGAACGAACGAACTGCAACATCTAATTCTTCCGCGTAGGAAACGCCACTACGCGGCTTTCAGTTTCCTCTATCGGAACGAACGAACTGCAACATGCCGCAATGCCCGTGCCGACCAATGTGCCAATCACTTTCAGTTTCCTCTATCGGAACGAACGAACTGCAACATGCCGGTTGCGGAACTTGGCGCGCGCGCGGGGTATTCTTTCAGTTTCCTCTATCGGAACGAACGAACTGCAACGGGCGAAGGATATTAAACTCGACCAAAACGGAAACGCTTTCAGTTTCCTCTATCGGAACGAACGAACTGCAACACCGCCGCACGTCCAGCCATGCGCAACGCGCGCGCAACTTTCAGTTTCCTCTATCGGAACGAACGAACTGCAACAAATTTGACACGCTAGCGCCCAAGCCCGCCGCGCCCCTTTCAGTTTCCTCTATCGGAACGAACGAACTGCAACAACGCGCTTGCACTCGGCACGGATGATAAATTGTTCGTGCTTTCAGTTTCCTCTATCGGAACGAACGAACTGCAACGTGGTCGGTCTTGACCGAACCGGGCAACACTTTGTTCCTTTCAGTTTCCTCTATCGGAACGAACGAACTGCAACTTGCTGGTGCAACATTAACATTGCCGTATCCGAATCCTTTCAGTTTCCTCTATCGGAACGAACGAACTGCAACATTTTTACTTTTTGCTTTTGCGGCGCGTGTTTTTGTCCTTTCAGTTTCCTCTATCGGAACGAACGAACTGCAACGCGTGGTCGAATCCGTTGACAGCGCGCCGGGCGGCGGCACTTTCAGTTTCCTCTATCGGAACGAACGAACTGCAACCAAATAACAACGTAATCGTTGTGCGCGACTCTTCACCTTTCAGTTTCCTCTATCGGAACGAACGAACTGCAACGCGCCGGGCGTTGCCAACACTTTGGCGCTCGTCAACGCTTTCAGTTTCCTCTATCGGAACGAACGAACTGCAACTTTTGTTGGACGGCAGTCCGACGTTTTTGCATATCACTTTCAGTTTCCTCTATCGGAACGAACGAACTGCAACCCGGAAGGCATCAAAGACCCATCCGCCGCGCACATCCCTTTCAGTTTCCTCTATCGGAACGAACGAACTGCAACATCAATGACCGATACCCTCGCGGGCGAAGGCAATGTTCCTTTCAGTTTCCTCTATCGGAACGAACGAACTGCAACGGGACATCGCCAAAGGGATGCCGCTCGATTTTCGACTTTCAGTTTCCTCTATCGGAACGAACGAACTGCAACGCAACTACCTCGTCTGGCACGGTTTGTGTTTGGCGCTTTCAGTTTCCTCTATCGGAACGAACGAACTGCAACCTTCAAAAATATCAACGCCCCTAAACTTTGGAGCGACTTTCAGTTTCCTCTATCGGAACGAACGAACTGCAACGGGCAGCGCGCTCACCTATCTGCGGCGTTACGCGTTCTTTCAGTTTCCTCTATCGGAACGAACGAACTGCAACGCAAATCACCATCACAACGCACATAACCTTGACTAAACCTTTCAGTTTCCTCTATCGGAACGAACGAACTGCAACAGACAGAATGGTTCGAGGAGTTGGACACATGAAACTTTCAGTTTCCTCTATCGGAACGAACGAACTGCAACTTGGCTGCTGTTTATGTTCTTAGGCGGATTCTTCCAGCTTTCAGTTTCCTCTATCGGAACGAACGAACTGCAACTTTGACCGCCGCCGGCGTCGCGCCATACAGAACGTTCTTTCAGTTTCCTCTATCGGAACGAACGAACTGCAACGATACAAACATGAAATAGATAAATATAGTTATCCATCTTTCAGTTTCCTCTATCGGAACGAACGAACTGCAACAGACGAGCTTGCCGCGTGGAACGCAGAACGGTATCCTTTCAGTTTCCTCTATCGGAACGAACGAACTGCAACGCCGGGCGCGGATGGTAAACCCGCGCTGAAAAATATACTTTCAGTTTCCTCTATCGGAACGAACGAACTGCAACTGACTGGCGCGGTTTCGTCTGTTGACACTGATTTTTCCTTTCAGTTTCCTCTATCGGAACGAACGAACTGCAACCCCCCTTTCCGCCGCTAGATTAACTGAACAAACTTGAACTTTCAGTTTCCTCTATCGGAACGAACGAACTGCAACAGGTGATTGATGCCGCGACAGTTCGCACGTTCAAGAACTTTCAGTTTCCTCTATCGGAACGAACGAACTGCAACACGTTCCAGCGCAGCACGTTGACGCGATTTGTAAACTTTCAGTTTCCTCTATCGGAACGAACGAACTGCAACATAATCGTGGATTCATTAGGTAGCGCGAAACAGGGCTTTCAGTTTCCTCTATCGGAACGAACGAACTGCAACATCCAATTCCCAATTCCCAATTCCCAATTCCCATAAACTTTCAGTTTCCTCTATCGGAACGAACGAACTGCAACGTCGCTTTTGCATCGGCGTTCCGTGTATGCCACACAACTTTCAGTTTCCTCTATCGGAACGAACGAACTGCAACATTGTGTTCTGCAATGTGGGCACAAGACCTTCCCACATTCTTTCAGTTTCCTCTATCGGAACGAACGAACTGCAACAAACACATCTTCGCTTGCTATGGGCGGGTTATTCGTACTTTCAGTTTCCTCTATCGGAACGAACGAACTGCAACCCCAATGAATTGGATGGAACAACTGTAAACAGCGAACTTTCAGTTTCCTCTATCGGAACGAACGAACTGCAACAACGCTCCCGAACAAAAACCCGCCGCTTCTCATTCCTTTCAGTTTCCTCTATCGGAACGAACGAACTGCAACCAGACACGATGCAAGCCGAGAAATCCAGCAAGAGAAGACTTTCAGTTTCCTCTATCGGAACGAACGAACTGCAACTGATATTTACTACATGTCCTACCCATCCAGCTTCGTCTTTCAGTTTCCTCTATCGGAACGAACGAACTGCAACCAAAATTTGCGACAGGGCGGCGGCGGGAATGTCCTTCTTTCAGTTTCCTCTATCGGAACGAACGAACTGCAACGAGGGCGTCGAGTTTGTGGAATTTGCCGAATCGTTACTTTCAGTTTCCTCTATCGGAACGAACGAACTGCAACTGCACTTCACCCCCATAGAGAGGACGCGCCCATCCCTCTTTCAGTTTCCTCTATCGGAACGAACGAACTGCAACCTCCGGTTCGCATGTGATTCGCGACTTGGAAAGCCGCTTTCAGTTTCCTCTATCGGAACGAACGAACTGCAACAGCCGCTCAAATGTCGCACAGAGGATTCCCCCCATAATGGCTTTCAGTTTCCTCTATCGGAACGAACGAACTGCAACAATGTCAATCTTGGGTCTTGGCGTACTTGGCGAATCTTTCAGTTTCCTCTATCGGAACGAACGAACTGCAACTATCGTCTATTAGGCACGTTTTGCCGACATAAATTTTTCTTTCAGTTTCCTCTATCGGAACGAACGAACTGCAACCGAAGACCGCCTAACGAGTGTTTTGTGCATTTGACACACCTTTCAGTTTCCTCTATCGGAACGAACGAACTGCAACAAGCAAACACATCAAACAACATTCGAATCAAATAACCTTTCAGTTTCCTCTATCGGAACGAACGAACTGCAACCGAATCGCGTCGCTGGCTTGTACGTTAGCGAACTGACTTTCAGTTTCCTCTATCGGAACGAACGAACTGCAACCGGTTTCAAGAAGTCGTAACCGTGCGGAATGAACTGGCTTTCAGTTTCCTCTATCGGAACGAACGAACTGCAACGATTGAAAGATTAAGCGTTTCCGCTCGCGCTATGCGCCTTTCAGTTTCCTCTATCGGAACGAACGAACTGCAACAACAGGATAGACCACTACTTGACAAAAGTAAAGCACTTTCAGTTTCCTCTATCGGAACGAACGAACTGCAACAGAAAAATGGCTTATTGCCAATTTCGACGTATCGCCGCTTTCAGTTTCCTCTATCGGAACGAACGAACTGCAACCCGACCATCTAGGTACTCTACTTCAATAGAACCGAACTTTCAGTTTCCTCTATCGGAACGAACGAACTGCAACGTCGCACTCATTCTGTTGACCAACCTCTGCCAACACCTTTCAGTTTCCTCTATCGGAACGAACGAACTGCAACCCTAACCGAGCAATCATTTCGCGGTCGCCGCGTGTCTTTCAGTTTCCTCTATCGGAACGAACGAACTGCAACTAGATGCAAATGGACTTGGTCCTTCGCTTAACTGAACTTTCAGTTTCCTCTATCGGAACGAACGAACTGCAACTTTTGAATTTTCGCGGCGGCTGGGCGGTCCGCAATCACTTTCAGTTTCCTCTATCGGAACGAACGAACTGCAACGTATTGCGCGACTAATCCAATTCCCAATTACTATAAACTTTCAGTTTCCTCTATCGGAACGAACGAACTGCAACACTTGCCACTTTACCCGCCATCGTTACCTCCTTGCGCCTTTCAGTTTCCTCTATCGGAACGAACGAACTGCAACTTCCTGTTTTTACTTTTCCTCGTTTTGTTTTCGCCTTTCAGTTTCCTCTATCGGAACGAACGAACTGCAACCAACCCCCCATGCGAGTATACCAAATGGAAATTTGCTTTCAGTTTCCTCTATCGGAACGAACGAACTGCAACTCAACCAACAAATCAGTAAAATTAGTGCCATCAGTAACTTTCAGTTTCCTCTATCGGAACGAACGAACTGCAACCATAACTTTCCGTAGGCGTAAACGCGTCAACAACTCCTTTCAGTTTCCTCTATCGGAACGAACGAACTGCAACATAGTATCCATTTGCAAAAAGCCCGCGGTATCATCCAAAGCTTTCAGTTTCCTCTATCGGAACGAACGAACTGCAACGAATAACGTGATAATATCCATTTTGGGAAATATATTACTTTCAGTTTCCTCTATCGGAACGAACGAACTGCAACCAATAAAAACGCTAAAGACGCCGTATTCGTCTTCGGCTTTCAGTTTCCTCTATCGGAACGAACGAACTGCAACCACAGCGCGTTCACCACCCCAATCGCCTGCGGATTCCCCTTTCAGTTTCCTCTATCGGAACGAACGAACTGCAACGTCACCGCCGCGCGCGGACACACTGCCGCACATCCCAACTTTCAGTTTCCTCTATCGGAACGAACGAACTGCAACTGCGAAAAAATTATCGCACAAAACATTTTCATAATCCTTTCAGTTTCCTCTATCGGAACGAACGAACTGCAACTCGATAATCGTAATACCAAGACCATCCGTCAGGATAGCTTTCAGTTTCCTCTATCGGAACGAACGAACTGCAACCCAAAACTTGAGTATACGGTTAAACGCACCGTAACATTCTTTCAGTTTCCTCTATCGGAACGAACGAACTGCAACTGCTCAAGGACAGAAATATGATGAACGTACCCCATCTTTCAGTTTCCTCTATCGGAACGAACGAACTGCAACTCCAACTGCGCGCCGACGAGTTTTGACGCGTTTTTGACCTTTCAGTTTCCTCTATCGGAACGAACGAACTGCAACAAAAAAACCGCCGCATCGGCGGCAAAGAGAAAGGATCTTTCAGTTTCCTCTATCGGAACGAACGAACTGCAACGACGCGCGTTTGCGGTCCGCGCGTGACGCGCCGCTCTTTCAGTTTCCTCTATCGGAACGAACGAACTGCAACAACTTTTATATTTACGATGCGACTGACCCCGTGAAAGTCTTTCAGTTTCCTCTATCGGAACGAACGAACTGCAACACGGGGCGAGAGAAATTCTCTCGCCCCGTTTTTGTTCTTTCAGTTTCCTCTATCGGAACGAACGAACTGCAACTTGAATGTCGTCCGCGTCAACAGATTTTGGAACGTCTTTCAGTTTCCTCTATCGGAACGAACGAACTGCAACCTTTCAAGCCCTGCCATGATGCGCCGCATTGTGTTCCTTTCAGTTTCCTCTATCGGAACGAACGAACTGCAACGACGCTTTACGGTCGCCGCCTGCGTGTCTTGGCGCGCGCTTTCAGTTTCCTCTATCGGAACGAACGAACTGCAACACCAAAGAAACGAACGCCCGGCAAGGTGATGCAAATCGCTTTCAGTTTCCTCTATCGGAACGAACGAACTGCAACTCCAACAAACCGCTGTTGGTGTTTTGCGCGCGGTTTTCTTTCAGTTTCCTCTATCGGAACGAACGAACTGCAACTTGTTCATTTTTTTTCCTCTCTTTGAATTTTTTCAGTCTTTCAGTTTCCTCTATCGGAACGAACGAACTGCAACTGATTTTCGTTACGAAATGGAAGACGCCAGCCACTTTGCTTTCAGTTTCCTCTATCGGAACGAACGAACTGCAACTCTAAAAAATGGAATTGGAGAGAACGTTCGGAAGCATCTTTCAGTTTCCTCTATCGGAACGAACGAACTGCAACAAACGAATTCAGTCGGAACTAAGCCGACAAAATCAAGCTTTCAGTTTCCTCTATCGGAACGAACGAACTGCAACAGTGGTTACGCGCTGCCCTATCTCGCTCTCACAGACTTTCAGTTTCCTCTATCGGAACGAACGAACTGCAACATTCCTTGATTTTGTCCAACGTGAGCGGTGGGCTTGACTTTCAGTTTCCTCTATCGGAACGAACGAACTGCAACTGCCCAACCCTTCAATCGCTGATATAAGCTGTCCGACTTTCAGTTTCCTCTATCGGAACGAACGAACTGCAACTACAGAACCACCAACCTAAAGTTGATTTGCCGGTCCCTCTTTCAGTTTCCTCTATCGGAACGAACGAACTGCAACCAAGCCCCATAATGATTCATTCTTTGCACTGAAAACTTTCAGTTTCCTCTATCGGAACGAACGAACTGCAACAAAACGTTTCCGACCCATGCTCCGCAACCCATTGCTTGCTTTCAGTTTCCTCTATCGGAACGAACGAACTGCAACATTTCGAGGAGTTCGAGGCATATTGCGAGGCGTATCTTTCAGTTTCCTCTATCGGAACGAACGAACTGCAACATCTTGAAAAAAGACACAGCGAAGCGCTTGCGGCGCTCTTTCAGTTTCCTCTATCGGAACGAACGAACTGCAACGATACAATGTATCGCTGATATTGAAGCCGCGGTTAGCTTTCAGTTTCCTCTATCGGAACGAACGAACTGCAACAACCACCGCGCAGCTGTGGCGAACCCCGTAAATCTCCTTTCAGTTTCCTCTATCGGAACGAACGAACTGCAACTGACAAACCAAAACCGACGCCGCCGAAAAATGGGAACTTTCAGTTTCCTCTATCGGAACGAACGAACTGCAACATCCGTCATTCGTCGGATTCGGCACGCCCAGCCAGTCTTTCAGTTTCCTCTATCGGAACGAACGAACTGCAACACATTGTATCGCCTCCTCCAGAACTTGCGATACCGCCTTTCAGTTTCCTCTATCGGAACGAACGAACTGCAACTCATTCTTTTTCCCCCTTGGGCTTATATAATTTTTTCTTTCAGTTTCCTCTATCGGAACGAACGAACTGCAACACGATTGCCCAAATTTGTTCGCCGCTTGATTTTCCAGCTTTCAGTTTCCTCTATCGGAACGAACGAACTGCAACGGAGCGTGCGCGATAATACCCTTGACCGCGAGAGCGGCTTTCAGTTTCCTCTATCGGAACGAACGAACTGCAACCCAATCCTCGATTTTTGATACGCGCATTTTATCGCGCTTTCAGTTTCCTCTATCGGAACGAACGAACTGCAACTCCGCAACCACAGAACGCGCTGGCGTTCCGTGACAGCTTTCAGTTTCCTCTATCGGAACGAACGAACTGCAACACGAAGACATGTTCGCGCGGTTGATGGGATTAGCCGCTTTCAGTTTCCTCTATCGGAACGAACGAACTGCAACGCTCAGCGCGACACCATGACCGGCGTTTTGAATGAAGTCTTTCAGTTTCCTCTATCGGAACGAACGAACTGCAACCGCAGCGACGAAAAAGTAGACGAGCAAACCAGCGAACTTTCAGTTTCCTCTATCGGAACGAACGAACTGCAACTGCTTTCTCGTCCTTTTGGTATACGTAAACTCCAAACTTTCAGTTTCCTCTATCGGAACGAACGAACTGCAACCCAACTGCCGAGCGTTACCCGCGACGCGCGAACAGTCTTTCAGTTTCCTCTATCGGAACGAACGAACTGCAACGTGGTTCGTTTCATGCGTTGCAATCGCGATTTCCCAACTTTCAGTTTCCTCTATCGGAACGAACGAACTGCAACATCTACGATTTACAGCGTCTCGAAAATGCCGCGCGCTTTCAGTTTCCTCTATCGGAACGAACGAACTGCAACTTCGCGCCCGAAGTTGCCGAGAGCGCCGCGCAGCTGTGCTTTCAGTTTCCTCTATCGGAACGAACGAACTGCAACAAAAATCAACGAACTAATATCCGCTCTGGACGAAACAACTTTCAGTTTCCTCTATCGGAACGAACGAACTGCAACTTCGACTTTCTTTTCGTGCGAATCGCTCTCGATTCGATCTTTCAGTTTCCTCTATCGGAACGAACGAACTGCAACACGCCTTGAACGCGCTCGCTGCCGACATCCAAGCCAACTTTCAGTTTCCTCTATCGGAACGAACGAACTGCAACAGCCGTGACCGCGAATCCAGACCGCATACACAATCTGCTTTCAGTTTCCTCTATCGGAACGAACGAACTGCAACCAAAACCGCAATGACGCCAACGCGTGTCGCCCATTGCTTTCAGTTTCCTCTATCGGAACGAACGAACTGCAACAGGGTCATAACGAGGGAACACGCGCTCGACTGCCGCGCTTTCAGTTTCCTCTATCGGAACGAACGAACTGCAACCCCATTCGTCAGTCTGACAGTGATTGTTTTTTCAACTTTCAGTTTCCTCTATCGGAACGAACGAACTGCAACAAACATCGAGCAGGGGGACGGCGAAACGCTGGTCACTCTTTCAGTTTCCTCTATCGGAACGAACGAACTGCAACTGTATCGCAATACGGAGTTGCTGGAAGATGGCTTGCCTTTCAGTTTCCTCTATCGGAACGAACGAACTGCAACGACTATGTTTTGCTGATGTTCAAAAACGAGCTTGATCTTTCAGTTTCCTCTATCGGAACGAACGAACTGCAACTGCGGTCGCGAAACTGACTCATTTTTCACCTCTTTCAACTTTCAGTTTCCTCTATCGGAACGAACGAACTGCAACGACAAAATCAAATACAGCTGCTATACTGTATTTGAGCTTTCAGTTTCCTCTATCGGAACGAACGAACTGCAACCATTGCCGCGAAAATTTCCCAAACCGAAAAGGGTGTCTTTCAGTTTCCTCTATCGGAACGAACGAACTGCAACCATGCCAAAACATTAAAACGCATTAAAACAAGATGAGAACTTTCAGTTTCCTCTATCGGAACGAACGAACTGCAACCCCGGTATGCACGTCTTTCGCGTACTCGGGAATTTCCTTTCAGTTTCCTCTATCGGAACGAACGAACTGCAACTGTGTTGGCGCCGCAGCGCGTCCGCCGCGCGTGCGTCTTTCAGTTTCCTCTATCGGAACGAACGAACTGCAACCCAACTTGGCAAAGAAATCGCCGCCGAACTCGCAACTTTCAGTTTCCTCTATCGGAACGAACGAACTGCAACGTCATCGCGCTTTGAAAAAAGCAAGACCGTCGCCGCCTTTCAGTTTCCTCTATCGGAACGAACGAACTGCAACCCTGCTTTTGCGCTTCGTACCATGTCGCATCGCGCTCCTTTCAGTTTCCTCTATCGGAACGAACGAACTGCAACGCATCACCAAATTGTTGACCTTGCAGCCAAACGGGCTTTCAGTTTCCTCTATCGGAACGAACGAACTGCAACAAATATGGGATAAGATTGTTTCGGAATCAAATTTAGCTTTCAGTTTCCTCTATCGGAACGAACGAACTGCAACTCGTGTTACTTGCAACCGCGTGGGCGAATAACTGGGGCTTTCAGTTTCCTCTATCGGAACGAACGAACTGCAACTCGCTCGCAATAATCGCCAGCCGCTTCCAGCAATAGTTCTTTCAGTTTCCTCTATCGGAACGAACGAACTGCAACCCGCAGATCGCCCTCGGTCGCAAAGAGCGGCGACTAACTTTCAGTTTCCTCTATCGGAACGAACGAACTGCAACTCTACCATCCCGTACAAACGATTGTCCAGCCACTGCTCTTTCAGTTTCCTCTATCGGAACGAACGAACTGCAACCGTCGCTTGCGCGTTTCGACGCTAAATAGAACGCGCAACTTTCAGTTTCCTCTATCGGAACGAACGAACTGCAACCCCCTTGCGCCACGCTCAACGTTCCGCTCCGCAAAAGCTTTCAGTTTCCTCTATCGGAACGAACGAACTGCAACGCATTTTTGCGGCGCGTTCGCCAATGTCCAGCCGATCTTTCAGTTTCCTCTATCGGAACGAACGAACTGCAACAATATACGAGATTTGCATTTGACGTGATTTTGGCGCGTCTTTCAGTTTCCTCTATCGGAACGAACGAACTGCAACAGTCACAAAGGCAATTCGTTCAAATAATGAATGAAACCCTTTCAGTTTCCTCTATCGGAACGAACGAACTGCAACTTTCCTCTCTTTGAATCTTTGAATTTTTTTTCAATCTTTCAGTTTCCTCTATCGGAACGAACGAACTGCAACCAAATGCTGATGAACAGCAACGCGCATTTGCGCGAAACTTTCAGTTTCCTCTATCGGAACGAACGAACTGCAACAAAAGTTGACCAAACGCGACATGGATGAAGAGGGATCTTTCAGTTTCCTCTATCGGAACGAACGAACTGCAACGCGCCGCAATCACCGCGCCGCGCACCGCGCGCCCGACTTTCAGTTTCCTCTATCGGAACGAACGAACTGCAACACCCGTTCGGGAACGTTAAACGTTATGAGTTGGAAGCTTTCAGTTTCCTCTATCGGAACGAACGAACTGCAACCGACGTTTCCCGACCTTGACGAATGTGTTGAAATCGACTTTCAGTTTCCTCTATCGGAACGAACGAACTGCAACTCGAGTGGCAGCCAGATACGTTGACGACAGCCGCGCTTTCAGTTTCCTCTATCGGAACGAACGAACTGCAACCGCGCCTTTTCGTCCGCAACCGTTTGCGGAATCACAATCTTTCAGTTTCCTCTATCGGAACGAACGAACTGCAACAAATTCGCTCGCGCCATTTTTTGAT
Organism: Anaerolineae bacterium; assembly: GCA_021463195.1. Lineage (GTDB taxonomy): Bacteria > Chloroflexota > Anaerolineae > UBA4142 > SHND01 > SHND01. The sequence goes on from JAJTXZ010000105.1 coordinate 12,324, forward strand.
GATGCCACGCACTTTCAGTTTCCTCTATCGGAACGAACGAACTGCAACTGTGGTTCGTTTCATGCGTTGCAATCGCGATTTCCCAACTTTCAGTTTCCTCTATCGGAACGAACGAACTGCAACGGCTTGCAGCACAACATAGCTCTTGCCCGTTTGCCCGTCTTTCAGTTTCCTCTATCGGAACGAACGAACTGCAACAGCCATCGCCAGCAACATCACACCTGACCCACACGCCTTTCAGTTTCCTCTATCGGAACGAACGAACTGCAACCAAAAACGTCCTCATCGAAAACGTACCCGAGTTCACTTTCAGTTTCCTCTATCGGAACGAACGAACTGCAACCGTAAGGCGAAAACAAGAATTTAACCGTTCCAGCAACTTTCAGTTTCCTCTATCGGAACGAACGAACTGCAACATGAAATGAAACTTAACACAAAGCAGATTGTCAAGCTTTCAGTTTCCTCTATCGGAACGAAC
>JAJTXZ010000106.1 GCA_021463195.1 Anaerolineae bacterium
GCAAAATGACTTTGAACGGGATGTAAAAACATATCAGCCCGTGATAGCGCGGATGCAATCACCGCTCGCCGCATTCGAGTATCTATTCAAAAATGCGTCGCACATCACCGAATACACATTGCTCTTCTTGGTGCAAGAGCGTTTTTCACTAACAGACGTTGAGGTGTGGAAAGAATACGGCGACTATCAGAAAAAATCTGGCAAGCCGTTCGGGCGCGAGGCGCAGCGATGAAACCAAAACAACACGCGCACCAATGGCGCGAGATGAATTTATACATGAACAAAACGCGCGGCGACGGCATGGTGATTCAATGCGCGACGTGCAAGGAAATCGAATTTTTAACCGAACGCGCCGCGCGTGAATTTCGCCGTCAACGCGCGCGCGGCATCGAACCGCATTTCGATTCCGAAGGGCTTGTAGTCGTGCGGCGCGTCGCCCGCGCGAATCAGACGGCGCACAACGAATTTAGCGCCGACGCCACAGATTGCGAACATCGCAGTCTGCGAGGCGATAACTATGCGCTGGTATGTTTGGATTGCGGCGCGATGCTCGAGGATGCGTAAACCGCCGCGAACGAGGCAAGACAGCGATAACGCGCCGAGTGAGACAAGGCGCAAAAAACAAATGTCGCATCTAAAAACGAGGTGAAAAAATGGGTTACACACATTACTGGCATCAACGCCGTGATGTCGCGGCGGCAGAGTGGGACGACGTGCGCGCGGCGTTTAACGCAATGCTCGCGCGCATCGAATTTTCAATCGCCGACGTGGAGAACACCGCCGACGTTATCGCCTTTAATGGCGTCGGCGATTACTCGCACGAAATTTTTGTATTGAACAGGGTCCTAGCCACCGCGCGCGCGGAATGGAATACGCCCGACGCTGAGCCGCTTTGTTTTCAATTCTGCAAGACCGCGCGCAAGCCATACGATTTGATAGTTACAGCTATGCTATTAGTCGTTTCCGAAGTCGCGCCCGCGTGGGCGGACGTTAACTCGGACGGCGACATGCAAGGCAAGGATTGGCAACCCGCGCGCGATTTTCTGCGCGCTCTGAAATCGAAATAGTCAAAGCAAGACAGCGATAACGCGCCGAGTGAGAGTAAGCGCAAAATCGGGTGAGACTCAACCCGAACAAATCTCGAAAGTGAGGGAAAAAATGAAACCACCCACCGACATGACCCGCGTTATCGGCGGCAAACGCTATAGCGTGAAGGACGCCGAACTCATTGCAGACGACGCGTTTTGGGACGGACACAATTTCGAGCGGCACGGGCGCAATACGTTTTTATACAAGACCGCGAACGGGAATTACTTTTCCGTCACGCTGTCACAATGGCAAGGCGAACGCGACGAACTCACGCCCTTGACGCGCGCGGCAGCGATGGCGTTATACGAGGAACTGGACGACGCCGACGGCTTGCAGTTTGAATATGCGTTTCCCGACGCAAAGATAGAGAACGCATAGCACAGCCCGAAAATAAGCCCAAAACGCGCGGAGGTATAAAGATACCGCCCGGCGCGTTTGACACGATTACAGCCGCTTTCAAGCGCGAAATAAGCCCGCTTGAATCGGCTTGTCTGAAACGACCATGCCAAACCCGACCAAATCCAAACCCGCCGACGGGAACGAAATGACGCAAATTGTCACCCGCGCGCGCGTGCGCCAATTTCGCAAACGACAGTTATTCACGATGCGCGAATTCGCCTACGCGCTAGGTTATCACCCGAACTATATCCGCGCGGTGGAATGTGGCGCGCTGCCCGTCTCGCGCATCTTTGCGACAAAGTTTTTGCGGCTCGAGCAAGACACCTACAGCAAACAAATCATCCAGTCGCGCTATATCTTGCCGCGCGAAGTTTTGATTCTCGCCAAAGCGCGCAAATGCGCGGGCTGCAAGCGCAGCGTCATTCTGCCCTACGCGCATCAAAAGTATTGCGATGCCACGTGCCGCGCGCGCGCGCATCAAAAATCAAAACGAAAGGAGGTGAGACAATGAAAAATTGGTATGACGACTATCCGACCGATGCGGACGGAAACCATATTCTTTGGGACGGAAACGCAGGCGGACCGCAAGACCGCGCGTCACGCGCGCGCCGTGCGGCAGAGCAAAGCCCGGAGACGGGACGCGCCGCGCGCGCCAATTTTGATTTTCGTTACGCAATGGAAGACGCTAGCAATTATGCCGACAGCGCCGCCGAGCGGATGCAAGCGCGTTGGCTCTGGTTTCTGTCCCTTGTCGGGAGGCGCTGAAATGAAATGTATCAACTGCGGACAGCCGACGCGCGTTAGCAGTGGTTACGCGCTGCCCTATCTCGTGAACGTGGACGGACACTATCAAAACCTGTATGCGTGTTCGCGCGCGTGCCGCGACGAATGGCGCGCGGCGCAGCAAGAGGTCAAACGAATTCAATCGGAACTAGCCAACAACAAGGAGAAACCACAAAATGATTGACAATCCTCTCACCGACGAGCGTTTCCGCTTTGCAGCCGTCGCGTTCGTTCTCGTCAGCATCATTGCTCAAATCGCGTTCGGCATCGTGACCTTTACGGACACAGCCCTGTTCGTCCTTATGGTCACGATGGCATCTATCGCTGCCGCCGCCGACTATCACATGTTTGAGCGTTATTCCAAGCGCGGTGGAAATAACGCGCAGATGTTCTTTGTCTTGTTCGCGTTCGGGGTGACGTTCTTGGCGTTAGTGGTGGATGTAATCCGCGTGACGGACAAGGGCGTGCTATTCACTGACGCCGCGTGGTGGTTGCCGTTTATCTCGTTCGTAAACGCGGTCGTTTCCGTCGCGTGCTACCTCGCATTCGGCTTGTTCTCGGACGCGTACAAATCCTCCCGCTCCAATGCCGCAAAACAAGCCGCGCTGATTGACCAGAAAATCAATGCCGCGTTCGACTCACCGCAGTTCCAAGCGATGTATACCCACATCGCGCACGCCAAGTTGACGCAGAACGCCGCGCAAATCCTAAACGTCCCGCTGGCGGAAGCGCGCGCCCTGCTGTCAGGCTTCCGCGCCGACGCGCCGACCAAAATCATAGACCAGCCGAACACCGCCCGCGCGCCCGTGCCGCCCATGACCGATGTCCAATTCGCGCAATGGCTCGCCGCGACGCAGGGGCAGAATGACACCGACAAACGCGCGTTACATGCCGATTTTTTAGCCGACGCGCCGCCAGCGGAAACGGCAGCCAAGAACGGACACGCCACAAATGGCAACGGCTCGAAGCGCAAGTAACGCGCGTTTTCGGCAAAGGGCGCAGCCGTCCCATTGGCGCGCGCACGTGTTCGGAATGTGGCGCGACCTTTCGCCCATTGAACCGCAAAGCGCAAGTCTGCGGCAAGCGCTGCGCCAAACGCCGTGAGCGGAGATTGTCGCGATTGGCTAAGCAAATGGCGACAGCAAAAGCAAAGGCGTCCTTGACCGACAAGTCAAAGACGCCCGAAACAGTGGAACGCCGTCAACCCTAGCAGGTGGCGATTCCACTAGCAGAATTATACAACTGAATACTTGCCCGCGAACGCACACGGCGCAGAGAGCGCACGCGCGTTGTAACGTGGAATCAAACCCGCGCGCGGGACTGGCTCGACCGAAATTTACAAATCGAATAACCGCGCGCCGTCGGCGATGCGAACTCGACAGGAAACAAGGACGAATGAGACGGCGACGCGGATAACCGAAATACCATCCCACGGCTTTGACGCGCGCGTGTGACATGCTGTAAAATGCGCGGCGAACAGACATTCTAATAAAAACGAACGCGCCCGCGATGCGGAAACATCCGGGCGCATGACCAAAGCCGATTGGCGCGGCAAGGTGATTGCATTATCGCACAGTCCCGACCGCTTGCCAACTCGCAAGCGGTTTTTTGTTTTGAGGGTGAAACGTGGACGAACTGCGAAATAATCAGAAAGGAAACAAGCCCGATGCTGTTGGATACCAAGCCGCTAACCCCCGCCATTGGGGAAGCTGTTTTGCCAAGCGCGCACCTGTTGGAATTGTGCCGCGCGTATTTGGCAATGGTGGATGAACCGGACGGACACACGTCCACGCCCGAACGCGATGCGGAACGCGCCGCCGCGCACGACGCCTTGATTGAACAAATGCGCGCCGAAGATTTTATTGGCACGCCGAACCGCGTGCAGGCGCGTTGGTTGGCGCGCTATTTTGTGCAAACCGATTTTTTGCAAGCGCAGCGGATCGCGCCGCGCGAAGGACGCACGCTGCTATTTTGGCGCGTCAACAGTGAACCGCTTTACCCGAAACTCGAAGCGTTTCCGCCGTTTGACGAACACGAGGAACGCGCCGCGCTTGCGTTTTACAAGCCCGTGTGGGTGAGAATCAACGCGTTTTTCAAAGAGGCGAAGCGGACGGAGGTTGTCCGATGAATTACGACAGCCCCGAAGTGATTGACGCCGCGCGCCGTTATGTGGCGGCGATAGAGCGCACCGAAGAAACGGGCAAAGCGCGCCACGACGAAAAAAGACAATTGGCGCACGACGATTTGATGCACGCGCTGTTGCAACTGAACCCCGAAATGAACCCGAACGATTTTGACGACCGCCAAGCCGCCGCCGAACTTGCCTACAAGATTGTGCGCTGGTACGGGCGATGAAAAAATGCCGCACGCGCGGGCGGCTTTTTGTTTTTGGAGTAAATATGTCACAAGACACAATTCTTATTTCCACACAATTCACACCTGAATACGCGGCGGAACAAATCAGAGCAATTTTGCCGCGACATCCGACGTACAAACACCCCGCGCGCGGTGAAGGGTATTGGCTCGGCTTTGGCATCATCGGACGCGTTGAAACGCCCGCGATTCTGAACAAGAAAATTCATCTTGATATTGTTGGTTTGCGGCGCGGTGGCAATGACCCGACGCTTGACTCTGTCGAGGGCGAAGTGAGCGTCATGCAAAAATTTCCGAGCGAGGATGGGGAAATCGAATTGCCCATAGTCACGCAAACGCAACAAATTGGCGTTATGGGCTTGTACGGCAAAGACTTGCGGCGCGCGGCGACGATAACGCTGCAAGCAACCGGCATAATGACTGTGATATTTTTTGAAATTTGCGATAGTGAATTGACGCCATTGTTCCGAGAAATTGCCAAACAGATTGAGCCGCGCGCCGAGACGAAACAAGACACCAACCGCATAGGCACGAATGGAGATAAGAACATGGCGGTATTAGATTTGAACGCATTGGCGAAAGAGTATGGAGATGTAATAGAACTGACTTGGGGTGAGTGCAAGAAATTGATGAAAAAGCGCGCGCAGGGCGACGCGCACGCGCGGCAAAGATTAGATGATTATGGGCGCGCAGCGGGCTACGAAGATTTTGACGCGTATTGGAAAGGCATGATTGAACTTATCTCAAATATAGGCGAGTATATTGACTTGGCGGCAGGTGAGGCGGCTGGGTGTAATGGCAAACTAACCGAAGACCCTGTTGCCCGAATGATAATGCTGCGACATAAGCAACCCGAAATTATCAACGACCCCTATTTGGGCTATGTCCTTGAACAAATGGAGAACGTTCCCATTGTGGAGACGGTTAAGCAAGTGCGAACTCGAATGACTACGAACCCGATTCTTATCGCGCCCGCGCCGAACGAGCAATCGACTTATAGCGGCAATGGCATAAAACGAACGGGCAGGCGACCCGATTACGATTTTGAAACCATGGCGCTCGCCGTAATCGCTTGGCGCGCATTGCAAGCGCAGCCGCGCCAAGCAACCGACCTTGACGCGGACGATATGCTAGACGATGCGCCAGCCAAGCGCATGACGAAAATCGAATTTTTGGCAAACCAATTCAGCAACGGCGACGTAAACGAACTCGCTGTAAGCACGCGCAAATTCGATAGGTGGGCGCAGCAATTCGACAAGGGCGCGTGGGAAATTCCCAAGAAGCACAAGAAGCGGTATGAGAAGTTGAAAGCGGACAAAAAAGAGTTATAGCGCGCTATAACTCTCAAATGACTTAGTCGCTCGCTATACTGAAGCAACAGAATAATCGTTCTGTTGCTTTTTTCTTTTTTCACACGCGAAAAGTGAGGGTCGAAAATGAACGCGGAACTGATAAGACAGATTGACGAACGCCTCGGCGGCGCGCTCGCGATTATGGCGCAGCAAGACGCGCGTACGCCCGCGCTGCAACTCTTGTGGCTCGCGCGACGCGAGGCGAAACGGCGCAAATTGCTGCCGAACCGCGCGCGCGTCCACAAGCCGCAACCGCCGCGTCGCGCGGCAAAGGAGAATCAACCATGAGAACAAAAGAAAATGCCGCGTTGGGCGACGCGGCACAAAAACGGGACGAAACGCGAATCGCGGACAGCAATTTTTACGTTTCTGCGCGTGAGGATAGCGCCGACCCGCGCGCATGTCAAACCGCCGCCGCGCGACGGATTTTGACACCGATGATTCGGACAGCCGCACGCAAGCGCTGGACGCGCGTGCTGGACGTGCTGCTAGACCTCGCAGCGAAATGGACGCAAAGCGTATGACAAGTCTGTCTTTGCAACATCTTGACGTCTTGCATAATTCCGCAATCGGTGATGATGTAATCGCCGCGCGCGGCTATCGCACCATCACCGAACCAAAAGAACTTGAAACCCTCGGCTTTGCACCGGCGCAGCGTCGCGCGCCCGGCTTGCTCTTGCCGCTTCACGCGCCCGACGGCAGCAACGGGCATTATGTTTTTCGTCCCGACAATCCGCGCGTCATTGAGGACAAGCGCAAACCCAAAAATTCCGACGGCACATATCATTGCGACGTAATCAAATACGAAACGCCGAAGGGCGATTCAATGCGAATAGATTGCCCGCCGACTTGCCGCGCGCAGTTGGGTAATCCGAAAGTTCGATTGTGGATTACCGAAGGACAAAAGAAAGCCGACGCGCTCGCAAGCGCGGGCGAATGTGCAATCGCGTTATTAGGCGTGTGGAATTTCAAAGGCAAAAACGAACTTGGCGGCACAACCTTTCTCGCCGACTTTGATTACATCGCGCTCGACAATCGCGACGTGCGAATCGTTTTTGATTCCGACATGTCGCGCAATCCGAACGTCCACGCGGCAATGGAACGTCTGCGCGAACACCTGCAGCGCAAGAAAGCGCACGCTTCCGCCGTCTATTTGCCGCCCGCGCCCGATGGCAGCAAGCAAGGTGTAGATGATTATCTTGCGCGCGGTCACAGCATCCAAGACCTTGAAAACTTGCTCGAAGCCCCGCGCGCGCAGACACAAGCCGCCGCGCCGGTCTTTGAGATGCTCGAAGATGAACCGCTCGCAATGCGCCGACCGCTTGCGCTCATTGACGGACGCGGCTATGCCGCGACGTGGGTTAATGTCAAAGTCACGTTGACCGAATCCGTCAACAAGCGCGGCGAAATCGTCAAACACAATCCGCCGCTCGTGCAAACGGAAAAACGCTTGATGCTTGTGCGCGACGACGGGCGCATCTTTGGCGATGGAGGCGACGCGCCGCTTTCGGAAATCGGATTCTCGACGCGTCTTGAGGAAATCCCGCCCGCCGAAAAAACATGGTCAACGCGCGGTATCAAACGATTCCGCGCGGGCGAACGTCCCAAGCCCGCCGACGTTTTTACGCGCATCGTCGAAACGATTGACCGATTCATTGACTTTGACCGCTCGCTTGCGGAACAAACAACTATGGCGGAATTGTGCGCGTGCTACGTCATGGCGACCTACATGCTCGACGCGTTCACAGTCATTGGCTATCTCTACCCGAACGGCGACAGAGGCAGCGGCAAGACGCAGCTCTTGCAAGTCATTTGCGAAATGGCTTATCTCGGTCAAGTCATCCTCGCCGGCGGCAGTTACGCGACCTTGCGCGACCTTGCGGATTATGGCGCGACGCTCGCCTTTGATGATGCCGAAGGATTGTCCGACCCGAAGCGCACGGACCCGGACAAGCGCAATTTGTTGCTCGCAGGCAATCGGCGCGGCAATACTGTATCTGTGAAGGAAGAAATCAACGGAAAATGGCAGACACGGCACGTAAACACCTTTTGTCCGCGTCTTTTTTCCGCGACGCGCTTTCCCGACCCGATTTTGGCAAGCCGCACAATCATCATTCCACTTATTCGTACGCCCGACCGGTATCGCGCAAACGCCGACCCGCTTGATTTTGCGCTTTGGGAATATGACCGCCGCGCGTTGGTGGATGATTTATTCGCGCTCGCGTGCGAGAACTTGCCCACGCTCGCGACATACGAAACGCGCGTAAATCAAATGGCAGAATTGACCGGGCGCAATTTGGAGCCATGGCGCGCAATTCTCGCCGTCGCGCTGTGGCTCGACGATTCAGGCGTAACGGGATTATGGCAGCGCATCGAAGCATTGTCCCGGGCGTATCAGTCCGAACGCGCGACGCTCGAAGCGACGGACATCACCGCGTTGGTGGTCAAAGCATTATCAAAGTGTCTTGGTGCCAAAGACAGTGACAGTATTTCGACAAAAGACATTACATCTGCCGCCAAGCAAATCGCCGAAGACGACGAACTCGACATTGACGCGGAACACATTACGACAAAGCGAATAGGGCGAGTGATTGCGAAAATGCGCCTAGAACGCGCGGCGCGCACCGCCAAGTCTCGCCCGTGGGTTGTGACGCAATCCGCCGTCGCGCGTTGGCGGCAGTCGTTTGGAATTGAAACAAATCAAATGGGGGGTGTCAATATTAATGACACAAATGACACAAATGACACAAATGACACTAAACCGCCCGCCGACCCGCCAATTAGTGACATTAGTGACATTAGTGTCATTAGTGTCATTAAAAACAAGACCCTCGAAACGAAAAAAACATCAATCTCGCGGGCGGAATGGCTCGCGCACGCGTCAAAATGGCTCGAAAATAACGCAAATCATCCGCAATTTGCCGAGCGCAAGGCGGAATATGACCGCATCGCAGCGCAAACGTCACAGGTCAAATGACACAAACGTCACTAACGCCACAAATGACACACAGCAAACCTATCGGCATCACGTCCGGGCGCGTGACGGAAATCAAGGTTGAATCGAAAGACATGCCGCGCGGACAGGTGAAACGACGCAAGCCCTTGCTGCAGCGCCCGCGGCGTTGTCTGCGGACAAGCCAAGCGCACGAGTTGGTATCAGAGTTAATAAGCGGCGCGCGGGCGTCTGAACTGCCTAAAAAAAATAAAAAAATTCCGTGTTTCACTCGCTAGGATGCGTTCTAACGCGGCGCTAGTCAATATTAGCAAATGTCTCGTCACGAGACATTTGCTAAGTTTCACTCTCTAGGAATCGTTCTAACGCGGTGCTAGCGTCTGAACTGCCTGAAAAAAATGAAAAAATTCCGTGCACGAGTTGGTATCAGAGTTAATAAGCGGCGCGCGGGGCTTGCAAGTGTCCGCAATAGACGCATCAAGTGTCCTAATGGACACACGACGCGGACTTGTCTGCGGACATTATCGGCACGCGGGCGGCGACCAATTGGTCATATCGGCACGAGGGCGACAGGCGCGGGCAGCGCGAGGGCGCCCAGTTTCACCAGATAACTGGGCGCTCGAATGGAGAATTTGCCCATGTCGCGCACCTATCGCCAACAAAATTACCGCCATTCCAACCGACGCCCGAAGGACTTTTTACGGCGCAACTATGACGCCACAGTGTTGGCGGCACATTTCGAGGATGGACTATCGGCACTCGCGTTCGCGGTGATTTTTCTCGCCCTATCCGACTTGCGGAAAGCCGAGACGCGGGCGGACGCCGAAAGGTTTTTACAAGGACGCTGGTTTGACACACTCGCCGAAGGGCTGGAACTCTCGCCCGAACATTGGCGGCACTTGGCAAGCCGCGTCACGGAAACGTGATTGTTACTAACTCTGGTACTAACTCGCGAGTTTGCCGCGTTTGCCGCGCAGGTTTGAATTATCGGCACGTGCGCGGCGCGCGTCACGGCACATTACCGGCACTATGGCGGCACATTGCCATAAGCGCGCCCTTGATAAGTAACGCTTATGAAAATCGCACACTGTAAGGCACTCACCAAACAGGGCAAGTATTGTCCCAACAAGCCGAGCGCAAACGGCTATTGCTTTACGCATGACCCGACGCGCGGCAAGGAACGCGCCAACGCGCGGCGCAAGGGTGGCAGTCATTCGCGCGTTCCACACGGCGCCGACGCCGACGGATTGCCTAAACAAATTCGCACGTTGACCGATGTTCTTGCTGTGTTGGACTACGCGCTCGCGGAAACCTTGCCAATGGAGAACAGCATCCAGCGCGGGCGGCTACTTGTCGCGCTGGCGCACGCGTTCGTAGAGGCGATTAAAACGGGCGAACTGGAAACGCGGGTAGAAGCGATTGAAAATGCGTTAAAGGCGCGCGGCGAGGTGAAAGCATGAACACGAAAACTTTGCAACGACAATACGACAAACTCACGCCGGTTGAGCGCGTGCGTTTGATTTTGGAAGCGGTCAAGCGCGGCGATGAAAGCGAACGCGCGGCATTGCAACTAACTGCGCCGCGCTCGGTCTATCAGTTGTCGCATCATCACGCCATAACCGAAGCGTTACAACTTGTGGCGCACGCGTATTTGATTGCTCAACTTGACCGCGCGTTGGCTGTCGCGACATTGGCGCATGGCGCGGCGGATGAAAATGCAGCATATCGCGCGGCGCGCATCGGCGCGTATGCGTTTTGCGCCCAAGCGGACGCATGGCGCGCGTTTTGCGGCGAACTAGGAATTGCGCCCGGACTCGCGCTTTTGGGCTTTGACAATGCGCGCGGTTCGTTAGAGTTTAACGAAAAAATTGCGCGCGAATTCGCATACACGTTCGAGGAAACGCGCGCCGAGATGATAAAAGATTTTGGCGAAAGTGTGGACGTAATCACGTCCGAACGCGCGTTGAACGATTTACGGACTGTCTTTAACGACCTCGTTAACAAGTGGAGATGAAAACGTTACAAACGCGCGCGCGACGGCAAGCGCGTAAATTTGGGAGGCAAATTGCCGCGCCGACCGATACCCTTACTGCCTGTAAGACTGATTATAGGCAGTAGAAAAGAGGACGAAAAATGCTCACAACTTTGACCACAACAGACCCAACCCGGCGCGCGCTGGCGTCGGCGAATGACACAAACGAGATGCTATCCGACTGGCTTGCATCGCTTGATTTGCGCGTGCGCGCGGGCGAACTTTCGGACGTTTCACTCAAAACGTACGCGTCTGGCGCGCAGCGGTTTTTGGCGTCACATGCGTTGAACGCAAACGTCTTGGCGTCTGACGTTGTGCTGGAATGGCTCGCGGAATTGCGCGCACAGGGACACAAGCCCGCGTCAATCAATACTTGGCTCGCTGGCGTGCGTGCGTTCTTTGACTGGGCGGTTTCGGCGCAGCGCGCGCCGTTCAATCCGACGCATGGCATACGCGGCGCAAAACGCACCGGCACGACTCGCCAACACAGCCGCGACGAATTGACGGATACCGAAGTCAAACGCGTGTTGGCAGCCGCGGACGTTTCGACGCCCGCAGGCGTGCGCGACCGCGCGTTACTGTCTCTCATGGCATACACCGCCGCGCGTTCGATTGAATTGCACCGCGCTGACCTCGAACATTTACGCACCGAAGCCGGAAAATTGGTCTTGCAGGTGCAAGGCAAAGGACGGATTGCCGCCGATGAACTGCTAGTTATCTCACATCCGGACGCCGAAACCGCCTTGCGCGATTGGCTTGCTATTCGCGGCGATACGCCCGGCGCGCTCTTTGTGTCACTCTCAAACGCGACGCGTGGCGACCGGCTTTCCCTGCGCGCGCTGCGCGGCATGGTCAAACACTATTACGGCATGGCAGGCGTCCACGGCGAACGCAAGACGACCCACAGTCTACGGCACGCGGCAATCACGAACGCCATTCGGCACGGCGCGCCCGTCCAAAAGGTGCGCGCGATGGCGCGGCACGCCAGCATTGAAACGACCATGATTTATTATCACGAACTTGACCGCATCGAGAATCCCGCCGAGTCTTTTATCAATTACGATGCGAACAAGTAGCAAACCAGACGCGATGAAACAACGCCACCGCAAGCCGACCAACACCACACCGCCTAGCGCGGACGTGGAACGATTCTTGAACACGCTCGCCCGTGTCACGCGGCGACTTGTGGACACCGCGCAGCAAAAGGCACGCAAACCTTGACCGCTCTAATGAACTCTATTCGCTCGCCCTTGCGCGCCGTTCTTTATGCGCGTGTCTCGACCGAAGAACAAGCCGACGCAGGACACAGCATTGACGCGCAACTGCGCGTGCTGCGCGAGTTTTGCGCGCGCAAAGGTTGGCAAGTGGTAGGCGAATATGTGGACGCAGGTTACAGCGGCAAGACGTTGAATCGTCCCAAGATTCAAGCATTGCTGCGCGATGCCAACGCGCGCGCGTTCGATGTGATTGCCGTTCACAAGATTGACCGCTTCTCGCGCTCGCTCAAGGACACTATCAACACGCTGACCGAACTGAAAAACGCGGGGATTGGTTTTGCATCGGCGACGCAGCCGATTGACCTTACGACGCCCGAGGGCAAGTTAATGTTGATGATGCTTGCGGTGTTCGCGGAAATCTACATTGACAACTTGAGCGCCGAGACGAAAAAAGGCAGAGAGCAGCGCGCGCGCAAGGGATTCGCTAACGGGCATGT
>JAJTXZ010000107.1 GCA_021463195.1 Anaerolineae bacterium
GGTATGGGCTCACCATCTTTCGGACGAGTTTTGCACTCGGGGTCTGACCGGAGTCACCATACCCACAGTTGAACTGCTTATCTGTAATATATCAGGTTTTATCTCTTCCATCGAATAGGAATTCGCTCTAATATGACAAATTTAGAATTTGGCGTGCATTTCCAGGGGAGGATTCTGTGAGATTGAAATATTTGATTGGCGCGGCGTTGTTGTTGACCGTCACAAGTTGCGTGAGCGCGCTGGAAACGCCCGCTGCGCTGCCGAATCCGACGCTGCCGATTGCGACCGGCATTCCGGTGACGCCGCGCCCGAATCTGACGCGCGCCGCGCAAGCCGCGCAGCCCACCGCGACGGTGGCGATAAAACCGACGCCGCAAGACGCAGAAAAAATATTCGCGCCTGCCGCGGCGGCGTTGGCGGAATATCAGCCGCCGGAAAGCGACCCGCGAATATTGTATGACGCGTTGGCGCAGAGCATTGGCGAATTTCTGGCTGCCACTTCCAACGGCGATGTTTCGCTGGAAGGGCAGCCGGCTTTGACGCAGCTGCAAGGCGCGCTCGGTCAACTGGCGAATTGGTCGCCCGATTCGCCAGTCCAAGTCGCCGCGATTCATACCGGCGACGACCAAGGCGGCAGTCGCGATTTGATTTTTGTGGCGCTGCCGCGCGTGATGGGTTTGCCCATTGTCGGCGTGGAGCGTCTGGGTGCGTCGTACACGCCGCTCGCGCCGTTGATCGCCGATGAATCTGCGCAAGCCCAAGACCAAGATCGTAATTTTTATTCGCTGCAAATAATGACGCAAGACGTGACGGGCGATGGACAGCCTGAATTGGTATATGTGATAATGCGTCCCGGCGCCAGCGGCATCACCAAAGATTTGCATATCGCGCGCTGGGAAAATGACAAGCAAACTTTGCGCGAAATTTTTCGCGCGGCGCTAATTGATTGGGCAGGCGAATCCGATTATCAATTTGAAACGACGGCGGATGCGGCGTCGTTAAAAATCACGTTCCCGTGGTTCGGCGCGTTCGATCACAAATTGCTCGCGCATCCGACCGCGACGCAAACGTGGGAATATGACGATCAACGCGATGTGTTTGTGCGGGTGAGTCAAAGCATCGAAGCCGCCAAAACGCCGCGCCAACAGTTGAACGCGGCGGAATATCTTTTTCGCAATGGCGATTTGGCCGGCGCCATCCGCGCGTACGAACGCGCGTGGTCGGATGAAACGCTCCAAGCCGAAGATTTTGGCGACTCGCAAGCCGACCCGAAAGCGTTCGCGAAATTTCGCCAAGCGCAGCTGCTCGGTCTTGTCGGACGCGATGCGGACGCGAAAAAATTATTGAACGAAATCGTCGCGGGCGACGAAGCGTTGGCGCACCTCGCGCAAGTGTACGTCAAAAATAGTTCGGGCAAAGATGGCGCGCTGCGCGGTTGGGTTGCCATTGCCAACGCCGGCGAGTTGCGCGAATTGATTGATGAAGGCAAAGCGGGCAATCTCGATTTTCCGTTCGAGGCGGACGAAGTGTACGCGCTGGGCAGTGCCGTGGCGACGTATTTGAACACGCACGCGGACGCGGCGCGAGCCAATCAGACGTTGTGGGACGCGCTGCAAACTTTTGGTTTCAAGACGACGAGCCGCGTCAGCGCCGATCTCGACGGCGATGGCGTGAATGAGTTTTTATTTGTGACCGAAGAGGGCGGAACCGCGCCGAACAAAGCGCAGCAGCTGTGGTTTGTGTACCAGCGCGATAAAAGTTGGCGCGTGCGCGCGTTGGATTTGGCGGACACGCTAGAATTGTCTAGCGAAACATTCGCGTTAAAAAACTCGAACGCGCGCGCGGTGAAATTCAAATTGCCCGAAGCGTATACGCCCAATCAGGTCGCGTTGACTTGGGACGGCGCGCGCATCATTTGGCTCGACGCCGCGACGCTGCTGCCGGACGAAGGCGCCAACGCGATTTCAGTCGGCGGCGGCGTGTTGGAGGATGATTTCTAAAACAGGACGGAAATAATTTTCTGGTGATTGTCCGGATCTCCAGACCCCAAGGGTTTTCGAAAACCCTTAGGGTCTGGAAATCCGCTGCGTTTTCGAGATGCGGGTAATCATCAGAAATAATTTTTGTTTGACACTTGTACGTCCTCTTGTTACACTCGGGTTAGTCCAATAAAAGAGTTCGCGATGAGCCGTCGGCTCACCGGCGGTAAATGAAAATGGATGGTTGGTAGGACAAATTTCAAATTTGTCCTACATTTTCAGGGGAGCATACATGAAGGCGGTTGCCATCTTTGAACATGGCGGGATTGACCAACTCAAACTCGCGGATTTGCCGAAACCGGAAGCGGGACCTGATGATGTGATTATCAACGTCAAAGCGGTGGCGTTGAATCGGCTCGATTTGTGGGTGCGCGAAGGTTTGCCCGGTTTGAAATTGCCAATGCCGTTTACGCTCGGTTCGGATGTCGCGGGCGTGATTGATTCCGTCGGCGCGCAGGTGACGCGGTTTCAACCCGGTCAGCGCGTGACGATTAACCCCGGCTGGTGGGACACGACCTGCGAATTTTGCGCGCGCGGCGACCATCCGCTGTGCGTCAACTTTAAAATTTTCGGCGAGCATTTGCCGGGCGGTTACGCGGAATTTATGCGCGTGCCGCAGCGAAATATCTTGCCGCTTCCCGATGATTTTGAATTCACCGAAATCGTCGCCGCGCCGCTCGCGTTTCTCACCGCATGGCGCGCGCTGATTACGCGTGGACGCTTGCAGGCGGGCGAAGATGTGGTGATTCTCGGCGCGGGCAGCGGCGTATCGAGCGCGGCGATTCAAATCGCAAAATACGCGGGCGCGCGCGTGCTGGCGACTTCGCACAGCGACGAAAAATTGAAACGCGCGCAAACATTGGGCGCGGACATTTTAATCAATTACGCGACCAGCGAATGGGAAAAAGAGGTTTTCAAAATCACAAACAAACGCGGCGCGGATATGGTGGTGGATTCGGTGGGCGAAGCGACCTGGCTGAAATCGCTGCGCGCGCTGCGCAAAGGCGGACGACTGGTAACGTATGGCGCGACGACGGGGCCCAATCCAACGGAAGAGATTCGACTCATCTTTTGGAAACAGTTGGAAATCATCGGCACGACGATGGCGAATCAAGGCGAATTTTTGGATGTGATGCGATTGATTTTCGCGCGCAAACTGAAACCGGTGGTGGATATAGTGATGCCGTTGGAACAAGCCGCGCAAGCGCACACGCGGCTCGTCAACAATGAACAATTCGGAAAAATTGTTTTGACGGTATAGCGCATGCTCAATCAAACTGATTTTGTCGAAGACCGTTTTATTCGCGGGTTTCATCCGCGCTGGGTGCGCTTTGCGATTGGTCACAGTGAAATTGAAAGCGCGCCGGGCATTGCGCGTTTGATTGTGGATGGCGCGGTGGAAGGCGAATTGTCGGACGCGGAAATTGACGATCATCGCACTGCCGCGCGTTGGAATCTGCATTGGACGCCGCCGCTGACGCTGACCGTGCGCGCGCGCTTTAGTCATCCCGCGGGCGAATTGCGCGGCACGGCGGGTTTCGGTTTTTGGAATGACCCGTTCGATTGGTCGGGCAATGTGCAAGCGCCGCCGAATGCGCTGTGGTTTTTTTACGCGTCGCCCGAAAGCGATATGGCGTTTGTGCGTGATTTGCGCGGGCACGGTTGGCGCGCGGCGTTCTTGAATGGCGGCAAAGCGGATCGCGTGACGATGGCGCTGGGCAACGCGTTATTTAAAATTCCCGCGATGAACAAATTGGTTTTCGCGGCGGCGGAGAAGCGGATGGACGCGGCGGAATTTTTGCTCGACGATGTGGACATGACGAAATGGCACGAATACAAAATCGAATGGCGCGCCGAGCACGCGCGTTTTTCGGTGGATGCTGTTGAAATGTTTCGCGCGAACAATCCGCCGAATGTGCCGCTCGGTTTTGTCGCGTGGATTGATAATAATGCGACGACGATGGGCCCGGGCAAAGAATTTTCATTCAGTCGTATCGCGGTGGCGGAACGCGAGTGGATGGAATTGGCGTACGTGAAAATCGAAAGGCACGCATGACGCGCGAAATTCCCGCGCAACTTGCGTCACGCGACGCGCCGACGCGCGCCTGTTGCGACCGCGCGCTGACGCCGGAAATGTTGCGCGCGTTCGCGCAATTTAATCGCGGCGAATATTGGGCGCAGCACGAGACGCTGGAGGCGCTTTGGCGCGCGGAAACGGACCCGACAATTCGTAATTTTTACAAAGGCATTTTGCAAGTCGGCGTCGGATTTCATCATCTACGCAAGGGCAATTACAATGGCGTCATCAAAGTATTGGGGCGCGGCATCAATTATTTGAAACCGTACGCGCCCGAATGTTATGGCGTGGCTGTCGCGCGGTTGATCGAGGAGGCGAGCGCGGTGTATTGGCAAGTGCGGGACAAGGGGAGACTGGAGACTGGAGACTGGGCTAAGGAAGAGTTGCCGCAGGTGCATTTTCAAGCTGCGCAAAGGTCAAAATGACATGGCATATATCATTGCTGAACCCTGTATTGGCGTAAAAGACGCGTCGTGCGTCGCCGTCTGTCCGGTGGATTGCATTCACGGCGGCGACGACGATAATATGTTGTATATCAATCCGGATGAATGTATTGACTGCGGCGCATGCGTACCCGAGTGTCCTGTGAGCGCGATTTATCCCGCCGAACAGACGCCGGAACAATGGCGCCATTTTATTGAAATTAACGCGGCGTATTTCAAAAAAACGGCCTAGCCGTGCGCGCAAATTCGCCGCGATAGAAAACCTAGCATGGGCAAGACAAGCAAGAAATTTTTCGAACAACTCAAAGCGGGCGGAAAATCCGACCATAAAGAATTGGCGCGTCTGCCGCGCCCGAGCGATGAAGAATTGCTGCCGGCGCTGCGCGGTAAATGCGTGGACTTGGTATTTGTCATAGACACGACCGGCTCGATGTCGGATAAAATCAAGGGCTTGTTGCAAACGGCGCAAAAATTTGTCGAACGTTTTGCGCGTTTGCAAATGGATGCGCGCATCGCGATTGTGGCGTTCGGCGATCTCACCGTCAAGGGCGATAAAATCGTCGCAACCAGTTTTACGGCGAATATGCAGACAACAAAAAATAGTCTGCAAAAGATTCCGCGTTTTAGCGGCGGCGGCAATCGCGGTGAATCTTCGCTCGAAGCGCTGCAAAAGGCGATGACCCTCGCTTTCCGCGCCAACGCGGTCAAAACGTTGTTATTGATTACGGACGAACCGGCGCTGCAAAATCGCAATCTGAACGCGGCGGATGTGATCAATGAACTCGTCGCAGGCGAATATCTCGCTTTTGTCGTCGGAACCAAAGACAAGTATTACAAGGAAATGGCGCGCGCGACCGGCGGTAAATGGTACCAAGTTTCCGCGCACGCGGATTTCACCGATCTGCTCGCCATGTTTGGCGACATCGCCGATCGCGTAACCGATACGGTCGCGGATGTATATCGTTTGGGCGATGGCAGCGTGTCCGATTATTTGCAGTTAAATCCGCCCGGGAAATAGCGTCGCCGCATCGCGGCGCGATTTTATTATATGTTTTCGCCACAGGCTTTGGACGACCGTGAAATTCCGCCGATGAGCGCGGAAATGTTTTCCGCGCTTGTGACCGCGCGCCTGCGCCCGCTGCCGGACATTCAAGTTGAAGGCGGCAAAGGCATGACGTTACAATTACGCGTGCGCGGTCAGCCCGAGACGGCGCAGTTGGAGCGCGCTTATGCAAAATATCGCGCCGCGCCGGAAACGCTAATGCCCGTGATCGCGGAATTGATTCAAACGCTAACGCGCGGCGAAACGCCGCCGTCGCCAGTTTCAGATGAATTCGCGCGCCTCGCGCCGCAATTATTTCCGCAGCTCATGACGGCGCAGCAGTGGCGCGCGCGGCGTGAGCAAGGTTTGCGGCTCGTGATTCGACCGCTCGCGCAAGATTTGGGCATGGCGCTTGTGCTGGATCGCGGCAGCGAAATCGAATACGCGCAAATCGAAGCGATCCCGACATGGGGCGTGGACGCGTCGCAAGCGTATGAAACCGCGCTTCAAAATTTGGAGCGCAAGGCGCGAGAGATCGAAACCGTTGCGCATGGCGCGGGCGCTGAAATTTTGCTGATGGACCATACCCCCGATGGGTATGCGGCGGCGCGCGCGCTGCTGCCGACGCGTTGGCGCGCGTGGCAAGCGCGCGTAACCGGTGAACTCGTGTTGGCGCTGCCGACGCGCGATTTGCTGCTCGGGTTTTCGCGCGCGCATCCCGCGCTCGCGGAATTGAGCGCGCAGGCGCGCGCGGACGCGGCTACGCAACCCAACGGTTTGTTTCCGCATTTGCTCCAAGTGCGCGATGGCGTGTTCGAAATCTTGGCTCTATAATATTTTGGCAGCGAGGCAAACAATGACCTACGAACTCATTATCGTTCAATCTGAAGCGCCGATCGCGATTGTGCAAATCAATCGGCCGCGCCAGTTGAACGCGCTCAATAGTCAAGTGATGCAAGAAATGACGAGCGCGCTGGAAACTCTCGATAACGATGCCGCCATCGGCTGCATGATTGTGACCGGCGACGAACGCGCGTTTGGCGCGGGCGCGGACATCAAAGATATGGCGGATGCGACCGCTGTGGAAATGCTCCAACGCAATTGGATCGCGTATTGGGACCGCATCAAACACATTTCCAAACCGGTGATTGCGGCGGTGAGCGGATACGCGGTGGGCGGCGGCTGCGAATTGGCGATGGCATGCGATTTGATTGTGGCGTCCGAGTCGGCGCAATTCTCGCAGCCCGAAATCAATCTCGGCGTCATTCCCGGCGCAGGCGGCACTCAACGTCTCACGCGCGCTATCGGCAAGGCGAAAGCGATGGATATGGTCTTGACCGGACGCGCCCTATCCGCACGCGAAGCCGAAGCGAATGGACTCGTCGCGCGCGTCTATCCGACCGAAGTGTATTTGGACGAAGCGAAAAAACTCGCGCGCGAAATCGCGTCCAAAGCGCCGGTGGCGCTGCGCTTTGCCAAAGAATCGGTCAACAAAGCATTCGAATCGCCGCTCGCGGACGGTTTGGATTTTGAACGCAAACTTTTTTACTTTTTATTCGCGACCCAAGATGGCCACGAAGGTCTAAAGGCGTTCGTCGAAAAACGCAAGCCCGAATGGCAAGGCAAGTAACGCGTGACGCGCATTTTGGAAGCATTTCGAGACCGCGCCGTTTAGATTGGAGCTTGGCGATTGAACGCGGATTCATTTTTCAATCCCAAGCTCTAACCGCTGGTTTTTTTATGGAAGCCGAACCCGAACTCATCACGATTGTCGAAGGCCCGCCGCCGGAATTCAAGGCGGTGGATGAAGGGTGGATGTACTCGCTGCTTGAAGCGTCGCGCCCGTTTATGATTTCATTGTGTCAAGTGCGTTCGTACAAAGGGCAAATGCTGATGGAGCGTTGTCAGCGCGCGTGGTCGGCGCAGCGCCCGATTCGGTTAGATTTCCCGACGTTGAGCGGACTGCGTAAACAGCTGGAAATCATCGCCGCGCGTCACGATAAATTGCCCGAAGGCGATTTATTGAATTTGTGGGTGCGCCATCAACCGCAAGATGTCGCCGACGATGCGCCGCCGCGGTTCGACGAGGACGAAGCATGAAAAACGTTCGCGCCGCCGTCGTCGGCTTGGCGTGGGGGCAAATGCACTTGGATGCGCTGCGGCGCGTCAAGGATTTGGAAATTGTCGCCGTCTGTGATTGCGACGCGGAACGCGCGAAAACAATCGCCAAAAACGCGGGCATTAAAAATTATTGCGCCGACGCGCGAGAATTGTTTGCGCGCGACGACATAGATTTGATTACCTTGGCGACGCCGCCCGCGACGCATTATGATTTGGCGAATCAGGCGCTGCTGGCGAAAAAAGCGGTCCTGTGCGAAGCGCCGGTCGGTTTGAATTCTCAAAACGCGGAAAAATTATTCAAAACCGCGCGGCAGCGCAAAATGGCGAGCGCGGTCGCGTTTCAAACGCGTTATCTGCCGTCGTACGCCTATGCGCGCGAATTGATTGCGGAAGAATATCTCGGCGAATTTTTGCGCGCGACGGTCGCGTTTCAAATGGCGCAGCCGTGGGGCTTGAGCGGCGCGCAAGGCGAATCGAGCAGCTGGGCGACGAATGACCAACGCGGCGGCGGCATTATGCGTAACGTCGCCGCGCATTTTATTGATGCGCTGCTGTGGTGGTTCGGCTCGGCGCAGTTGGCGCTGGGAGAGCGCGCAACAATGTTTAGCCAAGTGCGCCGCCCGGTCCAAGTGGGGCATGAAACAAAAATCGAGAAATTTACGGCGACGGCGGACGATGCCTTTACCGCCATGTTGAAATTCGAGGACGGCGGCATTGCGCTGTTAAATTTCGTCAGCGGCGCGCGTCAAGATACGCCGTGGAGCATCACGCTCGTCGGTTCGCGCGCGACTTTGCAAATCACCAGCGGCGCCTTGTCAGGCAAACGCGACACCGAACGCGATTTCGGTCAACTGCAAATTCCGCGCCGTCTTGAATTGCCCGACCGACCGCGCGAGCCGTTGATGTGGGCGTTGACTGAGCTTGTCACGGATTTGACCAAACAAATGCGCGGACAGTCTTTGGAGGGGCGCGCGCCGCCGACGTTTCAAGAAGCCGCCACAACCTATCGCGTCATGGAAGCGATTCAACGTTCGTCCGATGATAAACTGTGGACCGCGATATGATTTTAGAATGCTGATTTTCGATTTATGTTTTGCGCGCCACGCGCGGCTCGCGCCGCAAGCATAAATCAAAAATCATAGACCACAACGTGGATTACAAAAAACTATTGTTTGCCGCCGAGCTCGGCGTGGCTGTCGTTACGCTGAATCGTCCGGATAAATCGAACGCGTTTGACGACGAAATGACGCGCGAATTGCTCGACGCGCTCAAACAAGTGGAGCGCGACGAAACAATTCGCTGCGTCGTGCTAACTGGGGCAGGCAAAAATTTTTGCGCGGGCCAAGACCTCAGCGCGTTCATTGAACGCCAAAAAGCGCCGACGGGTCTCGACGTGCGCGAGCATTTACTCAAGGGTTATAACAGGGTCGTCATGAAAATTCGCGCGCTCGAGAAACCGTTCATCGCGGCGGTGAACGGCGCGGCGGCGGGCGCGGGTTTGGGCATCGCGTGCGCGTGCGATTTACGCTATGTGTCCGAGAACGCGAAATTTCGTATGGCGTTCATCGGCATCGGCCTCGCGCCCGATTCCGGCACTTCGTTTTTGCTGCCGCGCATCGTCGGGTTTGGACGCGCGCTCGATATGGCGATTACGAATGAATTGGTGGATGCGCGCGAAGCGTTCGCATGGGGTTTGGCGAATCGCGTCTATCCGCCCGATGAATTGATGGATGCTACGCTGGCGACCGCCAAAGGTTTGGCGAGCGCGCCGACGCGCGGCATCGGGCTGACAAAACGCGCGCTCAATCGCGCGTTGACAACCGATTTAGAAAGCGCGCTCGATTACGAAGCGTATTTGCAAAATGTCGCGGCGGGGACCGCCGACCACATCGAAGGCGTGAGCGCCTTTCTCGAAAAACGCGCGCCTCAATATCAAGGCAAATAATACCCAATGCGCGCTTTTTGCGGAATGGGTATCGCAAAAAGCGCGACGCTATAGTTTAGCGCATACGAAAACGCTCTCAATTCTATCGCGGTCGCTTTGCGGCGCGCGCGCTGATATTCGCGCGCGGCTTTGGTTGGGCGACGCTGCCAAGCATAATCAATGGATGGACAAACAGAATCGCGCGCGGTTCTGTTTTTTATTTATTGTTCACATCGGCAGTTCGCGTATAATCAAAAGCGAATTTTTTCAAGGAAAAAAACCATGCCTCAAGCTGTCATTATTGAATCTGCGCGTACGCCGATTGGTCGTCATGGCGGAGCGCTAGCCGACGCGCGTCCGGATGATCTTGCCGCGCATGTATTGCAAGCGGTGGTTGCGCGCGCAGGCATTGACGCGGCGCTCATCGAAGAAGTGTATCTTGGCTGCGCGAATCAAGCGGGCGAAGACAATCGCAATGTCGCGCGCATGGCGACGTTGTTGGCGGGTTTTCCGCACGATGTTGCGGCTGCCACATTCAATCGTTTGTGCGCGTCGGGTTTGACCGCCCTCAATCAAGCCGCGCGCGCGATTAAAGCGGATGAAGGCGATATTTTTATCGCGGGCGGAGTCGAATCCATGACGCGCGCGCCCTATGCCATGCCGAAAAATGCCGCGCCGTTTCAATCGGGTAACGTGACTGCGTACGATACAACGCTCGGTTGGCGTTTTCCAAATGAACGGCTCAAGCAAATGTTTCCGCTTGAAGCGATGGGTGAAACCGCGGAAAATATCGCCGCGCTGGAAAAAGAAATTTCGCGCGCGGCGCAAGATGAATTCGCGTTCGCGTCGCATCAACGCGCTATCGCGGCAATGGACACGGGAAAATTCGCGCAAGAGATTACGCCTGTGTTGATTCCGCAAAAAAAGGGCGAGCCGCGCCGCGTGGACACCGACGAACATCCGCGCCGCGATGCGACGCTGGCAAAACTCGCCGCGCTCAAACCCGCTTTTCACGCGAACGGCAGCGTCACCGCAGGCAATTCGTCGGGTATTAATGACGGCGCCGCGGCGGTATTGCTGATGAGTGAAACGCGCGCGCGCGCATTGGGGTTGAGACCGAAAGCGCGGATTGTCGCGTCCGCCGCCGCCGGGGTGGACCCGCGCACAATGGGTTATGGTCCAATTCCCGCGACGCGCAAAGCATTGCAGCGCGCGGGCTTGACCATTGACGATATCGGATTGATTGAACTCAATGAAGCGTTCGCGGTGCAAGCGTTGGCGGTGATGAGACAAGCTGGTTTTCGTCACGAAATCACGAATGTGAATGGCGGCGCGATCGCGTTGGGTCATCCGCTCGGCTGTTCGGGCGCGCGTTTGATAACGACACTTGTCCATGAAATGGAACGTCGTGCGCCGAATGAAAAACGTCCGTATTATGGTTTGGCGACATTGTGCGTTGGCGTGGGGCAGGGCGAGACCACGATTGTGGAATGGATTGGGGAATAAAATATGCCGCGTCCACTTGCTGGAAGAACTTTATTGGATGAATTGACGACCGCCGCGCGGCGCGTCGCCGCGGTCAAAGCCGCGCTGGAACTCGAAGTGTTTACGCACATTGCCAACGATAATCGTTCGCTGCCCGCGTTTTGCCGCGCGACCGGTTTTAGCGAGCGCGCCGCGCGCTTGCTGCTCGATGCGTTGTCGAATATCGGTTTGCTCGCGCGGTCTGAATTTGAATATACGTTGTCGCCGACCGCTGAAACTTTTTTGGTCAAAGGGAAAAAAGAATATCTCGGCGATGTTTTGCTAGCGCAATGGGCCTGGGACGCGCGCGGTCAAACGGCGCGCGCGGTGCGCGGCAATAAACCGCTCAACGCGTGGCTGGAATTAAATCGGCATTTGCCGCGCGCGCCGCAAACGTGGTACGATGCGCCTGCCGCGCAGCAAGAATTCGCGGCGGTGTGGGAGCAAATCGCGTTTGAATTCGCGCCACATGCGCCACTGAATCTGCTTGCTTTTGGCATTGAAGCGGGGCTGCGCGCATTGGGACTGTTGCAAAAATTTCCGCGCGCGAAATTGCTGATCTTGGATCACATCGCGCAATTTCCGCGGTTGCGTCCGGTGGTGGAAGCGTTGCAACTGCAAAAACGCGTGGAATTTCAAGAAGGTGAATGGCTCGCGCCGCTGTCCGAAGATGCGTACGATTTAGCTCTGGTGGATACGCTCACCGAGACGCGTTCGATTGAAGAAAATATCGGTATCTTGCACAACGCGCACGAAGCGCTCAAAATGGGTGGCTGGATTCTTTTGCGCGCGGCGATGGAAGAGGATGACCGTCGCGGGCCGGGGCTCGTGCCGTTGTGGGCGTTGGATTTGCTGCTAAGCACGGTCGAGGCGGATGTGTACACGCGCACTGAATATCGCGGCATGTTGGAAGCGGCGGGCTTTTTTGCTGTGCAGCCGGTCGGCGAACGTCTGAATTTGTGGACCGCGCGCCGGCTGCCGCCTCCCCCCCCTCCGCCGCCGGTCGCCGATGTGGCGCCGGATTTTATTCCCGACCCGATTGTGTTTTCGTAACTCATGTTACGCAGCGGTAGGGCAAATTTCAAATTTGCCGTACATTTGTCCGCGATTTTTTAGACAGGGCGCGTAACGCGAGTTCGTAAATCAAAAATTCCGCGAGCTTGACGCTTGCGGAAATTTTTTTTTGCTTGGCGCGGCAGCGCTCAATTTCCCAATTCGGAATTTTGCGTCAAGCGGTCGCGCAAAATAATTTCGAGCGCGTTCAAATCGCCGAGCCAACGCTCGACGCGCACGCCCGCGCGCTTTAATTCCGCTTCGGTTTCCAAACTCACTTGCGCGGTGTCGCCGATGATGGTGACATTGCGCGCGCGCTGCGCTTCGGCGGGGGAAAATCCAAACGTCGCGTTAACGCGCGTCAAATAGCGCCGCAGCAAGACGAGTTGATGCCATTGCGCGTGCCCGTGTTTGCCAAACAGCACATAGTGGCGCAGCGGAAAACGCGGAGGGGGGG
>JAJTXZ010000108.1 GCA_021463195.1 Anaerolineae bacterium
AGTAGTGAAGGGGTCGTCTATCTCGCGTCCATTCGCCGTTTGCTCCGTCGTCTTACCACTGCTCACTAATATTCAAATGCGCTCTTAGGGTCTGGAAATCCGCTGCGTTTTCGAGATGTGGGTAATCACCAGCAACCAGCACGCGTCGCTTGACAAACCGAATTTCTCCCATTATACTCGTGGTATAGACCACTTGTCTAATTTCCCCGAACGCGCGACGTTCTGCGCGCGCATCTAAACTTGAAATCGCCCATTTTATAGCGTATATGCCATCCTCCCTAGCTGTCAGGCGCTCCAAGCTCGCGGCGCTGCCTTCCGCAATCGGTCTAGACCAATTGTCGGATTTGCGAATTGAACGGCGCAGTGAAACGCCATTATTTAAACAAATCGCCGCGCAGCTGCGTCGTCAGATTGAACAGGGCAATTTGCGTTTGGGCGATATTATGCCGGGCGAGCGTGAACTTGCCGATGCTTTGAAGGTCAGTCGTATGACGCTGCGCGCCGCGATTGACGAATTGGTGGATGAGGGCCTTTTGGTGCGTCAGCGCGGACGCGGCACGATTGTGGCGCATGTCCGCATTCATAAACAGGCGCAGGTCATCGGTTTTATGTCATTCACCGAAGAAATGCGCGCGCGCGGTTTGCAACCCTCTTCGCGCGTGCTTGAGTTTAAAAGCGAAATCGCTGACGCGGCGGTCTCGGCGCAACTCAATTTACCGCTCGGCGCCCAAGTCATTTTATTGAAACGCGTCCGTCTCGCCAATGGCGAACCGATGGCGTTGGAACGTTGTTATCTGCCGTACGAACGGTTCAGCGCTCTGTTGCAATCCGATTTAGCCAAGCGCTCGCTGTACGATATTTTGGAAAAAGAATTTGATACGCGTCCGACGCTGTGTCAAGAAACGGTGGAGGCGATTGCGCTTGACGCGCCCGAAGCGCGCGATCTCGATACAAAACGCGGCGCGCCGGCGCTGCTCGTCACGCGTGTCACACGCGATGCGCGCGACCGATTGATTGAAGCGGAGCAGACCTTGTATCGTTCCGACCGCTATCGCATGGTGTTTATGCGCGAGCGCTGAGCCAACGCATATGCTTGTCTTGGGTATGATGTCAGGAACTTCGGCGGACGGCATCGAAGCGGCGCTGGTCGAATTTACGCCAACCACGCCGCTGACATGGAAATTGCTGTGCCAACAGAGTATTCCCTTTTCTGACGCGCTGCGTCATGAAATTTTGGCGTGCGTGCGCGCCGACATGGGCACGGTGGACCGACTGTGCGCGTTGAATTTTGATTTGGGACACGCGTACGCCGACGCCGCGCTCGAAACGATTCATGCCGCCGGTCTGACGCCCGCGCAGGTAGAGCTCATCGGCAATCACGGTCAGACAGTGTGGCACATTCCCGCGCATTCGACGCTGCAAATCGGTTCGCCCGCCGTCATTGCCGAACGCACCGGCATCACCACAATCAGCAATTTGCGCGCGCGCGATATCGCGGCGGGCGGACACGGCGCGCCGATGGTCGCGCTGTTTGACCAATTATTTTTTACGCATCCCACATGGGACCGCGCGCTGCAAAATATTGGGGGCATCGCCAACGCGACTTTTTTGCCCGCCGCCGCGAACGCGTCCGCGCACGCGTTCGCGTTTGATTCCGGCCCCGGCAATCTGTTGATTGACGATGCGACGCAACGCGCGACTGACGGCGCGCAAGCATTTGACGTCGCGGGTTTGATTGCGGCGCGTGGACAGGTGAATCATGCGCTGCTCGCGGAATTGCTGCGACATCCGTTTCTGAAACAGGCGCCGCCCAAAACAACGGGGCGCGAAATGTTTGGCGCGCCGTATGGCGAACAAATGTGGCAATGGGCGCGCGCGCGCAATATCGCCGCTGACGACATCGTGGCGACCATGACGCGTTTTGCCGCTCAGACAATCGCGGATTCATATCGCGCGTATATGCCCGCGCTGCCGACCGAAGTGATTGTTTCGGGGGGGGGGGCGAAAAATCCGACGCTGTTGAAAATGCTCGCCGCGCAGCTGCCCGCGTCAACGCGTCTGCGCGCGCTGGATGAATTTGGAATTCCGTCGCAGAGCAAAGAGGCGATCGCGTTCGCGTTGCTCGCGTATCAAACGTGGCGCGGCTTTGATTCCAATATTCCGGCGGCGACGGGCGCGCGCCATCCTGTGATTCTTGGCGATATTACTCCCGGCCGAAATTGGAAACGTCCGGATGCATGAAAGGAGGCGCCCGCCAGCTCATTTTGACCATTAAAACATAATTTTCACATTCAACCCATTTCGATTTTGGAGGAACAAGAAGAATGAACAAAAAATGGATTTTGAGCGGTTTGGCGACCATCAGCGCCGCGCTGGCTATCGCCGCGTGCGCAACGCCCGCCGCGCAAGTGACCTCGGCGCCGCCCACCGCCGCGCCGTCGCAACCGACCGCCGCGCAAGCGCAGCCGACCGCCGCCGCAGGTCAACCGACCGAAGTTCCGACGCCTAAACCAACGGTCGAACGCGCCGCCAAAGGCGGCATTCGTAAATCAGCCAGCACGTACAAAGGCGATTTGAATTTGTGGGTATTGGGTTATACGCCCGGTAACGCGTTTGCTAACCCGTTTGACAACGCGGTGGAACAATTTAATAAAGACAATCCTGACATCAACGTCGTCATCACCGGTTATCCGCCGAATGATGAAGGTTTCACCAAGCTCTCGACCGCGCTGCAAAGCGGTCAAGGGATTGACTTGCTGCGTTTGCCCTCGGACCGTTTGCCCGGATTTGTGCGCGATGATTTGGTCGAGCCGATTGACGCGTATCTGACCGACGCTGACAAGGCGGATATTTTGCCGAACGTGCTGGACGTGACGCGTCTGAAAGACGGCAAAGCGTTCGCGTGGCCCCTGTGGGTCGTGCCAATGGGCATCTATGTCAATACCGATGTATTTAAAGAAGCCAGCGTAGATTTGCCGCCCAAGGATTGGACGTGGGACCAATTTGTGGACGCCGCGAAAAAGACAACCTTTAAACGCGCGAACGGCGAGCAGGTATATGGCTTTAGCGGATTCGTGGACCCCGGCGTAATCAATACGTGGGGGCTGTGGATGAATGAAGACCCGAGCGTGCGCCCGATTACGACGGATGGTAAATACGGTTTCAATTCCGAAGCCGCCGCCAAAGGTTTGCAGCGTTTTGCGGACCTCGCGTTGACGCACAAAGTGACGCCGCCCGATTTTGGCTCGCAAAAAGATTCCGATGTCAAGGGCGGTTTTTCCAATAAACAATACGCGATGGTCGTGGACGCGACCGGGTTTGCCCCGCAGTTGAAAAACAACAAAATCAATTTTGAAATCTATCCGCTTCCGACTGTGAACGGCAACAAGTTGACCGTCGGCGCGGTGGGTCTCATTGCCGTCGCGAAACAAACGGACGACCAAAAACGACTCGCGGCAATGGACCTGGGGCGTTATCTCACGAGCTCCGAAGTGCAAGAAGATGTGCCGCCGGGCAGCAATGTCTCGACCGGTTTCTATCTTGCGCCCGGCGCGCGCAAATCGGTCAAGGTGGTTGACCCGCTCGACAAATTCTTGACCGTCTTGCCCGATATGTGGATTACGCCGTTGGTGCCCGAGTGGGCGAAATTCACCCGCTTGTTCCATCCCGAATATCAAAATATTTTATTCGGCAAAGAAAAACCCGCCGACGCGATGGGTAAAATCGCGACCGAAGCCGCCGGCTATTTGGACATCAAATAGATCGGCGCTGTCCGATTCGAATGGTCATTGCGCGAACGACGCGGCAGTTCAGCGCACGCGCGGCGCGTGATGACAAAACGGTTCGACGCGGCGTTTAGCGCGAATTCCTATTCGATGGAAGGGATAAAACCTTTCGGGTTTCGGAAACCCGAAAGGTTTGTCCCTTGAACTCATCAGGAATCTGCTCTAGTAAAGTAAAAAGCGCGCAGCGTATCGTTAGCGTTGAGATGCGCGATACGCCGCGCGCTACTGAAATGTCATGACCGCAGTGCGCGCGTTTATCAAAAAATACGGTTGGAGTTATTTTTTCATCCTGCCAAGTTTCGTGACGTTTATGATTTTTACGTTCGTCCCGGTCCTCTGGTCATTTGTGATTTCGTTTCAAGATTACAGTCTGGTGCGCGGCGGCAAATGGGTGACGCCGCTTTATGCCAACTATGTCGAAGCGTTCACCTTGCTCAACGGGATTTTCATCGTCGCCATTCGCAACACGGCGCTTTATACGCTCTTTACGGTCACTGCCGCGATTTTGCTGGGTTTGATTATTTCTTCGCTGATTCAACCGCTCGGACATCGGTTAGGCGCTTTTTTTCGCGCGGCGTACTATTTGCCCGCCGTTACGAGCGCGCTCATTGTCGGTTTGACCTGGGCGTACATTTTTAACGCGCAGTGGGGTTTTGCCACTTATTTGACGCGCATGGTTGGCGCGCCGCCGATTCGCTGGCTCTCGGACCCCGACATCGCTTTTTGGAGCGTTGTCCTTTCGGCGGTCTTGACGATGCCCGCGACGGCGATTGTGTTATTCAGCGCGGCGATGGGCGGCATTCCGCGCGAATATTACGAAGCCGCCGAACTCGACGGCGCGAATCCGATTCGGAAATGGTGGCACATTACCGTGCCGCTCGTCAAGTCCACCACGCTGTATCTTGTAGTGCTGTACACGATTGCGAGTTTTGAAGTGTTCGAGCGCATTTACATCATGGTCCCGAGCGGCGTCGGCAATTCCACACAAACGATTGTCACGCAAATTTATAACAACGGTTTCAAAGATTTTGATTTTGGCATCGCGTCGGCGCAAGCGTTTGTGTTATTCGCGATGATTGCGCTCGTCGCGATTTTTCAATTTCGGGCGCTGCGCTCGGATGTAGAATATTGATGTCCGCGGCAGCGCGGCTGACGCATAAAGACGGGAGACCGCATTATGGCGCTTGAAACCACCAAAGTTTTTCCAACTCTGACCGAAACGCCCAAAGCGCGTTTTCGTTTTGACGGCATGAATATTTTGCGCTGGACCATTTTAATTGTCACCTCTATCATCGCGCTCTTTCCAATGTATTGGTTGTTCGCCAACGCGTTCACGCCCATCACCTCAAATCCGCCCTTGACGCCGATTCTCGTGCCTGCGTTCAAACTGGATAATTTTGAACGTCTGCTCGCCAATAACAAGTTTTATCTAAATTGGATGGTCAATAGTCTTGTCGTCGCGTGCGTGGTCACGGCGTTTCATTGCTTGTTCGATACGATGGCGGGGTATGCCTTTGCGAAAAAACGTTTTCCCGGGCGCAACTTGCTTTTTGTTCTCATTCTCAGCACGTTGATGATTCCCATTCACGTCACCTTTATTCCGCTTTATCTCATCAATCGTCAACTCGGACTGATTGATTCGCTGTGGGCGTTAATTCTGCCCGGCACCGCGTGGGTCTTTGGCATTTTCCTGATGCGTCAATATATTCAAACGCTGCCGGGAGAATTGATTGACGCCGCGAAAATTGACGGCTGCGGCGAATGGGGCGTTTTTCGTTACGTTATTTTTCCGTTGTCGCTGCCCGCTGTCGCCGCGCTCGCGATTTTTACCTTTGTGCGCAGTTGGAACGATTTTTTGTGGCCCGTCATTGCGCTCAATAAACCGCAAAATTACACGCTCACCGTCGGCGTCGCCAATTTGCAAGGCGAATTCATGACCGATTGGGGCATTATCTTTTCCGGCGCCGCGCTCGCCGCGCTGCCGATGATTATTTTCTTTTTGTTCTTTCAAAAATATTTTTTGGAAGGCGTGCGGATGGGCGCGCTAAAGGGCTAAAACATGCAGCGTGAGGTCGGCGTATGAAGGTTGGCGTCATTGGCGCTGGAATTCTCGGCGCGCGCCACGCGCGCGTGTGGCACGAGCTGCCTGACGCGGAATTGGTCGCGGTGTGCGACCTCGACGCGGCGCGCGCGCAAAATATCGCCGCGTTATATAACGCGCGCGCGTTCACGGATTATCGCGCGCTGTTCGCAGACGCGCAGCTGGACGCCGTATCCGTCGCGACGCCCGACCCATTGCATCGCGCGCCCGTCCTTGCCGCGCTCGACGCGGGTTTGCACGTCTTGCAAGAAAAACCGCTCGCGACGAACGCCGCCGACGCGCGCGCGATTGTGGCGGCGGCGGAAAAATCAGACCGCGTCGTCATGGTGAATTTTAGTCAGCGTTTTGTGTCCGACCATATTTGGCTGCATGACGCGCTGCAACGCGGCGAAATCGGCAAACCGCGCATGTTGCTTTCGGTCAAGCATGATAATCTCTCTGTGCCGACCGAAATGATTCGCGCGTGGGCGCATACCACTTCGCCGCTCTATTTCATGTCGAGCCACGACCTCGATCTCGCGCATTGGTTTTTTCAAGTTGACCCCGTGAGCGTCATGGCGCAAGACACGCGCGGCACGCTCGACGCGCAGGGCATCCTCGCGCAGGACGGGCTGAACGTGCTGATTCAATTTGGCGACAATATTCTCGCGAATTTTCATTCCTCGTGGATTCATCCCAATACGTACCCCCGCGTCGCGGACGGTTTTTTGCAAATCATCGGCGACGCGGGCGCGTTGACGTACCGTTCGCGCACGCGCGCGGCAGAGCTGCACAATGCGCGCGGCGGACAAAAAATTGAATTCACCGGTCCGCACACCGCCGATATTGTGGACGGCAAAATCGCGGGCGCGTTCGTCGCCGCGCTGCGCTATTTTTTGGAATGCGCGCGCGAGAGACGCGAACCGGATACTTCGCCGCGCCGCGTGCTGGCAACGGCGCTGGCGCAGGCGGAAGCGCTGGATTTGTGCGCGCGACAACCGTTGCGCGGAAAATAAAAAGGGCGCGGAACAAAAAGTTCCGCGCCTTTTTTTATTTCACGCGCGTTCAGTCGCAAGTTCGCGGCGCTTTTAATTTTGAGCGTTTAACTTGGCGATCACGCGCCACGGCGTCAGCGGAAATTCATTGAACCATACGCCCGTCGCGTCATGCACCGCCGCGATGACCGCCGGCGCAAAAGGAATGTACGGCATCTCTGCCATCCCGCGAATTCCATACGCGCCGACCTCGCTCGGAAATTCCAGGATGACCGAGTCCACGCGTTCGGGAATGTCCAACGCGCCGGGCATCAAATAATTATTCAAATACGGCGTCAACACTTGGCCCTCGCGCATGACAAAATTTTCGGTGAGCGTATAGCCAAGCGCCTGCATCACCCCCCCCTCAATCTGCCCTTGAATCATCTGCGGATTCACCGCTTTGCCGACATCGTGCGCGCTGGTTACGCGCACCACGCGCACTTGGCCTGTTTCGGTATCCACTTCAACTTCGACCGCTTGCGCCGTATAACCGTACAAAAAATTTGATTTACCGTGTCCGTCCACCGCGTCAATCATTTCCGTCTCGGGCGCGTGCCATTCGCATTCGCCGCGCGCGGGGCGTTCTTCATTTTGCCATTTTTCCAACGCCGCCGCCGCCGCGCCCTGCACCGCGCGCCCCGCCATCGTCGTCAGGCGCGACGCCGACGCGCTGCCAGAATCGCCGGCGCGCGCGGTATCGCTCGCAATCAACTCGATTTTTTCCAAAGGCAAATCCAATGCGTGCGCGGCGATTTGCGCCATTGCCATATGATGACCTTGCCCGCAATCCGCGCCCGCGATGAAAACCGTCGCCTGTTCAATCTCGCCGCTGCCTTGCAATTCAATCGCCGCGTGCGAATGTTCGTGATAGCCGATTGAAAAACCAATGTTCTTGAATCCCGACGCGATGCCAAAGCCGCGCTTTATTGGATTTTCAAAGGTCCATTCATCCGCGCTGGTTTTGGTTCTGGCGCGCCAACCGAATTTTTCCGCGCACGCTTCGGTCACTTCGACCAATGAAACTTTGCCGCCGCTCAACGGCTCGCGTGTCGGAAGCGTATCGCCATCGCGCAATAAATTTTTCACGCGCAATTCCACCGGGTCCATGCCCAATTTTTCCGCGAGCTTGTTCATTTGCGATTCCGCGACGAAATGCCCTTGCGGCGCGCCAAAGCCGCGAAACGCGGCTTGCGGAATGTTGTTGGTATAGACGCCGTACGCGTCAATCGAAACATTCGGCACGCGATAAGGGCCCGCGCAGGTGAGCGTGGTGTTGAATAAAACTTTGGGCGTGGTGTAACAATACGCGCCCGCGTCGGCGATACATTCGATTGTCGCGGCGACGAGCGTACCGTCGCGCTTTGCCCCCGTTTTCGCGCGGAAAAACATTTGATGTCGTTTCGAGTGATACTTGATGCTCTCGGCGCGCGACCAAATAATTTTGACGGGGCGATTTAGTTTCCACGCGGCGAGCGCGAGAATGATTTGCACTGACATATCTTCGCGTCCGCCGAACGCGCCGCCAATCGCGGGATAAATGACGCGGATTTTTTCCAACGGCAGGTTTAACGCGTGCGCGATTTGCTGTTGGTCTTCGTGCGTCCATTGCCCCGCGACAATGACGGTCACGCGCCCTTTGTCGTCAATGTAGCCGAGTCCCGCTTCGGGCTGCAAGTACGCGTGTTCCTGCATCGGCGTATGATATTCGTCTTCAACGATTACATCCGCTTCGGCGAACGCGTCAACCGCAGCGCCTTTGCGTACGCGATAATGCTTTAAAATATTATCGGGATGCGCAGGATTCAAGGAGGGCGCGCCCGCTTGCATCGCTTCGCGCGGATCGAATACGGCGGGTAAATCCTCGTACGTTACCTCGATTAAATCGCGCGCGTGTTCCGCTTGCCGTTCCGTTTCCGCCACAACGAGCGCGACTTTATCGCCAATCCAACGCACGATAGCTTGCGCGTCGCGCGACAGCAGCGTTCCATCCGCCCGCGCGTCGGGCCCGCACAATACGGGATTGTCGAAAATGCCCAAGCCGTATTCATTCATCGGCACATCTCGCGCCGTAAAAATCGCGACAACGCCGGGCGCGTTTAGCGCTTTCGATGTATCAATGTTCTTGATGCGCGCGTGCGGACGGTCGGCGAACAATACTTTCATCCACGCTTGATTTGGCATGTCAATATCGCCCGGATATTTTGCTTCGCCGGTCACTTTGGTGCGCGCGTCGACGCGCGGGAGAGATTGCCCAAGAATGGTCATGCGTGCGCTCCCTTTGCCGCATCCTCAATCGCTTTGATAATTTTGTAATAGCCCGTGCATCTACACAGATTTCCGCTGATGGCTTGTTCGACATCCGCTTTTTCGGGATGCGGCTTTTCCTCCAGCAATTTCGCGCCGCTCATGATAAAGCCCGGCGTGCAATAGCCGCACTGCGCCGCGCCGTGTTCGATAAATTTTTGTTGGACGGGATGCAGGATAGGCACAGAACGGGTAGGCACGGAACCCGGTTCCGTGCCTACCCGTTCCTCGCGCGCCAGACCCTCAATCGTTTCCACGCGCGCGTGATGCGCGCGCGCGGCGGGAACGAGACAGCTCATCACCGCGATGCCATCGAGATAGACAGTGCACGCGCCGCATTCGCCTTCCGCGCAGCCCTCTTTTGTTCCCGCCAATTTCAAATCTTCGCGCAAAAAGCGCAGCAAACTTTTGGCGCTGCCCGGCGCGGAAACTTTTTCGCCGTTCACCCGCGTTTCAATAATGTCGTTTGATGTGTGTGTTTCCGTCGCGTGTTCATGCGGCTTGAAATGTCCGTCCGTGCCGCCCCACAGCATCACCGGTTTGGCGGGCAGGTCAAAATGATTATCGCGGATTTGGCGCATCGCGCGCGTGACGCACACGCGCGCCATCTCGCGACGATAATCCGCGGTGCCGCGCACATCATCTATCGGTTTGGCTTCTTGCGCCGCGAGCTCCGCCGCCGCTTGAATCACCGCGTCGGACAAATAATTGCCGACCATCGCTTGTTCCGCTTCGCCGCAAGTAATAATCGTCGGCGCGACCGCGCCGAGCGCAATCCACGCGTTGGAAATTTCCATGTCTTCAAATTCCAACACCACCGCCGCGCTCACGACCGAAATCGCTTGCGCGCGCCGTAGCCCGAGTTTGACAAACGTCCCGCGATCTTTCGCGGACATTTTTTGAAACAAAACTTGGCTCACCAATTCATCGGGCTGCAGCGCGGTTTTGCGAACGCCTTGAAAAAAAGCGCTGAATGGCACAATGCGTTCGCCGCGCGCGCTTTGCAATTTCACCTCCGCGCCCATCGCCCATAATGGCACAATCGTGTCGTTCGCGGGCGACGCGGTGACAAGATTGCCCGCGATGGTGCCGCGATTGCGAATTTGCGGCGCGCCCACCTCCCAACACGCGCGCGCGAGCGGATACGCGAGCCGCCGCAGCAATTCCGAACCGACCACTTGATTATGCGTCA
Organism: Anaerolineae bacterium; assembly: GCA_021463195.1. GTDB lineage: Bacteria > Chloroflexota > Anaerolineae > UBA4142 > SHND01 > SHND01. The sequence continues at coordinate 10,399 of JAJTXZ010000108.1, forward strand.
CGCTTGGACCCAAACGAATATAATCGCCGTCTTCGACAATCGTGTCGAGTCCGGGCACGCGTGAAATATCAATCAAAACTTTCGGCGCGCGAATTTTGCGTTCAATTTCAATCAACAAATCCGTGCCGCCATTAATAATGCGCGCGTCCGCGCCATGCCGCGCGAGCAGCTGCGTCGCTTCATCCAGCGTACGCGGTTGAATGTATGTATCCCACATCGGAAAGTTCAAAATATAAAGTTAAAAGCTAAAAGTAAAATCGCTTGGCGTTTTTTAGCTTTGAACTTTTAGGTTTTAACTTTTGGTTTGAAACCTTGCGCGTATCACTTCCGCCATAATGCTCACCGCGATTTCTTGCGGCGACTCGGCGTGAATTTCAAGTCCAATCGGCGCGTGGACGCGTTTTAACGCATCGGCGCTCACGCCTTCTTGTTTCAATATTTCAAAGACCGTCAGAATGCGACGTTTGCTGCCCAACATGCCGATATAGGCGGCGGGCTTGTCAATCACCGCGCCCAATAACGCGGCATCGAGCGTATGCGCGCGCGTGACGATGACAATGAACGTGCGCGGCGTGATTTCAAATTTTTGTATTTCTTGCGTCAACACGCCGGTATGCAATTCGTCCGCGTGCGGAAATTTTTCGCGCGACAAAAATTCGGGTCGGTCATCTATGAGGATAACATAAAAGCCCAAAAATTTCGCGAGTTCCGCGCACGCCGCGCCCACATGTCCCGCGCCGACGAGCAGCATCGTTGGCGCCGTCAATAACGGTTCGATAAAAATTTCCATCTCGCCGCCGCACACCATCGGGTCGCCGCGTTCCGGTTTGGATAAATTAAAGTCGAGATAGCGCGGCGCGCCCAGTTGAATGGCGTTTTGCGCTTCGGCGATGACGCGCTGCTCCATGCCGCCGCCGCCAACCGAGCCGACGATTTTACCGTCCGCGTACACCAACATTTTCGCGCCGACGGCGCGCGGCGCCGAGCCATGTGTTTTTACCACCGTGGCTACCGCCGCCGGAATTTGTTTGTCGAGCGCTTGGACGAGCGCGCGCTGTACTGTATCCATGCCAAGCATTATACGCGCTTTTGACGCGAGCGAACAAAACAAAAGTTGACCGCGCCGCAGTCCAGAGTAGAATGTTTCGGCTAGCGTCAAAACGTCTGCGCGTCAAGCCGCGCTTACGGGCGCCCATATGATTGAAACTCAAAACCTCACCAAAACATTCAACCAATTTACCGCCGTCAAAAATCTGAATCTCTCGGTAGCGCGCGGCGAAATTTTCGCGTTCCTCGGACCGAACGGCGCGGGCAAGACGACGACAATGCGAATGCTCGCGTGTCTCGTCGCGCCGACGAGCGGCAGCGCGACGGTCGCGGGGCATCGCGTCGGGCAGGATGATGATGTCATTCGCGGCGCCATCGGGATTTTGACCGAGGCGCCCGGTTTGTACGAAAAATTGAATGCGGAACAAAATTTGGATTTTTTTGCGCGCTTGTACGGTTTGGATGCCGCGACGCGCGCGAAACAAATTCAACGTTATTTGGCAATGCTCGGTTTATGGGAACACCGCGCGAAACCGGTCGGCGGATTTTCCAAAGGGATGAAACAAAAATTAGCGCTCGCGCGCGCGCTGCTGCACGAGCCGCAAGTGGTATTTCTGGATGAACCGACGAGCGCGCTCGATCCCGAATCCGCCAAAGTGGCGCGCGATTTCATCGCCGAATTGAAAAGCGAAGGGCGCACGATTTTTCTTTGCACGCACAATCTGAATGAAGCGGACCAACTCGCTGACCGCGTGGGCGTGTTCAAACAGCATTTGATTCAAGTGGATACGCCCGAGAACTTGCGGCGTAAATTGTACGGACAGCGCGTGTTGTTTCGCGTGCGCGAATTTTCGGACGCGCAAATGGATGCGCTCGCCGCGCTCGCGTTCGCGCGCGATATTCAACGCAATGGCAGCGCCTTTTCGATTGCGTTGGCGGCGCCGGATGAAATGATTCCCCAAGTGGTGAACGCGTTGGTGAACGCGGGCGCGGCGCTTTTGGAAGTGCGGGAGGAACGCGCATCGTTAGAAGAAGTGTATTTGGATTTGGTAGGCAAAGATGGAAAATCGTCAACCGAGTAATGGATCAGGACTTTCGCTCAAGTGTCATTTCGAGATGGTCAGCCCGCAGGGGCTGTGTGAGCAGAGAACTGTCACATCGAGCGGAGCGAGATGTCTCAGTCCCT
>JAJTXZ010000109.1 GCA_021463195.1 Anaerolineae bacterium
CGAGCGGAGGCGAGAAATCTCGACCTTGCGCGTCAAACGAGATTTCTCATTGCATTCGAAATGACAATGGCTGCTCCCTGACTTTGTGCCAGCCCTATTGCAAGTAGGGTAAACGCATTTGGATTCGCGCCGTTTCCCTAAAATAGAATTTGACAAAAATCCAAAATAGTTTATACTTGAACTATCTAATGAGACGCGGCGCATGGCAAAACTACAAGCATCTGTATTGGCGTGGATTCATCTACTCCGCATTCACCATCAAGTGCAGCGGCGCGAGAGCGCGCATTTAGCGCAATACAATCTCACCCTGCCGCAGTTTGACGTGCTGGCGCAGCTGGCGCGCGAAGAGGGCATCACCCAACAGACGCTCGCCGACCGTTTGCTGGTGACCAAAGGCAATGTCTGCGGTTTGATGGAGCGCATGGCAGAACAGGGCTGGATTGAACGCCGCGCCGATCCCGATGACCGCCGCGCCTACATGCTCTATCTGACACCGCAAGGCGAAATGTTGGCGCGCCAAGTCTTGCCCGCGCAAAATCGTCTCATCGCGCAGTTGTTCGGACGCTTGACGCCCGAGAAACAAAAAGCGCTGCTCGATTTGCTCGGCGAACTGGACCGCGCGTTGGCGGCGAATTAAAGCCGCTTTTTTTTACGCGGATAGTTTATACATAAACCATATTGGAGACGCGCGCTTGCGCGCTGCGGTCACGCCGGCGCGCGCTCTGACAAGTTCTAACGGAGGAATGACATTATGAGTTGGCAAGTGGATTACGCCCATACGGGCATTCATTTTTCAGTGCGTCACATGATGATTGCGACGGTGCGCGGCGAATTTCAAAAATTCCAAGTGGCGACGACGCTGAACGATTCGCACATTGAAAAACTGCGCGCGGATTACATTCTCACCGAACAAGATTTTCTGGATTCGCATTTGACGGTGGAGATTGAAGCCGCCAGCGTCAACACGCGCGACGCCGACCGCGACAAACATTTGCGTTCAGCCGATTTCTTTGACGCGGCGAACTATCCCCACATCAAATTTCAAGCGACGCGCGGCGAACAAATTGACGATAATCATGGCAAATTATATGGCGACCTCACCATCCGCGATGTGACCAAACCCGTCGTGCTGGAGGTTGAACATATCGGTCAAGCGCAATCGCCATGGGGCACGCGCAACGCGGGTTTCAGCGCGCGCGCCAAAATCAATCGCAAAGATTGGAATTTGAATTGGAATGTCGCGCTCGAAACGGGCGGCTGGCTGGTGAGCGATGAAATCAAAATCGAGATTGATATCGAATTCACGCAAACGCAAGTTCAACCCGCCGAACAACTCGCGGCAGGCGCATAACCAACACACGTAACATTTTCAAGGCGCGCGTCACATATCAAGACACGCGCCTTGCGCTTTTGGCGCCGCGCGTTCAGAAAGCGTGCTTGAAAATGCAAATGTCGTTTCCCAAACCAGCCGCGCGTCCCATTTCGCTGCCGTCCGCTACGCGGCTCGGCTATGCGCGACTCGTCGTGCCCGATTTAAAACGTTCGCTAGCGTTTTATCAAAACGTATTGGGATTCAAAATTCACAAGAACGAAAAAGGCGTCGCGCAGCTCGGCGCGGGCGCGGCTGACTTGATTGTGCTAGTCGAAAATCCCGACGCGAAAATTTCGCGCTTTGCGACGGGGCTTTATCATTTTGCGATTCTTGTGCCGTCGCGTTTTGAACTTGCGCGTTCGCTGCGCCGTCTCGCCGAAGCGGAAATTCAACTCGGCTTTGGCGACCACATTGTGAGCGAAGCGCTTTACTTGAGCGACCCCGACGGCAACGGGATCGAAGTGTATCGCGACCGTCCGCGCAGCGAATGGTACGACGCGAACGGAAATTTTCAAATGGGGACGCTGCCCGTTGACGTGCGCGGCGTGTTGAGTGAATTGCAAAACGAAACGGACGAATGGCAAGGATTGCATCGCGACACGACACTGGGACACATGCACTTGAAAGCGGCGAATGTGAGTCGCGACGAAAAATTTTATCGTGACGTGATTGGCTTGGACGAAATGGCAAACCTGGGTAACGCGGCGTTTCTTTCGGCCGGCGGTTATCATCACCATCTCGGCATGAACAGTTGGGAGAGCGCGGACGCGCCGGCTCCGCCGCGCGACGCGGTTGGCTTGCAGTATTTCACCATCCATGTTCCCAACTCTGACGAACTCGCACGCGTCGCAAATCGCGTGCGGCAAGCGGGAGTAGAGATTAGAGAACTGGAGACTGGTTTGTTGGCGCGCGATCCATCAAAGAATGGCGTTGTGCTGACTGCAACAAATTGATTACTGCTTACTGATTATCGTCACTGGAGATTGGAGACTAGAGATTGGAAAAAATTCGCATTGACATTTGGTCGGACTTTGTCTGACCGTGGTGTTTTGTCGCTGGCTTGAGTCTCAAGCAGCTTGAACAAACGCAGCCGCTCGAATTGCATTGGCGCGCGTTTGAATTACGTCCCAGCGGCGCGCCGCCGCTGCCGGCAGAGTATCGCGCGCGCATCGAAGCGAATCAGCCGCTGTTTGCCGCGCGCGTGAAACGCGATTACGGCGTCGCAATCAATCAGGGTCCTTTTGACATCAACACGCGCGCGCTGCATCAGCTGAAAAAATTCGCGGACGCGCAGAGCAAAGGCAATGAATTTCAGCAAGCCGCGCTCGACGCGTACTGGCTGCGCGCGCAGGATGTGAGCGCCGCGTCAACGCAGCAAGCGCTCCTCGCCCAAGCGGGCTTGACGACGCCCGTCGCGGATATATTGGCGGATGAAAATTATTTACACGCGGTTTTGCTCGACGAACAGCTCGCCCAAGCGAATGAGATTAACGGCGTTCCGGCTTTGGTCTTTGCCGAAAAATATCTGGTGGTCGGCGCGCAGCCCTTGAACGTATTGCAACAAGTGGCGGCGCAAGTCCGCGCGGAACAAACATGACCCTTCAACCCGCGCGAATTTTGGCGTATCGCGATTTTACGCAAGGCGACGGCAAACCGCATTCGGCGGTCGGCGATGTGCGCATTATGCCGCAGGTCTGGATTCCGCAGCTCGAAACCAAACGCGATATTTTGATTTACGCGCCGCCGTCCTACAACACCAGCGCGAAACGGTATCCCGTAATCTATATGCACGACGGCCAAAATCTGTTTGATATCGCGACCGCGTATGCGGGTCACGATTGGCGCGTGGGCGAGACAATGGAGGCATTGAGCGCCGAAGGATACGAAGCGCTCATCGTCGGCATTGACCACGGCGGCGAACAACGTTTGGTCGAATACAATCCCTTTCCGGGCAAGTTTCCCGGACGCGGCGCGGAACATGTGGCATTCCTTTGCGACACCTTGAAACCATTCATTGACAGCGTTTTTCGCACGCGCCCCGAACATGCCGCGACCGGCGTATTCGGTTCTTCGATGGGCGGCTTGATTTCGCTCTATGCCTTTTTCAGTCAGCCCCAAGTGTTTGGTTTATGCGGCGCGATGAGTCCATCGCTCTTTGTCAATCAAAACGCGATCATTGGCTATGCGCGCGCGGCGGCTTGGAATGAGGGGCGCATCTATTTGGACAATGGCACGCGCGAACCGAGCGCGCGCCCGATGTACGACGCGCTGCGCGCCAAAGGATATCGCTCGCGGCGACATTTAAAATATGTGAATGAACGCGGCGCCCGACACACCGAAAACGCTTGGGCGCGGCGTTTGCCGAATGCGCTGCGCTTTTTGCTGCAAGCTTGGCGCGAGCCGCGCTTTGACGCGGACGCCGAGACTTGACCGTCAGCGTTTGCGGCGCAAGCGCAATCCTTCCAGCATGAATGACAATCCCTTTTTGCTCGGCGTAAATTATTGGCCCCGCCGCAAAGCAATGTATTGGTGGAATGACTTTGATGCGGGCGAAGTGCGTGATGAATTCGCAATGATGCGCGAATTGAATCTCGACCTCGTGCGCATCTTTTTATTGTGGGACGATTTTCAACCCGCGCCCAACGAAATCGCGCGCGACAAATTAAAACATCTCGCCACCGTTTGCGACATTGCCGCCGACGCGCAGTTGAAATTGGACGTCACGTTTTTTACGGGACACATGAGCGGACCGAATTGGGCGCCGCGCTGGTTGTTGGGCGAGCCGCGCGTCGAGACGCCGCTTCAAGTGGTGAGTCAAGGGCGCGTGGCGCATTCGGGTTATCGCAATCCCTTTACCGATGCTGTCGCGCTCGACGCGGAAAAATTGTTATTGCGCACTGTCGTCGGCGCATTGAAATCGCATCCTGCGCTCGGCATGTGGAATCTCGGCAATGAACCCGATTTATTTGCGCAGCCGCCAACATATCAAGCCGGACGCGCGTGGATGCGCGAAATGAAAAATGTGATTCGTGAACTGGACGACGCGCATCCGATCACCTGCGGCTTGCATGTTGACAGTTTGGTGCATGATAACGGTTTGCGCGTGAATGAGGTGTACGCCGAAACCGATGTCGCGGTGATGCACGCGTATCCGATGTATGCGGATTGGGCGCGCAGTCCGCTCGACGCGTGGTACGTGCCATTCACCTGCGCGGCAGTGAGCGCGTTGTGCGGCAAGCCGACGTTGATGGAAGAGTTTGGCGGCTGCACCGCGCCGCGCGGTGAAAAATCTCAAGTGTGGGAGTGGAACGCGTATGGCGCGCCGCGCGAACAATTCATGGCGTCGGAAGAGGATTTGGCAGAATACTTGTACGCAACCTTAAAAAATTTGCACACTGTCGGGGCGACCGGCGCGCTGCTGTGGTGTTTTGCGGATTACGCGCAAGAGTTATGGAATCGTCCGCCGTGCGATGAGGCGCGGCACGAACGCTTTTTCGGACTCGTGCGTCCCGATGGTTCGTTAAAGCCGCACGCGGAGGTATTGAAAAAATTCGCCGCGACGCGTCCGACGATTCAGCCCATTCCCGAATGGGCGCGTTTGGATTTGAACGCGGAAACGTTTTACGAAAATCCATTGGAAAATTTGAAACACGCGTATGAAAAGTTTATCGAGTTGACAGTTTTGAAATAACCACGGATAACGCGGATTTAGAAAATCCGCGTTATCCGCGTTATCCGTGGTTCATAAAGGAAGACAAAATGAAAAACATTGTGCATGGCATTCATCACGTCACTTGCATTGCGGGTGACCCGCAAGAAAATTTGGATTTTTATGTCGGCGTGATGGGCTTGCGGCTCGTCAAAAAAAGCGTGAATCAAGACGCGCCCGACACGTATCATCTTTTTTACGCGGACGCGGTGGGCAATCCCGGCACCGACCTCACTTTTTTCCCTTGGCCCCAAATGGAACCCGCGCGTCAAGGCGTTGGGCTTGCGATTGAAATTCCATTCGCCGTTCCGCCCGACAGTTTCGATTTTTGGCGCAAACGTTTTGACGCGCACAACGTGAAATATGACGCGGCAGAAATTCGCTTTGGCGAAAAAACTCTGCCGTTCCAAGACCCGCACGGTTTGCCGCTCGCGTTAGTCGAGACAAACGACGAACGCGATTTTGTGGCATGGAACGACAGTCCGATTCCCGCGCAATATCAGTTGCGCGGAATGCATGCTGCGCGCTTGTGGGAACGCGCGCTCGCGCCGACGGCAAAACTGTTGACGGAAAAGATGGGTTTTGAATACGTCGGCGAAGAAAACGGCTGGCATCGTTACGGCGCGGCGGGCGGCGGCTCGGGCAAATGGGTTGAAGTGAAAGAATTGCCGAGCGAACGGCGCGGCGCGTGGGGCACGGGCGGCGTGCATCATGTCGCGTGGCGCGTGCGCGATGACGAAGAAGAATTCGCGGTGCGCGCGCAAGTGGAAGGCGCGGGTTTGTCGCCCACGCCGCAGATTGACCGCTTTTGGTTTCGCTCCGTTTATTTCAAAGAACCGGGCGGCGTGTTGTTTGAATTGGCGACGGATGGTCCCGGTTTTGGGCGCGATGAAGACATGAACCATCTCGGCGAGCAGTTGATTCTGCCGCCGTGGCTCGAACCGCAGCGCGCGCAGATCGAAGCGATGCTGCCGAAATTGGAGATGCCAAACGTGCGCGGGGGATAAAGCATAATGAGTTTACACCAAGACCAACCCATCTACCGCGCGGGCGAACCACTCGAAACCGCGCGCGCGGTGATGCTCATGCTGCACGGGCGCGGCGCGTCGGCGCAAGATATTTTGTCGCTGGCAGAGGAATTGCCGCGCGACGGCTTTTGTTTTCTCGCGCCGCAAGCGGCGAACGCGACATGGTATCCGTTCCCTTTTATGCAGCCGCTGGAAAAAAACGAGCCGTGGTTATCGTCCGCATTGAATCTTGTTGACGCGCTTGTAACGCGCGTGCGCAACGCGAACATTCCGAACGAAAAAATTTTTCTGCTCGGTTTTTCGCAAGGCGCTTGTCTTGCGCTCGAATATGCCGCGCGGCACGCGCAAAAATATGGCGGCATCATCGGCTTGAGCGGCGGACTCATCGGACCCGATGACACGCCGCGCGATTACGCCGGTTCGTTTGACCGCACGCCCGTTTTTCTCGGATGCAGCGACGTAGATTTTCACATTCCGAAAGAGCGCGTCATGGAAACGCGCGATGTGTTTGCGAGAATGGACGCGGAGGTGACGATGCGTTTGTATCCGAACATGGAGCATACGGTGAATCAAGACGAGGTAGAGTTTGCAAAAGCGCTGATGGAACTTGCGCTATAGATCTTGATAATTTGAACGCTCAGGTCTTTCGGGTTTCCAAAAACTCGAAAAACCTTGGGCTAACTGTCCAAAACAGACCCTTTGGATTTCCGAAAATCCAAAGGGTCTTGTACCCTAGACCAAACAGGAATTCGCTCTAGTTTGAAAACAGCCCACCGAAAAATTTTCGGCGGGCTGTTTTTTTCTCGCTCTCAACGCGCGCAAACTTTTATTCCGCGCGCGCGTTTGACACAAACGTCCCCGCGCGAATTTCCGCGAGCGTTTGCATAATTTCTTCGCGCGTATTCATTACGAATGGCCCGTACGGAAAAATCGGTTCACGGAACGGCGCGCCCGCCATTAGCATAAAACGCGCGGGCGCGGCGCTGCCCGTTTGCGCGCGCACGCTGTCGCCATCTTGAAACACGAGCATCTGCGTGGACGGAACCCATTCGCCGCCCTGCGCGTCGTCAATGCCGAACGCGCCTTCGCCTTCAAATATGTACGCGATGACAAAATGGCCGCGCGGCGTCGGCAGTTCAAACTGCGTATTGGGCGCGAGCGTCACATCCATATACAACGGCTGCGCGGCGATTTCCGTGACGGGGCCCCGCGCGCCCGCGTATTCTCCCGCCACCACGCGCACGCTCACGCCATTTTGCGTCACCAGCGGAATCGTTTCCGAATTCACTTCTTGATAACGCGGCGCGCTCATTTTTTGCGCGGCGGGCAAATTCACCCACAGCTGAAAGCCATTAATCGCGCCGGTCGGACCGCGGCGCGGCATTTCCTCGTGCAAGATGCCGCGTCCGCTCGTCATCCATTGCACCGCGCCGGGGCCAATCACGCCCATATTGCCGAGACTGTCGCGATGGCGCACATTGCCGTCGAGCATGTACGTCACCGTTTCGATGCCGCGATGCGGATGCGTGGGAAAACCGACGGGCTCGCCTTGGCGCGGTTTATTGAACGCGAAATGGTCAAACAATAAAAACGGGTCGAATAAATTGCTGGAATGCGGTCCGAACGAGCGGCGCAATAAAACGCCCGCGCCTTCGACGACCATTTGCGGTTCGATAATATCTTGAATTTGTCTTGGGAGTTTTTTCATTGGCTTGAGCTCGCGTTGTTGTGTGACGCGGCGCGCAGTTAGCTTACTTGGCGTTAGGCGCGAGAAGCGCGGCGTACACGCGCGCGTCCACGTTGCCGCCGCTAATCACACAGCACACGCGTTTATTTTTAAAAAAATCGCGCTGGGTCAACACCGCGCCTATCGTCAGCGCGCCCGTCGGTTCTACTTTTAAATTCGCGTACGTAAAAAGCAAACGCGTCCCTTGCGCGATATTTTCTTCGGGCACTTCGACGATGGAATGAATATTGTCGCGCAAAATCGCCCAGTTGTGTTTGCCGACGCTCATCGTGCGCGCGCCGTCGGCGAGGGTTTGCGGCTCGCGTTCATTCGCCACAATTTCGCCCGCGCGCAAGGAACGCGCCACGTCATTCCCCAGGAGCGGTTCCGCCGCAATGACGGGCGTCGCATTTCCATTGGCGCGTAATCCTTGAATGATTCCCGACGACAAACCGCCGCCGCCAATCGGCGCGAGAATAAAATCGAACGCGGGCGCCACGCGCGCCAACTCCGCGCCTAAACTCGCGTTACCTTGAATCACCAGCGGGTCATCGTACGCGCTCGCCACATACGCGTCGGGATGCTCCGCCGCCAGTTGCGCGACGCGCGCCGCGCGGCTGACCGCATTCACGTCAATCAAGTCCGCCTGCGCGCCATACTCGCGCACCGCGTCTATTTTCACTTGCGCGGAATTATTGGGCATAACGACGATGGCTTGTTTGTCCAACAGCTTGCACGCGTACGCCAACGCCTGCCCGTAATTGCCCGACGACGCGGTGATGATTTTGGTTTGCGGCACGCTGCGCGCCAGATTGTAGGCGGCGCGAAATTTGAAACTGCCGGTGTGTTGAAAAGTTTCGCTCGCCAGCGTGACCCGCGCGCCGAGCCGTTCCGAAAGACGCGCCATTTCGAGCAGCGTGGTGGGACGCGCTATTTCGCGCAGCAGCGGCGCGGCAAGCTTTGACATACAACGCATTGTACTGACGCGGCGACGGAATACAAAATCAATAACTTTTTATTGACGCCCGCGATAATGAAAACTATACTTGGCGCATACTAAATTTATGCGTCGGGAGCGACAATGGACGGCATTATTACCGCAGTCAGTTTGAGCGCCACGCACACAATGGCGAAACCGAATCAGGACTCGATTTTTCTAGTGACCGGCTTGGGCGTGCAAGGCGACGCGCACGCGGGCGCGACCGTGAAACATCGTTCGCGCGTCGCGCAAGATCCGCGCCAGCCGAATCTGCGACAGGTGCATTTGATTCACGCCGAACTGCACGACGAATTGCGCGATAAAGGATTTGACATCGCCGCGGGCCAGATGGGCGAAAATATCACGACGCGGCATGTAGATTTATTGGGCTTGCCAACGGGCGCGCGGCTGCATCTCGGCGCGGAGGCGGTGGTGGAAATTACCGGCTTGCGAACGCCGTGCGCCCAGTTGGATGGCGTTCAACCAGGTTTGATGCGCGCGGCGTATGATCAGGGCGCCGACGGCAATCTCGTGCGCAAAGCGGGCGTGATGGGCATTGTGCGGCGAGACGGCGCGGTGCGCGTCGGCGACGCGATTCGCGTCGAGCTGCCGCCTGCGCCGCATCAACCGCTTGCGCCGGTCTAATCCTCAAGCAAGGTGAAATCGCGCAAGGACAACGCATCAAGCGCGCTCGCTAGCACCGCTTTGACAACGGGAACAGAAACAGCATTGCCCGTCTGCTTGCGCACAACGGTATAACTGCCAACGATGTTGTACGTTTCCGGAAATCCTTGCAGGCGCAACATTTCGCGCTCGGTCAAACGCCTTTCGCCATTGACCAACAAATAATTATGCGAGGCGCCGGCGCGCAGCGCGCAAGAATACGGATAGGCGCTGACATTCCCCCCTTTGTTTTCATGCCAAATAGTTAGCTCGGCAAACTGTGGTTTGCCTTGGCGTTTTTGTTTGCGGCGGCGTTGTATTTGGGCGGACGCAAAATATAATGACGGCGCATTCGGTTCAAGAATTTCTTCAAGTCGTCGCATCGGCGCGCCGCCCGAGGGCCATTGAAAATTCACCTTGTCTCGAAAACCGACGATAAAAATGCGCTCGCGCTTTTGCGGCAAGCCAAAAGCGAGCGAGTTAAGCACGCAATCCTCAACGAAATAACCCAACTCGCGCAAAGTTTCCAAAATTCGTTTGAGCGTATGCCCTTGATTGTGGCTGCGCAGCTGCTTTACATTTTCAAGCGCAAACGCGCGCGGACGCTTGGCTTGGAGAATCCGCGCAATCTCAAAAAACAAAGTGCCGCGCGCGTCTTCAAAGCCCTTGCGGTCGCCGATAATGCTAAAGGGCTGACAAGGAAAACCCGCGAATAAAATGTCGTGGTCTGGAATCGCGCGCGCGTCAATCGCGCGAATATCGCCGGCGGGACGTTCGCCAAAATTCGCTTCATAAGCGGCTTGCGCGTCCGCGTCAATGTCGCACGAAAAAACGCACTGCGGCGTCAACTGACGGGCGCGGCAAACTTCTTGCGCGGCGATGCGAAAACCGCCGATGCCGCAAAATAAATCCACAAAGCGGAGCGTTTGCGGCGTCGCCAAAGGCGCGCGCGGCGAGGGTATCATGTCGGCTATTGTAACATAGCGAAAGCGAGATTTGCGTCTTGCGCGCGCGCGTTGATTCGGCGCGCGACTATTCGATGGGCAATCCTTCCAACGCCATGATTTTTAACGCGTTCGTCGTGGGACAGGGCCCCGCGCGTAAAATATAATCAAAGACTAGACGCCCCGCTTGCACCTCATCCCGAAAATGCAAATTGCGCGCGTGCGGATTCGCGTTTGCCAGCTGCGCGAGTTCCAAATCGTGCGTGGCAATCAAACCCGCGCCGCGCGCGCCAAACAACGCTTGCAAATACGCGCGGCTGCCGCTGAGCCGTTCGCGATTATTGGTGCCGCGAAAAATTTCATCCACCAAAAATAACAACGGCAAAGTCTCTGACGCGCGCAGTTTTTCCAACAGCGCTTTGAGGCATTTCACTTCGGCGTAAAAATACGAAAACCCATCAGCAATCGAATCGGCGACGCGGAGGCACGTATGCAAACGAAACGGCTGCGCGTGAAACTGCGTCGCGAGGACGGGCGCGCCGGCGTACGCCAAACAAAAATTGACGCCAATAGTTTTGAGAAACGTGCTTTTACCCGCCATGTTCGAGCCGGTGAGAATGTCCACTTGGCCCAACGCGGTGATTTCAAAATCGTTGCATACGCGCTGCGCGCGCGGAATGAGCGGATGACCTAATGCCGTCGCGCGCAAAACAGGCGCGGCGTCCGCGCGAATTTCGGGAAACGTCGCCTCGGGATGCAGCGCGGCAAAATTGCCCAGTGCAATCAAGGCGTCGAGTTCATGTATCACGCGCACCCATTCGGGCAGGCGCTGCGCGACGCGCGCGCGCTGTCGCTCCGCGAGCGACGCGAATAAAAAATCCCACGGCAAAATCACATTCAACAGTATCGCCAACAGCGGATTGCTGCGCAAGCCAACGCCGCCGGCGACAAAATTCACCCGCCGCAACTGCGCGGAAGGACGCGTCGCGGCATTTAAAAAAAGCGCGCAATGACGCGCGAGCTGCGGCGCATTGCGATACGACGCGCGTTCGAGATATTGCGCCAGCGCGCGGAATTTATCCAGTTCCGCCTGCACGCGTGTCACCGCGCCGAGCGCGGTTTCCAACGCGCGTTGGTGCCAATAATAAAACGCCACGTACGCCGCGAGCGACGCGATAAAGAACGGCGGAAGCGCGCCAAATTGCCACAGCGCAAATAAAATCAAGTTCGTGAGGGCGAGCGCCGCCGCCAGCGGCAGCGCCCGCCGCAAACGCGCGGACGGAAATTCCGTTTCAAGCCAGCGCAATAAATTATCGCCTTCGAATTCGCGTTTCAGCGCGAGCCGATAATGCAGTTGAAAACGCGCGCGAAAGCGCGCGCGCGTCCGTAATTCACGCGTGATATTTTGCCGCGCGCGCAGCGCGTCTATATCGGGGCGCGTTTGCGTGAGCCATTCAGCCAGCAGCTGCGCGCCGCGCCGCGAAATAGTCGTGTCAGCAAGTTGATGCAGCGACCGATAGCCCACGAGGTCGAGGTCACGCGCGAGCGCGTTCTCGGTCAGCGTCAGCGGGCGCGGCGGCGGCAAAGCTTCCCAATCAAGTCTCAGTCGCGCCAGCGAATCCAATTTGAGCGCGCGCCACAACGTCAATGTTTCAAGCCAGCGGTCCAAACGCCGATGCAGCGCGACGAACAGCGCAAATACGCCGAGCGCGCCTCCAAAAATAATCCACGCGACGGTCGCGTGGTCCAAAAGCGCGGCGAACAATGCCGCCGCGCTGCCGCCCGCCAAAATGGCGAGGCGCGCGAGCGCGAGGCGATGACTCGCCGCTTGCAATGGCTGAATGCGCCGCGCCAGAGCTTGCGCCGTAAAATCTAAATTACGCTCGAGCGCGCGTGATTGTTCCCAAGTTGTCATAGGCGGCTCTATGCTAACACAATCTCGTCCTAACGTGTATTAGCTTGCGCGTTCTGCCGTACCCCATAGGGCTGGCACAAAGTCAGGGAGCAGCCATTGTCATTTCGAATGCAATGAGAAATCTCGTTTGACGCGCAAGGTCGAGATTTCTCGCCTCCGCTCG
>JAJTXZ010000011.1 GCA_021463195.1 Anaerolineae bacterium
TTGGACGCGGATAAACGCGGAATTACGCGGAAAAGAATTTTGGTTTAAGCCGCGTTCACCCGCGAAAATCCGCGTCCGAAAAAGTTACGGCGCGCGTTTCGAGCCGCCCCAATTGCTGGTAGAAATGGCAACACAAGGAAAAACATTTTAGAAATCGGACGCGGATAAACGCGGAATTACGCGGAAAAGAATTTTTATTTAATCCGCGTTCATCCGCGAAAATCCGCGTCCGATAATGTGAGGTAATAGTGAAACGACCAATCTTTAACGACGAACATCAAATGTTCCGCGAAACGGTGCGCGCGTTTATTGAGCAAGAGGTGACGCCGCATCATCCGCAGTGGGAAAAGGACGGCATGGTCTCGCGCGCGGTGTGGCGCAAAGCGGGCGCGATGGGATTCCTCTGCTTTGACGCGCCCGAAGAGTACGGCGGCGCGGGACTGCAAGATTTTCGCTACAACTCGATTGTGAGCGAAGAGTTGTGGCGCGCGGGCGCGACCGGCATCGGCTGGGGTTTGCACACCGACATTGTTTTGCCGTACCTGATGAACTATGCGAACGCCGAACAGAAAAAACGCTGGCTGCCAAAATTGATTGCAGGCGAACACATTTTGGCGATTGCGATGAGCGAACCGGCGGCGGGCAGCGACCTCGCGGGCATTCGCACGACGGCGGTGCGCGACGGCGACGATTACATTGTCAACGGCTCGAAAACATTTATCACCAACGGCATCATGTCCGATCTGGTGGTGACGGTGGTGAAAACGAATCCCGAACTCAAGCACAAAGGCATTTCGCTTTTGGTGTTGGAACGCGGGATGGAAGGGTTCGAACGCGGGCGCAAACTGGACAAGATTGGTTTGAAAGCGCAGGACACCGCTGAATTGTTTTTCGACAATGTGCGCGTGCCGCGCGAAAATTTATTGGGCGACGAGGGCAAAGGATTCGTGTACTTGATGCAGCAGTTGCCGCAAGAACGTTTGCATGTCGCGATTGGCGCGATGGGGTCGGCGGAAGCGGCGTTTGAAATGACGCTGAAATATGTTCAAGAGCGGCACGCGTTTGGCAAGCCCGTCGGTTCGTTTCAAAATTCGCGTTTCAAGATGGCGGAAATGAAAACGGAAATCGAAATCGGTTTCGCGTTCATTGACAAATGTATCATGGCGTTGAACGCGCGCGAATTGACGACGGAAGAGGCGAGTATGGCGAAATGGTGGACGACGGATTTGCAAAAACGCGTCGCCGACGAATGTTTGCAGTTGTTCGGCGGCTATGGCTATATGACGGAATATCCCATCAGCAAAAATTATCTCGACGCGCGCGTCCAGTCCATTTACGCGGGAACGAATGAGATTATGAAAGAGGTGATTGGGAGAGGGCTGGGGTTGTGAGGCGGAGAGTAGAGATTAGAGATTGGAGATTTGAGATTTGAGATTTGAGATTTGAGATTGGAGATTAGAGATTAGAGATTGGAGATTCGATGGGTGCGTGGTAGGGGCAAAGCATCGCGTTGTGCGCTGTATGCACAAGGCACAATGCCTTTGCCCCTACGCCAATCCCAAATCGCGCGCGGCGTCCGCCAATTCGGGTCTCACCTGCGCCACGCGTTCAAACCATTCGCGTTGTGACTTGTCGTCGTCGCTCGCTTGCTTGAGCGCATCCTCAACCATCGTTTTTGCTTGTGCCTTGTCGCCCGCGCCATATTTCGCCAGCGCGAGTCCAAACTTCCAGCCGACGTCCTCATCGTGCGCGACCGCATACTCGTAATGTGTTGCCGCCGCCTCAAACTCGCCGCGTCGTAACGCAAGTTCCCCTTGCCGCGCGTGCGTGTAAAAATTGTCCGCGTCCAATTCCACCGCGCGGGCAATGTCGCGTTCTGCTTCTTCCAGCCGATTCAGATTCAACAACACATTCGCGCGATTGCGGATGAGATACGGCGCGTCGAGCTCTAGCGCGAGCGCGTGGGAATACGCGTCAAACGCTTCGTCGTAGCGTTCGAGGGATTCAAGTGTATTGCCCAAACCGTTCCATGCTTCAATGCTCGGCATTATCTCGACAACGCGTTGATACTCAATCACCGCTTGCGCGTAATCCTTTTTGTCGGACAACGAATTCGCATGAGCCAAAACCATTGCCGCTTGGATGTTTTGAACCATTGCGCGACACTGCACTGCAAATTCTTTCATGCCGATTTGTTCAAATTGTTCTGCTGCCCGAGCAAAATAAGGTTGTGCGCGTTCGGCTTGGTTGAGTCGCAACAATGCCCAACCATAATTGCCGATCTGGGCGGGGACACTATAGCGGTCACCTATTTGTGTGAACAAATCAATTGCCTGCGCCAACAATTCATCCGCGCGTTCTCCATTATCTCGCAAAAAGAGCTGACCTTGTGCGGCAAGCGTGTTCGCTTCGCCCAAGCGATCCCCCACCGCACGGAATAAGTGCAACGCTTCGTCATACCGCGCCAACGCTTCATCGTTCTTTTTCAGAAACTGCAACACGTCGCCCGTCGCCGAAAGCGCATTCGCTTCGCCCAAGCGAGAACCCACCGCACGGAATAATTGCAACGCTTCGTCATACCGCGCCAACGCTTCATCACGCTTGTCGAGAAACTGCAACACGTCGCCCGTCGCCTTTAGCGCATTCGCCCTTAATTGGCTATCTGATTCGACATTCTGTAATGCCTCTTGTAACGCGCCCAAAGCTTCCGCCTGATGATAGACGCGTTGCTCCTCTAACCCGCGGAAGAAAAAAGCCAACCCCTTGGCGCGCCCCGTTAGTTCACGTTCACGCACATGCTCCAACACACTCTCGCTTAAAGCATTCAATTCCGCGTAATTAAATGAATCATTCCATTCCGCGCCTTGCTCCCAAAATTCTTGCGCGCCATCTTTCGGGTTTGCAATGACTCGATGATAAATTGATTCAATCCGCCTCTCGGTTGTTTCATCCTGTGTAAAATAATCTGCGGCGCGTTGTGACAACGCGCGAAATTCATCTTGATTTTCATTCCACAAGTGTTCGAGCAGCGCCTTGCGCGTCAACTCGTGAAGGTTAAAGCCGCGCCCCTGGAAAACTTCGACAAAGGAAAGCGTCTGCAACTCGGCATAGAGCCGCGCGGCGTGTTCTGCCAATTCGGGACGGAGCGCTGCCAAAATGTTTTCGTCAAACCAATGCGGAATCGCCGCCGCCCAAACCATTGAACGCAAATCCGCGGGCAGAGTTTCCAGCAGACTCTCTGTAACAATCCACGTCCGTTCTTGGACGGACTGCGCGGCAACCAGACGGGCGAGATAATCCATGCTCATAAACCCAACTCCGCCGCGCGCTTGAGAAACGCGTTTGTAATCCCCGCCGGATGTCCGTCAAACAACCAACAGATTGTTTTGATTTCCTCTCGCTCAAAGACGATGCCGGCGCGCTGCGCGCACTCGTGCCACGCATCCACATCCCGAATACTCTCTAATTTCCGGTGTTCAAAATCATCCATCCACTCGACGCTCGGTTTCGGCACGATTTGTCCCGCAATCACGGCGACGACGTTCGGAGAATGGACCACCGCCGCCAAAAATTCGCCGCCAATCCATTGCTTGAGTTCTTCGCCTGCGGCATTGAACGTATCCAGAATCAAAACCACCTTGCGGTCAATGGCGCGCAAATCCTGAAAGAACGCTTCGTGTAACGTATCCAGCAAGAATGGACGCGTCTTGTCGTCGCCCGTCAAAGCAATCTCGATTTCCTGTTTGCCCAAAATCCAATTTTTTTCAATCGTCACATTCGGGCCATACACGAGGCGGTGAATCGCAGTCGCGAATTGTCCAAAATGCGCGTGCCCCAAATCCTCGCGCACGCGCCAAAAGAAATATGCCACCCCGCGCTCCGCCGCCTTTAAATCCACTTTGGCAACGCGCGCGTTCGCGCCACCATCGCGCGTGAATTGCGCCAACAAGTCCGTTTTGCCAACACCCGACGGCGCTTCAATCAGCAAGATGCGCGCCGCCGCTTGACGCGCAACCATTCTGGAAAAAAGTTCAATTTCAGATTTACGATTGGCAAGGGGAAAAATTCGCATAATTATTTTTTCTTGGTAGGGGAATCAACTTTGATATCTTGCTTACCCAAAGCAAGGTTGTCACTAATTTCAACATCGTCTCGACTCACTTGCATTTTACTCTCGCCAACCGATTTGTTGCCGCTAATGGTGACAGAGGCACGCGGGTCAGCGGGCTGTTGTGCGGATGGTTTATCCGCTTCAAAGCTCACTTCGCCCTCCTGTTTTGTCATCGAACCACGCACAAGCAATTTCGTGATGCGGTCTCGCAGCAGAATCACGACGACGATGAGACCCAAAACGATGATGCCAACAATCAAAACATTGCTGTCCATTTCGCCTCCTTGCATGAAAATAAACGTTTCCCAATTATAGGTTCGCATTTACCCAAGTCAAGCGCCATTTGCCAACAAAAAAAGCGGCGACGTGTGTCACCGCATTTTTTATTTCAAAAATTAGGTTGCCGCGCCGCGCCGCTTATTTATCTCTTTTGTCCGCGCTCGCCGCGTATTGAAATTCCGCGCGTTCCGCCACAATCGTCAGCAGCCGCGCCATTCCCCCGCGCGGTTTATACATCCCCACTTCCCATTCGCTGATCGTCTGTTGCCGTGTGCCAAGTTCTTGCGCCATTTGCGCTTGCGTCAACTGCAAATGTTCGCGCAGCGCGCGGATGGTTTCGTCATTCCATTCCATCATACTAGAACGGATTCCGATTGGTTTTGGGGTCCGAGACCTTTCGGGTTTTCGGAAACCCGAAAGGTCTGCTCCTTCAATTAACTGAGCATTTGCGCTAGGCGATGAACTGACCAGCGGCTTGCTGCGCGGTCCGGGGCGACGGCGCGGCGTTTTTGGTTTGACAGTCGTTTGTTTTTTCTTGCGTTGCGTTGCCATGCCAACATCCTACACGCGCGCGTGTAGGATGTCAAGCGGTTTTTAGATGTGACAGGTTTTAGAAACCTGTCACGTCTCGAAAGATTCAGCGCGCTTTGCCTTGCGACGGGCGTTTGCGCGGCGCTCGAGGCGGGGTTGGCAATGCGAGGGCGGGCGTCACAGCGGACAAAGTTGGCTGCTGCGCCGCCGCGGACTTTTCCAGCGAAAGCAGCCGTTCTTCGACGTGCTGGAGAATGAGCAAGATTTGTCCAATCGCTTGTTCAGAAGTGAGTTGATGCAATGCCCAGCGCTGCAAAAGCGCATCGAGAGAATATGCCGCCATATTTGACCACCCTAAATAAATTTACACGGAATCGTGTATAGATTGATTATACACGATTCCGTGTAAGTGTCAAGCGCATCGGCGCCGCCGCGCCAAAATCTTAAGGTTGCGCGTGCGCCCGACGCGTTTGGTTTGCGGGCGCAAGTTGCGCGACCATAACCCAAAAAGGCGTCGCTCTCGCGACGCCTTTTTTCCTCTTTAAAATCCTTTGTCGGATATTTAGCGCGAATCGTCTTGATTGAGCGAATCCGACCATGCGGCGATGTGTTTGGATGCCGTTTCGCGTCCGCCCAAACCGAACGCCAACGCGACCGCGATCGCAATCGCGCCAAAGAACAAACCAAATGCGATGACAACGATTTGTTCGGCAAAACCCATCGCGGTCAAACCCATCGCGCCCGCGAAAGCGATGATCGCCACGCGCGCGACCAGCGCCAGCAAACTCTTGTTCGGCGCGGTGGTGCCATTGACAAAACGCGCGGCGAGATTGCCCAAATACACGCCGATAGCGATGATAAACAAGCCAAAGATGATTTGGACAATCTGCGTGCCGAGCGCGCCGATAGCCACCGTGACAGCGCCCCAACCAATGACCTGCGCGGCTTGCACCGCCGCCAGCAGCATCACAATCAACAGCGCGAGATCGCCAAGCCACTGCGCCAATGTGCGTCCGCCAATCGAGTCTTGCGCGCCGAGACCCAACGCCTGCGGCAGATTGTTGATGCCGACGCCGCTCAAGATTTCGACCAAAATGCCAATGAGCCAGCGCGCCAGCACGTACGTGACAATCAAAATCGCCGCCGCCGCGACATAATTCGGAATCGCGGTGATGACATTATTCAGCATAGCCGTCAACGGCGCCGTCAATGCGTCAAGATTCAACGCGTCGAGCGCGGCAGTGATGACCGGAATCAAAATCAAAACAAACACAATCAATCCCGCCAGCGTCGAGATCGTCATCTTGCCCATATATTTCGCGACGCCAATACGTTCCGCGAATTCGTCCGCGCCTGCCGATGCCAAAAAGCTGGCGACAATACGTTGAACGATGCGCGCGACAAACCAGCCGACCACCAGCAAAATCGCCGCCGCCGCGAGGAACGGCACAAAGCGGAGGAATTGGTCAAGCATGTTTTGGACGGGCGTGAGCAAACCTTGCAAGCCGATCGCGCCTAAAATCGCAGGCAAAAACAACAGCCAGACGAGATAATACACCGCGTCGCCGAGCGGTTTGCCGATAGACGTTTTGGCGCCGGCGCCCGCCGCCAGCCGTTCATCCACCTTGCGCCGCTCGAGCAGCTCTACCGTCAACTTGCGTAAAATCGTGCCAAGCACATGCGCGATCAGAGCCAGAATCGCCGCCGCGAACAACGCGGGCAGCCATGCCGTAATGCTTGTCAGCAAAGCGTTAATCGGCGCCGCCAACTGCGTAATATGCAGCAATTCGAGCGCGCCGACGACAAAAAATAAAAAGATAAACCAAAAAATCAGCGTGCTAGCCCAATGCTCAATCGGATACCCCGCGCCTTCCTTGACGCCCAGCGCTTGAGCCATCCGATTATCCGCTTGAACTCGCTTGAGCAACGTCCTGACGATGCCCGCGACTAGCGCCGCAATCAGCCAACCGATGAGCAGCGCCAACACCGCCGCAATCAGACTAGCAAGGCCCGTGCCAACATATTGACTCAAAGTAGTTACGATAGCGTCCATCCTATTTCCTCCTTGGATATTTACGCGTCCGCTTGGCGGCGCGCCCCGATATTTTAACTTGCTGAAAATATCGAATTCAGGACTTGAAACTTGCGAATCCCGAAGTTTTTAGCGCCTTATCAATGAAATCCTTGCGCAAAAACAATTCCTTTGCCAAATCGCTGAAAGCGCTTTTCAACTTTCGAATTCTCCGAGAAATCGAAAGTTTGAAACTTTGCTGATGAGAGCATTGCAAAAAACAAAGAATTTTGAACGCGGAATTTTTTATCCGCGTAAATCCGCGCGCATCCGCGTCCGATAATAGTTTTTAGTTTCGGCTTGTCCGAGTTGGGAATCCGTCCTCCCCCAAAAAAAATTTTCCTCGCCCATCCTTGGACAAGGGAAAATTATTCGCGAGTATAACATACCCTTACGATTTCGCAACCGCGCAAAATTATGACGCGCGCCCGAAAAACGTCGTCGCTATTGCGTCACCCCCGTAAAATTAAATCCATCCACCACCAGCGCGGGCGCGCGAAAGCTCATTTCGGTGCGTTCGTCGTACATCAAATGGGTCTCGCGTCCAACCGCGCGCGTATTTTTGAAAATGTCGAGATACGACGAAGTAAAACGCAAATTTTTGACCGGCAGCGTCACCTGTCCATTCTCAATCAAAAACGTGCCGTCGCGCGTCAATCCCGTCATCATCACATGCAGCGGATGCACGACGCGCGTGTACCAAAAACGCGTCACCAAAATTCCGCGCGTCACCTGCGCGACGAGTTCGGCTTGACTCGCGGCGCCGGGCGCTAGAAATAAATGCTGCGGCAGCGGGCCCGTCAGATTTGGCGCGGGCAGCGCATGACCGGTCGAAGCCACATTGTCGCGCTGCGCCGTAAACGTGTCATACGCCACCTCGCGCGCGACGCCTTGCGCGATGAACGTAACACGCTGGCGCGGCACGCCTTCATAATCGAACGGCAGCGGAAAACCCGCGCGGTCCGTGCCGTCATCGTACACGCTCACCAGCGGACTGAACAGCGCTTCACCGCGCCGCCCGCGCACAAAGGAACGTTCTTCTTGCACCGCCAACGCGTTGAACGTATGCCACGCCGTATATTGCAGCGCCGACGCCACCGCTTCCGGCTCCAATACCACCGTATATTCACCCGGCGCAAGCGCGATCGGATTGAGCGAACGCTGCGCCTTGTCCAACGCGCGCTGCGCGACCGCGCGCGCGTCAATTTCGCGCGCATCCGGCGAAGCGGTTGAAGCAAAGCCCGACGCGGTCCCGGCATCGTTCATAATCACCGCGCTCAAGTCGGCGCGCGTGCCGCGATGATACACACGCGTCCCCAGCGAAGTGACAACCGCGAGTTCGTACGCCTGCGTGCGAAACGCGCCCGCCGCAATCCATTTCTGCGCGGCGGCAGGCCGACAAATCTGTTCAATCACCCGCGCGCGCGTTTCAGGCGCGCAGTCCGCCGTATTTGCCGCATACGCGTCAATTTGTTGCGGCGCGCGCGGCTGCGGCAAACGCGCATTCTGCGGATTTTCGGGTTGCAGCTGCGCGATCGCGCGCGCCATATCCACCGCGCGTTTGATGCCTTCGGGCGAAATATCGTTTGACTCGGCGACGCCGGTGCGTTTGCCGAGAATGACGCGCACGCGCGCGGTGACGTTCGATTCAAAAATATTTTGATGAATCGCGTTATTGGCAAAGCGCGATAGCGCCGTGTCGGTCCCGCGCAAAACAATTTCCGTTTGGTCCGCTTTGGAATGCCCGAGCGCAATCTCGGCGAGTTGTTCGAGTTTTTCGTGACCCAACATGAAAAAGTAAAAAGTGAAAAAGTTAAAAGCCAAAGTAAAATGCAATCCCGCTTCAAGCTTTTAACTTTGCGCTTTTAGCTTCTAGAGAATACTTTGACGTTTCGAAACCGCGCGGGACTCGCGCCGTGACCCGTGCGAATCGTCTGCGCGGGCTGACCTTTGCCACAGCGCGGCGTGCCCCACACGACCCATTCCGCTTCATCGCAAATCGCGTCGCAGCCGCGCCAAAAGATGGGGGTAACGCCAGTATAAATTGGATTTTTCAACAGGCGCGTTTTCTTGCCGCCTTTGATTTCCCATGCCAGCTCGCAGCCAAATTGAAAATTCAACCGTTTGTCGTCAATGCTCCACGAACGATTGGTGTCAAAATAAATGCCGTCGTCCGTATCCGCGATGAGGTCATCCAATTTCCATGCGCCGGGCAAGAGATTGATATTCGTCATACGAATCAGCGGCAAATGATTCCAACTTTCCGCGCGCATCGTGCCGTTGGAACGACCGAGATTCATTTCCGTCGCGAGTTCGCGATTCGTCATATAGCCGACAAAGCGTCCATCTTTGACGACCTCGATGCGCTGCGCCGGCACGCCTTCATCATCATAGCCAAACGTGCCAAGCCCGCCCGGCGTCGTCGCGTCGGCGGTCAGATTGACGATTTCGGAGCCGTACTGCAAATGATAAAGTTTTTCGGGCGTCAAAAATGAAGTGCCTGCGAACGACGCTTCTTGTTTCAGCACACGGTCGAGTTCAATCGGATGTCCGCACGATTCATGCACTTGGAGCGCGACTTGATTGCCGCTCAAAATCACCGTCGTCGCGTCGAGCGCGGGACACGCGTCGGCGCGCAGCAATTCAACCGCTTCTTGCGTGAGGCGCGGCGCGTTTTCCACCAGCTGTTGTTCCAGCACAAATTCAAAGCCGCGCGTCTGCTGATGCCTGCCCCAGGGCCAAGTGCGCGTCTGCACCTCGCCCGCTTCATTGGTCGCCAGCGCTTGAATCTCGCATCCGCTCTCGACAATTTCTTGTTGAATAAACGCGCCTTCGCTGGACGCGAAAGTTTTTTCTTCGCGCACAAAAACCAGTTCCGAGGTGGTCACCAAATGAACATTCTTGGGTTTGGCGCGTCGCATCTCTGAATCGGCTTTGAGCAGCAGGTTGATTTTGTCGGACATGGACACCATAAAGGGGTCCAGTTTAAAAGCGGAACGAAAGACGCCTTTATTGGCTTCGGGCTGACCGAGCCGCACCTCGCGCGTCTTGGTCAGCGCGCTAGCGCGCGCGTTTTGCAGCGCGCGATTGACGGTCGCGTCCACATCGGCATAATCATCGCGCGAACAGGCGGCAAAGCCCCACGCGCCGTCGGCGATTACGCGCACACCAAAACCCTGCGATTCCTGCTGCACCATTTCCTGCACGCGGCTATCTTTGACGCCGAGCGTTTGAACCGTGCGATTCACCACTCGCACATCGCAATACGTCGCGCCGCGCATTTGCGCCATATTGAGAATACGCGCAGATAAATCTTTCATGTTGCTAGCCAAGTAACAAGCAGCAAGTTAGGCAAGGATGCGTTTTCTCCTGCTACCTGCTTCCTGCTACCTTTTCCTCCATCTCTTTTTCCACCAATACAAACGGAACCGTCCCCGAATCCAATAGCAAATCGTGAAATTTTTTCAAGGGCAGCCGGCGAAACTTTTTGCGCAAGCGTTCGACTTCGAGTTCGCCAATCAGATAACTCATCGGCTGGCCCGGTTCGGCGACGTAACGCCGCGTTTCGGCGCGCGCCGCGCTGCGCGAGAGTCCCGCCTTGTCCACCAAAAAACGCGCCGCGTCATCCATCGGCAAGCCGTAACAGTGGATCCCGATTTCGTTAATCACCCGCGCGGCGCGCCACAAGCGGTCCTTGAGTTGAAACAAGCGCACGCGCGGGTCTTGATAATAACCCGCCTGATTCATCAGTTCTTCGCAATAGAGCGCCCATCCTTCGGCAAAAATGGAGGAGGAAAAATGTTTGCGCCAGCGCGAACCGACTTGATTCGCGCGCGCAAGTTGGACATGATGCCCCGGATACGCTTCATGCGCGGCGGTGACGGGATATAAATAATTGCAGTGTTCTTCGAGCTGTTCAATTTGCTGCGCACGCGGCGCGCGCGCATCCACCGGCGTCACCCAAAATTGACCGCGCTGGTCTTGCTCGAACGGACCGGGCGCAATGTACGCGGCGAAACTGTTGAGCGCGCGTTCGAATGGCGGGGTCGCGATCACCTCGCAATCCTGTTCGGGCAGCGTCACCAAATCGCGTTCGCGCACAAAATCGCGCAAGCGCGCGACTTCACGGCGATATGCGCCCAACAAACCATTGCGCGCGGGAAATTCGGCGCGCGCTTGCGCCGTAATCTCGCGCCACGTTTTTGACTTGTCAATCCGCTTTGCCCACGCCGCCATCTCGCGTTCCGTTTCCGCAAACACGCGCTCGCCCATCATCACCACCTCTTCGATGGTGTACGGCAGCATGTGGTCATAACGCAAAATTTTCGCGTAATGCTTGGCGCCGACGCCGAGTTTGCCGGTTGACGTGAGCGTCAAATCATCTTGCAGATATTTCAAAAATTCGCGCAGCGCGCCGAGCGCCTGTTTCACCGCGCGCGTAAACCGACGCGGCGGTTTCATCTGCGCGGCGATTTCGGGTCCAAGCAGCGCGCAAAATTCAATCGCGCCTTCAGTTTCTTCAATGCCAATTTCGGTGAGAATGTATGGCGGATTTTTGAGATTCGCGCGCGCGGCATCGAGCAGCGCCGGCACCTGCTCCAGGCGCGCGGCGAGATTATTTATGCGTTCCGCGCGCGGCGCAAAGTCGCGCGCCGCGAGCAGAAAAATCGAAAAGAACGCGTCGGACACGTAATACGACGGGTCAGTTTCCCAATCGCGCGTATCCGCCAGCAGCCACAACTCATTTTCAATGTCGCTGACAATCAAAGCATAATCGGCGTCCGCGCCATTCTGTAACTGCGTCGCGTCCAACGCGCGAAACTTGCGGCGAAACGCTTTTAATTCGCGGATGCGCGCTTGAATGGCGGATTGCGAAAGATCGTCGAGCAGATGGTCGTACGTGTGGATGCCCAAATCCGTCGCCAACGTCGGCGCAGAACGATACACGGCTTTAAAATATGCGGTTGCGAGTTGTTCAAAACGCTGACGTTCGTCCATGCCAGTCAAACGGAAAAAGATAAAACAGCGCGATAGGATGTTTGAACGCATCCATCATTTCGCCGTTTTATTTATCCGCCGCCCGCCTTCCGCGCGCGCTTTTCTTCAAAGCGTTGATTAAAGCGTTCCAGATCCACGACAAAGCGCGTGTGCGTTCCCTCGCCGATTTTTTCGATATCGTCCCACGCTTCCACCTTGAACACCACCTTGCGCCCATCGTGTTCAATCACTTCCGCGCGCGCGCGCGCCGTCATACCGACCGGCGTCGCGGCGAGATGTTTGATGTTCAACTCCGTGCCGACAGTCGTTTGTCCTTCACCCAACGCCGTTCTAACCGCGTTAAAGGCGGCATTTTCCAACAGCGCGACTAGCGCGGGCGTGGCAAATGCCGCGACCAAGCCGCTGTCCCAGAACGCGGCGGTCTGTTCCAACGCGACGATTTGAATCGCCTCGCCAACTAGGCCCATAAGCTGGGTATCCGTATTTTTCATTTGCGAATCCTCGTATTTTTGAATGCTCGAACAGAACGAATAAACATGGCGGTTTTTTGCTTGCCAATGCTAGAAACAAAAAACCGAGCAGCATGTGCCGCTCGGCTATTGTATCAACGCATCGCAAAAAATTGAAACTGCGCTGATGTAAAATCACTTGGCTTTGGGCTGGACAAAATATTTTTCAATTTTTTCGGCGTCATGCCAACCCGCAATATTACATCCGTTGACGGCGCGTTACGCCGGCGATGGCGCGAGCGGCGGCAGCGCGCCGCGTTCAGAGGACGGCGGCGTTTCCGACTTTGGCATCGTCGGCGCGTTCGTTGTGACGGGAATCGGCGTATAGCGCGGGCGATCGAATTTTGGCGCGTCCGCAAAGATCGCTTCAAATTCCGCCGCGTCCACCGTTTCGACCTTGATGAGTCGGTCCGAAAGTTCCACCAACTTGTGTTGATATTTTGTCAGAATTTCGGCCGCGCGATCATACGCTTCTGTGACCAAACGGCGCACTTCGGAATCAATATCTTGCGCGACCTGTTCCGAATAATTACGCTGTTCGGAAATTTCGCGTCCGAGAAAAACCAATTCTTCGCGGTCGCCGAATGTGCGCGGACCGAGCTTGTCGCTCATGCCATAGCGCGTAACCATCGAGCGCGCCATATCCGTCACACGTTCGAGATCATTCGACGCGCCAGTCGTGATTTCGCCAAAGGTAATCTGTTCCGCCGCGCGTCCGCCGAGCAATGCCGCCATATCATCCAAGAATTTCGCGCGCCGCATGAGATAGCGGTCATCTTCCGGCAAGTGCATCGTAATTCCGAGCGCCATGCCGCGCGAAACAATCGAAACTTTGTACACCGGATCGCAGTTCGGCAGCATCCGCATCACAATCGCGTGCCCCGCTTCGTGCGCGGCGATGACGCGTTTTTCGTCTTCGCTAATCACGCGGCTCTTGCGTTCAGGTCCCGCAATCACTTTTTCGACCGCTTCTTGCAATTCGGGCATGCCAATCGCTTTTTTATTGCGTCGCGCCGCCAGAATCGCCGCCTCATTCACCAGATTTTCGATGTCCGCGCCCGAAAAGCCCGGCGTAGATTTTGCCACCGCGACCAAATTTACATCGTCGCCCAACGGCTTGCCGCGCGTATGCACTTCCAAAATCGCTTTGCGCCCGACCATATCGGGGCGGTCCAAGACAACGCGGCGGTCAAAACGACCGGGGCGCAACAGCGCCGGGTCGAGAATATCGGGACGATTGGTCGAAGCGACGATAATGACATTCGTGTCCGTATCAAAACCATCCATCTCGACCAAGATTTGATTCAAAGTCTGTTCGCGTTCATCGTGCGAACCGCCGAGACCGGCGCCGCGATGGCGCCCTACCGCGTCAATTTCATCCACAAACACGATGCAGGGCGAATTGCGTTTCGCGGTGTCAAACAAATCGCGCACGCGGCTCGCGCCGACGCCGACAAACATTTCCACAAATTCAGAACCGCTGATGCTGAAAAACGGCACGTTCGCCTCGCCGGCGACCGCGCGCGCCAACAAAGTTTTGCCGGTGCCGGGCGGACCTACAAGCAGCACGCCTTTGGGAATGCGCGCGCCGAGCGCGGTGAATTTATCCGGCTCTTTTAAAAATTCGACGACTTCTGCCAATTCCGATTTAGCTTCTTCCACGCCCGCTACATCCGCAAACGTGACCGTCGGCTTGTCGCCGCTAAACATCCGCGCGCGCGATTTGCCAAACGACATGGCTTGATTGTTGCCCGATTGCGCTTGCCGCATCAAGAAAAAGAACAAACCGCCAATCAACAACACGGGCAAAATCGCGCCCAACAACGTAATGATATTGTCCCATTGCATCGAATTTTCATAGCTGGGATTGGCTGCCGCGAGCTGGTCTTGCGTGACGCCCAGATTCATCATTGTAGTTTCAAAGGTTGCGTTGGGCGAGCGCGAAAATTGCGCCGAAGCGGTTTGACCGTTGTTCTTGAACGTAATCGTAACGGTCGGCGCAGCTACCGACGCTTTAGAGACATCGCCTTTTTTGATTGCGGCGGCGACTTCGGAAATGGTAATCTGCTTGGTTTGATGCGGCTGTTGAAAAACTTGATATGCCAACGCCGCCAAAACCACGATAATGAGCAAATAAACTAGCCCATTGCGATACCATTGATTATTTGGATTCATCTTGTAATCACCGTTCCTTCATCCGCCAATGCAATAGCGGCGCGTAAATTATAACAGAATTTCCCTGCTTGTCGAACAAATTCGCCGACGGGACGCGCATCACGCCGTCAGCGCGCGTCCGGGCGCATCGTCCAAAAATGCGCGCGCTAATTCGTTTACAGTCGCGGGTTCTTCTTCATGCGGCAAATGCCCCGCCGTTTCAATCCATTCTAAATGCGCGTTGGGCAGCGCGCGCAAATGTCGCGACGCGTGCCAAATCGGCACAACGCGGTCGCGTTTGCCCCAGATCAGCAAAGTCGGCGCAGTCACCGCGCCGAGACCGCGCGGCACATCCGCCTCGCGTTTTGATCTGGACATGGCAATCAACGCGTCATGCGTGCCGCGCACGCGCATCATTTGTTGACGCAGCGCGACGGCATCGGGCGTAATGCGCGCCGCGTCGCCGTAAGCGTAACGCACTGGATTGACGCGTTCGCCTTGCCATTTTTCATACAAACCCATCATACCGCGCGAGACGCGCGGCGGCATCGTACGCAAACCATTGCGCGGAAACGCCGCATACAAATAAGTGGCGGGCGCAATCAATACCAATTTGTGAATCAATTCGGGGAAATCATACGCAAACTGCAATGCCAGCGCGCCGCCCATCGAATGCCCAATTACCGTCGCGCGCGTGAGCTGCTGCGCCGCGAAAAACTCGCGCAGAAACTGCGCCTGTTGCTTGAGCGTATAAATCGGCGCGCGCACGCGGTCGGACGAACCGAAACCCAATACGTCAATGGCATAGACGCGATGCGTTTGCGCCCACACCGGCACATTGCGCCGCCACGTTTGCAGCGAATCCAAGAAACCGTGAATCAAAACAAGCGGCGCGCCTTTGCCTTGGACCGTATAGTGCATGCGCCAACCCGCCGACGTGGTGAAATATTCACCGCTCGCGGCATCTTCGTTTTGCGCGTTTTCAAATTCGTCCAAATAGTGATTGCCGTAGCGCAGCGCCGCCATCAATCCCGCCAACGCGCCTGCCGCCGCCACGCCCAACCCAACTTTCTTCCAAGTTCTGTTATCCATGCTAAATCTCATTCTCGGCTGCGCGCCCTCAGTCGTCTATTTGTGGCTCGCATCCACTACACCTTACGGACAGAACCTTAAACCCAGATGAAAAAAAACGCCCTTTGGCAAAAATAAATTCCTGATGATTATCCACATCGCGAAAACGTAGCGGATTTTCAGACCCTCAGGGTTTTCGAAAACCCTGAGGGTCTGGAAATCCGGATAATCAACAATAAATTCGTTTGCCCGGGCGCTATTCATTCTAAACTTGCCACCAATTCGCGCACTTTTTTTGCCGCGTCCACCACATACGGCGGATTGTGTCCCGGCAAAATAATCTCAAAATCCAATTTTGCCACCATCCGCAAAGAGCGCAGATACGCCGCCGGGTCAATAATCGTCGGCGGCGGCGCGACGCGAAAGCCGCCCGCGCTCGCGCTCAATAAATCGCCGCTAATGAGTATATCGCGCCGATGCAGACAAATGTGGCCCGGCGTTTGTCCCGGAGTGTGAATGACGCGCCAGCCGTTGATTTCATCGCCCTCTTCCAACGTCCGCTCAAGCGAGACAATCATGGCGTCGCCAAAGCCGACTTTGGCGATCGCGTTCTGAAACACGCGCTCGACGGAACGGCGCGCCGCGCGCCGCGAACGTCTGCCGGTGAGATACGGCGCATCGGCTTGATGCGCCAACGCGTGCGCGCCGGTGCGCCGCTTTAAAAGCCACAATCCGCCGCTGTGTCCGATATGATGATGCGTCAAAATAATTTTACGCACTTGAATCGGCTGCACGCCGATACTCGCCAAATCTCGCAAAATATTTTCGCCGCGGCCGGGCGCGCCGGTATCAATCAACATCGGCTCGGGGCGCGCAATGAAATAGACGCGGCAGCCCGCGCCTTCGCTGCAAAACACGCCTGCGCCTTTGTCAATTTCGTAAATCATTTGCGCTCAAGCTTGTTCAAAGTGAACAATTAAAATCTGCCGCGCTTGCGCGCGCGTTCAAACAATGCCCTCGAATACATCCGTCTCATTTTGCGCGCGTCCGGTGCGCGACTCGGCGAGCGCCAACGTTTCAACCTTGAGTGTATCGCGCCACAGCGATTCGGGGATGCGGCGAAACATTGTATTGGGACCCAACTGGGTCGCGTGGCACATCAGCGATTCAATTTTGAGGTCCACAAATTCATGCACGTCAAGCCGCGTCGTAATCACTTCGTCCGGCAGCGCGCGATGCGCGAACGCTTCGAGCCAATCGGGCGCGGGTTCGCCTTGCGCTTTCAGATATTCGACAAAAGAACGAAACCGCGAACGGGGCCACGCGTTAAAATACAATTTCGACGGCGCCCACGTCTCCAAACCATCGGCAAGTTGTTCGGGAAAATTGCGCGCATCCGCCGCCATCCAAAACGCCATCAGCGCGGCTTGATGCATCTTGATATGGTCGGGATGCCCATAACCGCCCCACGCGTCAAACGCAATCATCACTTGCGGTTTTTGTTCGCGCACAATGCGCGTCACCTGCGCCGCGACCTCCAACACATTCGCCTGATATAAACAGCGCGGGTCTTGATTTTCGGGCGTGTCAGCCATGCCTGAATCGCGATAATTCAACAGATACAAATGCCGCACGCCGATTTTCGCCGCTGCGCAGCGCATCTCGGCTTCGCGCGCCTGCCCCAACGTTTCAGGCGTCGCGTGCGTCCCCGGCGCGATTTCGCCCGCCTCGCCGCGCGTCGCGCAAATGATTCCCGTATTCACCCCTTGCCGCGCGTATTTTGCCATCAAACCGCTGACACCCTGCTCATCGTCAGGATGCGCGTACACCGCTAATAAAGATAATGAATTAGACACGAAAAATCCCTCTCTGCTTTATACTTTATGTTTTTTGCTTTGCGCGTCGCGCGCTCAACGTTTGATATTATATACAAAAACGCGTCGTTCAAAACGACGCGTTCATTTTTTCCGCAAGCCGCTTTTTTACGTCCGCCCACTCGGCATCGAGAATGGAATAATACACCGTCGAGCGTTCGTATCCGTCGTGCATGATGACGACGCGCCGCAAGACGCCTTCGCGCGCGCCGCCGATACGTTCAATCGCGCGCTGCGAACGTTCATTGCGTAAATCGGTTTTTAACGCGACGCGAATGCATTGCAGCGTCTCGAACGCATGCGCGAGTAAAAGATATTTGCATTCGGTGTTGATAGGCGTGCGCCAAAAAGCTTTGCCGAGCCACGTCCAACCGATTTCGACATGTCGGTCGCGCGCCGAAATATCGAGATAGCGCGTGCTGCCCACCGCGCGCTGCGTTTTTACATCCACAATCGCGAACGGCAACGTCGCGCCGCGCGCTTGCAACTCCAACGCCGCGGCAATCCATGCGCGTACATCGTCAACCTGTCGCGGCGGCGGCACGGGCATATAATGCCATATCTCCGCATCTTGTCCAACCGCAAACAAATCGTCCGCGTGCGCGAGCGTTAACGGTTCCAGTCGCGCGTGCGCGCCCTGCAAAATGACCGGCGCATTGTACGATACGGTATGAGCCATCGTTTCTCCAATCCAAACATTTTCGCGCAAGGCGCGGCGGCGCCTTGCGCTTTCAGCGTCCGCGCTATTCCGCAGGCGCGGCGACCGCGCTCGCATGTTGCGGCTCGGCGTGCACCTCTTCAAAATCAATATCGCGGCGAAATTGGCTCATGTACAAATCGTGATAGAAACCGCCCTGCTTGAGCAATTCGTCGTGCTTGCCGCGCTCGATGATTTGTCCGTCGCGCAAAACCAGCACCATGTCCGCGTGACGAATCGTCGAGAGCCGATGCGCGATGACAAAAGACGTGCGCCCATGCAATAATTTTTCCAACGCGCCTTGAATCAATCGCTCTGTGCGCGTATCCACCGATGACGTGGCTTCGTCCAAAATCAGAATGCGCGGGTCCGAAAGCGCCGCGCGCGCAATCGCCAACAACTGACGCTGCCCTTGCGACAAACCGCCGCCGCGTTCGCCCAACACCGTATCGTATCCTTGCGGCAATCGTTCGATGAACGTATCCGCCGACGCCAATCGGGCAGCGGCGTACACTTGCTCATCCGTCGCGTCGGGTTTGCCATAACGAATATTTTCTTTGATGGACGCGCTGAATAAAAACGAATCTTGCAGCACCACGCCGATTTGCGCGCGCAAACTCGCGGCGGTCACATCGCGCACATCAATTTCATCAATCTTTACCGCGCCGCGCGTCACATCATAAAAACGCGGAATCAAATTTACAATCGTCGTCTTGCCCGCGCCCGTCGGTCCCACGATCGCAATCGTCTGTCCCGGCTCGGCGACGAGATTCACATCGCGCAGCACGGGTTGGTCTGGTTCATATTCCGCGAAAACATGCTCAAACGCCACGCGTCCCTGGATTTGCGGCATCACGCGCGCGTCG
Organism: Anaerolineae bacterium; assembly: GCA_021463195.1. Lineage (GTDB taxonomy): Bacteria > Chloroflexota > Anaerolineae > UBA4142 > SHND01 > SHND01. The sequence continues at coordinate 19,162 of JAJTXZ010000011.1, forward strand.
GGTTTATCCACAATATCCGGCGCAATGTCGAGCAAACCAAAAATACGCTCGCCGCCCGCAATCGCGCTTTGGATATTGGTCCACATCGTCGCGATTTGCGCGACGGGCTGATTAAAACGCTGCGTATACGCGATGAACGAAATCACCAGTCCAAGCGTAATCGCTTCGCCGCCCAGATTTTGATTATTGAGCAGCAGCATTCCGCCTACGCCTGCGACAATGGCGAGCGAGACATAGCCGAGCGATTGCAGCACAGGCATCAGCGCGCTCGTGTACGCGACGGCGCGAATACTCGCGTCGCGCGACGCCGCGTTCGATTCATTAAACGCTTGGATATTCTCTTCTTCGCGATTGAACGCCTGCGCTTCGCGCACCGCCGAAAAACTTTCCTGCAAATTCGCGTTCACGCTGCCGACCGAAGAGCGCACCTTGCGATACGCCTTGCGCGCTTGGCCCGAAAACCAGGTCGTCGCTACGAACATGAACGGCACGACGACGAGGCACACCAGCGCGTAATAAAAACTTTGCGTGAGCATTGAATACGCAATCCACACAATCAAGAGCGAACCTTGCAATACGCTGACCAGCGGAAAGCCGACCGTCTGCTGAATCGAATCGGCGTCGTTGGTGATGCGGCTCATCACATCGCCCGCTTCATGTTTGGTGTAATAGCCGAGCGACAACGCTTGCATATGTTTGAACAAATCAATCCGCATCTGTCGCAAAACATTCTGCCCCGCGTATGCCATCAAGTAAAACATCAACCCGCCGAGAATCGAGCTGGCAATGTACAATCCTGCCATAATCAAAACCAAGCCGCCCAAACCCGCGATATAATCTGGCGTCGTCCATTGCGGATTCACGGTGGTGAACCAACACCCTGCGCCGACTTGGGCGGCGCCCGCGCCGGGAATCATTTGTTGGCTGAAAAGCGCTGTCGAAGCGGGCGTGAGATAACAGTTGACCGCCTGCCCCATCAAATCAGGCACCAAGACTTGGAACCAGGTGCTGACGAGAATGAGCGCCAACACACCCAACAACACAAACCAGTATCGACGAAAATAAATCCAAAAACGCGCCAGCGTCGCGGCAACGCTCGCGGGTTTGCTCGTTTCGCGACGCAGCATATCGTCGCGCATACCCATCATCATAGGACTTGCTCCTCGACCGCATCGGTCATCAACTGCGAGCTGTAGATTTCGGCATAAATTTCGGACGCTTCAAGCAATTCTTCATGCGTTCCGCGCGCCACAATGCGCCCCTTGTCCAACACTAAAATTTGGTCGGCGTTGACGACCGTGCTGATGCGCTGCGCGATCACAAACGAAGTGCGTCCTTGCATCAACTGGTCGAGCGCCTGTTGAATACGATACTCGGTCGCCAAATCCACGCTGCTCGTCGAATCGTCCAGAATTAAAATGCGCGGGTTCAAAAGCAGCGCGCGCGCGATGGCGATACGCTGTTTTTGGCCGCCGCTCAAAGTCGAGCCGCGTTCGCCGACGGGTGTGTCATAGCCCTGCGGAAATTCCATGATGAAATCGTGCGCGGCGGCGGCTTGCGCCGCGGCGGTAATTTCATTCATGCTCGCGTCCGGTTTGCCGAACGCGATATTGTCCCGAATCGTGCCGGTGAACAAGGTTGTCTCTTGCAAAACGATGCCGATGTTCGCGCGCAAACTTTCCAATGTCACATCACGCACATCCATCTCGTCAATCAACACGCGCCCCGCGCTCACGTCGTAAAAACGCGGGATGAGATTGATAATGGTGGTCTTGCCGCTGCCTGTCGCGCCAAGTAGCGCGACCGTTTGCCCGGCGCGCGCCTGAAACGAGACTTGGCTCAACACCGGCTCGCCGCCTTTGAAATAACGAAAGGTCACATCGTCAAAGGTGACATCGCCGCGCACCGTCGTCAGCGTTTGCGCGCCCGATTTATCCTGCACTTCATTTTCCGTATCGAGAATTTCAAAAATGCGTTCGGCGGAGGCGTTGGCTTGCGACATCAGATTGATGATGAATCCCAACTGCCCCATCGGGAAAAAGACAAACGCGAGATAAAGCGAAAATTTTTGCCATTCGCCGATGGTGAGCGTGCCTTCGATAATCTGGCGTCCGCCAAAATACAACACCGCCGCCTGCCCTAAATTCGCGATCATGAAAATGACGGGAAAGAGGAACGAAAAAATGCGCGAGACGCGCAGCTGCCAATTCAAAAAATCGGTCGCGGTCGCGTCAAAGCGCGTCTGTTCTTGCGGTTCGCGCGCGAACGCTTTGACCACCTTGAGTCCGGCGAGATTTTCTTGCAGCACCGTATTCATCGCCGAGATGCGTCGCTGCACTTGGATAAAGAGCGGCTGCGTAATCATGCCGAAAATAAAAAAGGCGATGAATGCCAATGGCAGAATCGGCAAAACCACAAGCGTCAGAGCGTGATTGGTAAACCACAGCACGATGAGCGCGGCGACCAACAGCACGATGGATTGAAGCGAAAGAACCAACCCCTGTCCGAGAAAGAGCCGCACCTTTTCCACATCGTCCGTCGCGCGAATCATCAACTGACCTGTTTGATTGCGGTCGTGATAGCTGAACGAGAGGCGCTGGATTTTGGCAAAGAGCTCGCTGCGAAAATCGAACGCGACATTTTGCGAAATACGTTCGGCGTTGAATGATTGAATGAACGCGAAAATCGCGAGCGCCACCGCGAAAATCACAATCGCCGCCATCGCGCGCAGCAAATCATCATTCGCGGTCAGTGAAGTATGCGTCATCTGTTCAACAGTAGTATTCAGGCGCTGCGCCGCGAGCGCCTGAATGTTCGCGGGCAATTTCAAAATTTGATTCGCCGCGTACGCGCTCGTGACGGTATCAATGATACTTTGCACCAACTGCGGCACAACCAACTGCGCGCCCGTCGCGATAAATAAAGAGCCATACGCCAAAAGCATCAGCCAACGATATTTGCGAATATAGGCGATGGCGCGCCCCATCGTTTTAAAATCCATCTTGGCTTGCGGTCGTCCGCCCGACGCGGACGGCGCGGCAGAGCCGCGTACATTTCCATTTTCAGAACGTGTTGCTTGCATAGATTTTTAGTCGCCAAGCGAACCGGCGCGAATGAAACGACTTGCGCGTTCACCTGCCGCCTTGTTTACTTGCCGCCTGTTTCGTTGTTACCTCGATTACTGTAATTTTCTCACTTGCGGTATTTTCCAAAATACAAACGCGCCAAACACCAGAGTAATCCCGGCGCCCAACATCACGGTCGCCGGTTCGCCAAAATGTTCCGCGAAAAACCCAGCCCATAATGCGCCAATCGGCATCAACCCAAAAAAGGTCAACGAGTAAATCGCCATGACGCGCCCGCGCAATTCGTCGCTCACCGATTGCTGAATCAAGATATTCGCCAGATTAAACAACACCATAAAACTCCAACCGGCGCAAACTAAAATCGCGAGCGATAGCCAGAGCTGCGTGACATTGGCAAACAAAAAGAGCGAGAGCGGAAAAGCGAACATCCCCAGCGTCATCAATTTGCCCTTCCATTGAAACCTGCCCAAACTCGCAATCATCAACGCGGCGGACAAGGCGCCCAAACCGCGCGCCGATTGCAACAGCCCGTTGGTCGTCGCGTCGCCGCCCAAAATAGTGACCGCCCAAGCGGGCATCAAAGTCACAAATGCCAACCCAAACAAACTTGTCACTCCCGCCACGCCCAACAGCGTCCGAATTACAGGATGCCCGACGACATATTTCAAGCCATCGCGTAATTCTATCCAAGCCGAGCGCGTGCGGATGCGGGACGGCGTCGCCTCTAATTTCATGCGCCACAAAGCCGCAATAACCGCGATAAACGAAAACCCATTGATAGTGAAACACCACGCGGGCCCCACCAGCGCGTAGGTAATGCCCGCGATAGATGGGCCCACCACAGTCGCCATTTGAAACATCGTCGCATTGAGCGCGATGGCGTTACCCATATCCTCGCGGTTTACGAGTTCCAACACAAACGCCTGACGCGCGGGCGCGTCAAACGCGTTGGCAATCCCCAAAATAAACGCCAGCACAATAATGTGCCAAGGTTGAATGAGCTGCGTAAACGTCAATGCGGCAGAGATAAACGCCAACACCATCATCGCCGATTGCGTGAGCATGATGAGATTGCGGCGCGGAAAACGGTCCGCGACGACGCCGCCAAAGAGCATAAAGAGCCACGACGGAACGCCGGCGGCAAAACCGACATAGCCAAGATAGGCGGGCGAGTTGGTCAATTCAAAAACCAAGAAACCTTCGGCGGTGGATTGCATCCATGTGCCAACCAGCGAGCCGAGCTGTCCGAGAAACCACAACCGATAATTTCCATATTGCAGCGCGGCAAAAGTGCGCGTCAGGCGCGCGTGCAAGCCAGTCGCGGCTTGTTTTTCAATCGTCACATCCGCCATTGCGTTACCTCAAATCCAAAATCGGTTTGTACCCTTCGCGAAAGGTCGGATATTTTAACTGCGCGCCCAATTCGTTTTTAATTTTATTATTAAGGCAAAAATAATTGCCGCTGACCAACCCAATCACATTTTCACTCATCGGATATTGTCGTTCTCCCGCCAACGCATTCATCGCGCGCCCAAACAAACCGAATGCGCGCGCCGCGTTAATTTCGAGCGACAGCGGCACCGGCGCGCCGATTGCCGCCGCAAGTTCGCGATAAAATTCGCGCTGCGTTGTCGGCAAATCATCCGCCGCGAGATATACGCTGTCCGCCGGCGCGCGTTCAAGCGCCGCCAACAAAACCTGCGCCAAATCATCCACGTGAATGCGGCTTGTCCAATTTTCGCCGCCGTTCAGCAGACGAATGCGCCCTTCGCGCAGCGCCGCCAAACCATCGCGTCCTGCGCCATAAATATTCGGCACACGCACCGTCACCGTTGGCGCATTTTCGCGCGCCAACGCTTCCGCGTCCGCCGTAATTTTTCCCAAGGCGTACGCGGGCTTGAGCGGCGAACTTTCATCGAGGCGCGCGGTCGCGGCGGGCAAACCATACACCGATACATTCGACACCCAAATATATTTTTTCAATGTCGCGCGGTCCACCACGCGCAACAGATTGCGCGCGCCATCCGTCAAAATTTTTTTCGAGGCGGCGGGATCGAGGCGACAGCTTGCGGCGAGATTGAAAATGATTTCAATCTCATTGGCGATGCCCTGCAAACTTTCGGGCTGCAACACATCGCCGACGCGCAATTCCATGCCTTCTTTTTCTAACGCGATACCGCGTTCAATTTGACGCGCCAAACCGCGCACGCGATGACCGCGCGCCAATAACGCGCGCACAAGGCGTTCGCCGGTATATCCGCTTGCGCCGATAACGAGAATATTCATTCGATATGATTCCGAATTTTTGGTTCGCGAATTTATTCAGCCGCCAACGACAACTTTTTGGCTTGCGTATAACGCGCCAGCGCCGCGCCCGAAAACGGTTTACCGTGTCCACTATAAAGGATGCGCGGCTGCAACTCCGCGATTTTTCGCACGCTGTCAAATGCCAGCGCGATATCTTCGCCGTACAAGGGCATCGCGACGCGAAATTGATTGATGATGGCATCGCCCACCAATAGCGCGCGCTCGGGCAGCGCCAACGTCAGCGAGCCAAGCGTATGCCCCGGCGTGCGCAGCACACGCGCATTCAAACCAAATTCGCGCAGCGTATCGCCTTCGTCAAAAAACAAATCGGGTTCGAATGCTTCGTAACGAAATTTCAAATGCAGCCCATTAAAGGTATGCTCCAGCGCTTTGCCCGTTGAACCGCGTCCGCTCGGCAGATTGTGTTTGCCCGCGCGCGCTTTGGCGATGTCCGCGCGGTGCAGCGCAATCGGCGCGCCAGTGAGCCGCCGCAATTCCGCCGCGCCGCCCACGTGGTCCATATGCGCGTGCGTCAAAAAAATCAAACGCACATCGCTCGGCGCGCGCCGCAATTCTCGAATTTTCTTGATTATTATCGGCGCGGCATTGCCAAAACCGGCATCCACAATCACGACGCCATTTTCATTGACCACGATATAAATATTGGCGATACGCGAAAAAAGCGCGTGAATATCCATTTGCGGTTAGACTTTATTCGTCCACTTGCGCGCGTACGCCCAATTAGCGCTTTGCTCCGCCAACGCGTAACGCGAATTATTCATAACGCAGCGCGTCAATCGGATGCAGCGCGCTCGCGCGCCAAGCGGGATACAAACCAAAAAACAAGCCAACGCCCACCGAAAAGCCAACCGCCAACAATACCGCGCTAGCTTGAATGACCGTCGTGAGCGCGCCCGTTTGATTCACCGCTTGCGCGATGCCCGCGCCCAACAGGATGCCGATAATGCCGCCGCTCACGCTCAACGCAATCGCTTCCATTAAAAATTGAAATAAAATATCGCGCCGTTTCGCGCCCACCGCTTTGCGAATCCCGATTTCGCGCGTGCGTTCCGTCACGCTCACCAACATAATATTCATGATACCGATGCCGCCGACGAGCAGAGAAATCGCCGCGATGGCGCCAAGAAAAATCGTGAGGATGCTGGTGATTTGCGATAGCGCGCCCAATAAATCCTTTTGACTCATGACGGAAAAATCGTCTTGTTGAAATTGAATGCGATGCCGTTGGCGCAGCTCTTGCGTGATTTGCGAAACCGCTTGCGCGCTGCGTTCTTCCGCGCGCGCCGACGCGTAAATCACCGACACGCGGCGCTGGCCATTCACCGTCAACGCCTGCGAACCAAAGAGACGCGTCTGCGCGGTGCGTATGGGAATAAAAATCACATCGTCTTGATTTTGCCCAAAAAAACCCGTGCCGCCTTTTTCCTTCATCACGCCAATCACTTTGAACGGCACGCGATTGATTTTGATCGTTTTGCCAAGCGGATCCTGATTTTCAAACAACTGTCGCGCCGTCGCCGTTCCCAACACCGCGACGCGCGCGAGCGTTTCATCATCGCGCGCGTCAATAAAGCGTCCTTGCCCAACATGAAAATTTCGCACCGTTTGAAAATCGGGAGTCGTGCCTGTCACCGCCGTATTCGTATTATTGCCGCCCGCGACGACCTGCACATTCGCCTGAAACACAGGAGCGACGCGCGCGACATCGGGACAGCAAGCCGAATCCAACAGCGCGTTAGCATCCTCAAGCGTCAACGTCGTCGCGCTGCCGACAGCGGAGCGCACGCCATTTTGCTGAAAACTACCGGGAATAATAAACAACACATTTGAACCAATGGCTTGCACTTGCTGCGTAATCGCCGCGCTCGCGCCCTGCCCCACCGCGAGCAGCGCAATCACCGCCGCGACGCCAATGATGACGCCCAGCATCGTCAACCCCGCGCGTAATTTATTCGCGCCGAGTGAATAAAAGGAAATGCGAAAAATTTCAAACAAATTCATTTTCGATTTTAGCGATCCGGCGCCCGTTTCAATTTCCTTGCGGCGTCGCGTTCGCGTTATTATTGCCGCCAAAGCCGCCAAAACGCGGCGCATTCGTCGAAACCGCCGTCGTCAAAATTTGCGCGCCCGGTTCCAAACCCGCCGTGATCTCGGTGAATTGGTCATTGGATAAACCAAGCGTCACAAACACCTCGCGCGGCTCACCATTTTCCAAAACTACCACGAGCCGCTTGCTGCCCTGCGCGCGAATCGCGCGCGTCGGCGCGAGCAAAACATTCTCTCGCCGCGCGACTTGGACATTCGCGTTCGCCGTCATGCCCGGTTTCAACGCCAGCGCGCCCGGCGTCACCGCCACCACGACTTGATAATTCACAACGCCTTGCAGCGTCGTCGCGGCCGGCGCGATTTCTTGCACCACGCCATCCACCTCTTGCTCCGGAAACGCGTCGAGGTCCAACACGACCGGCTGTCCCACCTGAACGCGCGGAATATCGGTTTCGTCAATGCTCAAATTGATTTGCAAATGTTCCAAATCCGCGATGGTGATAACCGGACGCCCCGCCTGCGCGAATTCGCCAACCGCCAAATCGAGCGTCGTCACGATGCCGGACTGCGGCGCGACCAGCGTTGCCTCATTCACGCGCTGCTGCGCCAAATCGCGCGCCGCGCGCGCCGCCGCCGCATTCGCTTCGGCTTGCGCGACATCCTGCGCTAACGGCGTTAAACGCGCGAGCGCGTCTTGCGCTTGAGTGATTTGCGCCTGCGCGCGCGTCAAATTTTCTTGCGTCGGCTGTAACCGTTCAAGCGCGTCTTGCGCCTGCTTGATTTGCGCTTGCGCCGCTTTGAGCTGCGCGTCAGTCGGATTGAATTTGGCGTTGAACGCGTTCAACGCTTTTTCATAATCGAGCGTAGCGTTTTGCAGTTGCAAACTCTGCGGCAGCTGCGCGATATTCGGATTGGAGGCGCCGCCAACGCGGTCATACGCGGCTTGCGCGCTGGCGAGCGCGGCTTGCGCCTTGTCCAAATCGGCTTTGGCAATCGCGTATTCGGTCGCGTCGGGTTTGAGCAATTTGTTGTACTGCGCGCGCGCCGCATCGAGATTTGCCTGCGCCGCCGCGACCGCGCTCGTCGCCGGATTCTGCAAAGCGTCGTACGCCGCCTGCGCCGATTCCAAATTCGCTTGCGCGGACGCGCGCGCCGACGTGGTGGGACCCTGTTTCAATTTCTCTAAACTCGCTTGCGCGGCTTGGAGATTGGCTTGTTGTTGTTGCAGTTGCAAATTCAAAGCCGTCGCGTCCAAACGCGCGAGCGGCTGCCCTTGCGACACCTTGTCGCCGCGTTTAACCAGAACCTCCGCGACATTGCCATTCGCCAAAAAAGCGAGCGCGGTTTCCGTTTGCGGTTCGAGTGAACCGGTCGCGCTCACTGTCGCGAGCAGCGTCCCCATTTCCGCCGTTGCGATATCAGACGCGGTGTATTGCGGCGGCGCGTTATTGGCGGCATTGATTTGCGACCAAACGAGGGCCCCGACCAAGCCAATCACAATCACGGCGCCGCCCAAGATAATCCAATGCCGTTTCATTGCGTCAACTCTAATTCGTCCATAAATTTCACCAACAAATGCACAAAGCGCGCGCGGTCGCGCGCGGGCAAACGCCGCAAGGCGCGCGCGACCGTCTGCAAGCGCTGCTCTTTGACGCGCCGCGTCAACGCTTTGCCTTGCGCGGTGATATGCACGCGCACCTGCCGTCGGTCTTGAGCATTGCCGTATTCGCGCCGCGCCAGCTGTTTTTGTTCCAGCCGATCCACATGCCCCGTTGTCGTCGCATTCGGCAAGTCCATCGCCTGCGACAATTCGCCAATGGGACACATGCCTTGATGCCGAAGCAGATGGAGCAAGAGCATAAACGGCGCGATATCCAAATCATATTCCGCCAAAATTTGGCGCAGCCAGTTGCGTTCGAACCACATCAAACGACGCAGCGTGCCGACAAGCGACTCTAACAACGCCTGGTCCAGCGCAAGCTCATTCTTTGGTTTGACGGTGGATATTTCAGTTGCCATAATTTCATCCTGCAATTTATTTCGATACTCGAAATATACTATACAAGTAATATTCTGTCAATGAAATATGAGCGGGCGATTTCCCGCATCACGAAAACAACGCGGGCGTTCAGATCCCAAGGGTTTTCGAAAATCCTTGGGATCTGAACGCCCGGGTAATCACCAAAATATGAATTGACGGTCCCCCTGATCGCGTAGCGCGCATTCTCTAATGCGCTCTCTGCCCTCCAAGCGGGACGGCTGCGAGGTGAAAGCTCGCAGCCGTCGTACCGCTGGCTATTTCTAGAAAGACCTTTTGGGTTTTCGGAAACCCAAAAGGTCTTTTACCTCGAACCAAATAGAAAGACGCTTGGCGTTAAACCCATTCGTGTCGCGCCAGCCATGCTTTCAAGATTCGATTGAATTCGTCCGCCTGTTCCAGCATCGCCAAATGTCCCGCGTTTTCAATGAGGCGCAATTCCGCGCCCGCGATGCGCTGCGCGAGAAATTCCGCATAGCGCGGCGGCGTCAGTCTGTCTTGGGCGCCGCACACAATCAACGTCGGCGCGCGAATCTCGCCCACCCGCGCGCGCGCGTCAAACGCGTCGCACGCGGCAAAATCAGCGCGCGTCACCACCGCGCCGGTCGCCAATAAACTTGCCGCGCTTTTAGCGCTCAATTCAAGCGGCGCGGCGGCGAAAAAATAATTTTGCGCCAACTCGCGCGCGGTATTTTCAAAATCATCTTCCAAGCCCCGCAAAAACGCGGGCGCGACGCTCAGTTTCGCGCCCGTGCCAATCAAACCCAAACCCAAGATCCGTTCGGGAAATTCCAACGCCATGGTTTGCGCGATGGCGCCACCCATCGAAACGCCAAGAATGACCGCGCGTTCGATTTGCAGCGCGTCCAAAAATTCGCGCGTCGCCAGCGCATAATCCAAAATCGTTTTACGTCCCGCGCCGCGCGAACGGCCGTGCCCCGGTAAATCTAACGCATACCCGCGCGCCACATGCGCCAACGCCGCCAGTTGACCATTCCAACATAAATGATTATCGCCCGCGCCATGAATCAAAACGAACGGCGCGCCGTATGAACCGCGCGCCGCGTAATAAATTTCTTGCTCCGCAACTTGAATTGTTGGCATCTTGTTACACGAGCGAATCTTTATGTTTGGTTATTTTGCGCGTGCAAAGAAATCAGGGCAGCCGCCTGCGCGCTGCCCCTGCGATGATTTACGCGAATATTTTTCCCGCGGTCGGATAACCCGAATGTTCCAAATCCGCCAAAAACTTTTCCACTTCCATCGCCGCCATACTGCCAAAACCCGCCGATACAATCGCTTGCTTGAAAATGTGGTCGTGCGCTTCGCCCGCCGCAAACACGCCGGGAATTTTTGTATGCAAACGTTCGTTCACCTTTAGATAACCTTCGTCGTCCATATCCAACTGCCCCACGAACAACTGCGTGTTCGGAATGTGTCCGATATAGACAAAGACGCCCTCGACGGGCAGTTGACTTGGGTCGCCTGTTCGCACATGCACCAAATTGAGCGCGCTGACCGCGCCATCCCCTTGAATGTCTTGGACGACGGAATCCCACACAAAATTGATTTTAGGGTTTTCCTGCGCGCGCGCTTGCAAAATCGGCTGCGCGCGTAATTGATTGCGACGATGCACGACATAAACCTGCGCGGCAAAGCGCGTCAAGAACAATCCTTCTTGCAGCGCGCTATCGCCGCCGCCAATGACGGCGACTTTTTTACCGCGAAAGAAAAAACCGTCGCAGGTCGCGCAATACGAAACGCCGCGTCCGGTCAATTCGATTTCGCCCGGCACGCCCAAACGGCGCGGCGAGGCGCCTGTCGCAATCACCACGCTGTTGGTCTCGTGCCGCGCGCCATTCTCTGTCTCTAACACAAACGGGTGCGTTTGCAAATCCACCCTGCTCACATGGTCAGACTCGAAACGCGCGCCAAACTTTTCCGCCTGTTGTTTCATCAATTCCGTGAGTTCGGGCCCCGTGATGCCGTCGGGAAAACCGGGATAATTTTCCACCTCATTCGTCAGCGCGATTTGACCGCCAAATTCGTTGCCGCTGATTAACAACGGATTCAAATTCGCGCGCGCCGTATACAGCGCAGCGGTCAAACCGGCCGGGCCCGAACCGATAATCGTCACATTCTCAGCCATCGTATTTATTCCTCGAAATATATTATCAGCCCGCGCGGGCGGCGCGTTCCAAATCGCCGCGCGCAAACAATATCGCGCTCGCGGCGACCAGGCCCGCCGTTTCCGCGCGCAAAATGCGCGGTCCCAAAGTGACACTTGGCGCGCCCAGCCCCCGCGCCGTTTCGATTTCCGTCGCGGTCAAACCGCCTTCCGGGCCCACAAAAAGATGTATCGTTTCCGCGTCTGTCGCCGCAAGCGCTTGTTTCAAAGTCATCGTGTTCTCTTCTTCCCACAAGACCCAACGCGCGCCGCCGCGCGTTCTAGCCACAGCGAGCGCGGCGTCAAAAGTTTGGAGCGTTTCCACGCGCGGCAGCTTGCCCCGTCCCGACTGTTCCGCCGCTTCTGTCACAATCTGCGCCCAACGCGCGTATTTCTGCTTGCTCACTTTGTCCACCACCACACGCGCGGTCAATAGCGGAATAAAAGCGGCGATGCCCAATTCAGCGCCTTTTTGCAAAACCCATTCGAACTTGTCGGTTTTGAGCAACGCTTGATACAAAATAATTCGCGCGCTCGGTTCAGCTGGCGCGGGCATCGTTTCCAAAATTTCACCGCGCACATGCGCGCGATTGATTTCGCGCAGCGCCACACGCGCTTGCAGTCCGGCGTTATCCAACACAATGACTTGATCGCCGACGCGCATTCGCAGCACCTCGCGGATTTGGCGCGCGTGCGCGTCGCCAAAATCGAGCGCGCGGTTTTGCGCTAACGCGGTTTGGACAAAAAAACGATGCGGCATGTTACGCGCGCGTACGCTTGAACCGATACACCAGCGCCAACCAATCGGCTTCTTGTTGTTTTTCGACAAGCGTCATATTTTGCGCCGCCAGCGCGTTTTCCACCAAAGGCGCGCGCTCGACCAAAATACCCGAACCGATAAAAACGCCATCACGCTTTAAATGCGCCGCCAGCGCGGGCGCGAGCTCGGCAATGGTATCCGCGAAAATATTGGCGACCACTATATCGTATAGATGCGGCGCGGCGTCATTCGTTACACTATCGCGCGTCACGCGAATTATATTATCCAATCCGCTCGCCGCGATATTTTTTTGCGCGGTCTCGACCGCGATAGGGTCAATATCGCGCGCGTCCACCCGCGCGGCGCCGAGCTTCGCCGCGCCGATGGCGAGAATGCCCGAACCCGTGCCGACATCCAACATTTCCATGCCGGGCGCGATATATTTTTCTAACGCCGCCAAACACAAACGCGTTGTCGGATGCAAGCCCGTGCCAAATGCCATGCCGGGATCGAGCTCAATCACGCATTCGCCGGTTTGCGGCGTATATTCCAACCACGAAGGTTTAATCACCGTCCGCGCGCCGATATGCAGGATGGAATAAAATTTTTTCCAGGCGTGCGCGTAATCCTCTTCCGCCAGTTCGCGCATCGCTAATTCGCCGACGGGACGCAACATTGAATACGCCCACACGACACGTTCAAGCGCTAAATATTTTTCGCGCCGCGTTTCATCATCGAGCAAAAACGCGCGCACGGTGTACGGGCGCGCGGCGTCGAGCGTTTCGCCTTGTTCGGGCGTCACCACTTGTTCAATCACCGCGCCGCCGTACGCGTATTCATTGAATGCGGCGGCTAACGCTTCCGCGCTTTCAGCGTCCGCGCGGATAGACAATTCAATAACTTTCACTGGATTATTTTTTGTCTGTACAACAAAACGCGAATCTTGGCGGCGAACAGCGGGGCGAGGAATCTTTGCCGAGGTTTCTTTCTATTTCGCGCAGATTCGCGGCGCCGCGTTCGCGCAGATTCGCGGACATACGGTGTTCGCGTTCATGAACCCATAATAGCGTCTTTGATTTGATCCAAAAAACCTTTGTCTTCGCTCGGCGGCGCGCCGTCCAATGTGCGCGCGAATTCGCGCAGCAGCGCTTTTTGTTTTTCCGAGAGATGCGTCGGCACGCTCACCGCGACGGTGACAATCAAATCGCCGCGTCCGCTGCGTTTCAAATTCGGCACGCCTTTGCCTTTGAGCCGAAACGTTTTACCGTGCTGCGTGCCGGCGGGAATTTTCAATAGTTCTTCGCCTTCGAGCGTCGGCGCTTGGATTTCCGCGCCGAGCGCCGCTTGCGGAAAATTCAGCGTCAAGTCAAACAACAAATCTTGATTGTCGCGTTTGAATTTCGGATGCGGTTTGATTGCGATTTGGGCGTACAAATGTCCGCTCGGACCGCCGCTCGTGCCGGATTCGCCCTCGCCTTGCAAACGAATCTGCGTGCCTTCATCCACGCCCGGCGGCACCTTGACCACTAATTTACGCATCACTTGCACGCGTTTTTGACCGCCGCATTCATGACACGGCGTATTGATCACTTCGCCTTCGCCATTGCAACGCGGACAGGGCGCGACATTGATAAATTGGCCAAAGATGGATTGCGTCGCGCGCCGCACTTCGCCCGTGCCGCGACATTGCGGACAGCGCGTCGGCGTCGTGCCGGGTTCCGCGCCGCTGCCTTTGCACGATGGACACGTCTCTAAACGCGGCACTGAAATTTCCTTGTCCGCGCCAAACACCGCTTCTTCAAATTCCAGCGTGAGCGTGGTTTTCAAATGCGCGCCCGGCTGCGGGCCGCGACGCGTGCGCGCACGCGCGCCAAAACCCGCGCCAAATAAGCTTTCAAAAATGTCCGTAAAGGGAATATCGCCAAAACCAGCGCTCGCGCCCGCCGCGCCATTCACGCCCGCCTGACCAAAACGGTCATACATCGCGCGCTTGTCGTCGTCGGACAACACCTGATACGCTTCGTTGATTTCTTTGAAATTCGCCGCCGCGTCCGGCTCTTTATTTACATCAGGATGATATTGCCGCGCCAATTTATAAAACGCGCGTTTGAGGTCGTCCGCCGACGCAGTGCGCGGCACGCCCAGCACTTCGTAATAATCTCGTGTTGTCGTCATACCGTAAAAACTCGCTTTGTAAAACTTTTAAATTCTATCTTTAGAAAAGTGATTATACGCAAAGTTGACGCTTTGCCAACCTGAAAATAGCCCGCGCGACCGTTCAAAACGAATATGCTATACTTACGCCGCAGACATTCTATCTCGTATGAAAAAATATGTCTTTCTGGGGTTGTTCAGCGCGATGATACTCTGCGCCGCGTCGGCATGCGCCAATCCAAATAATCTCGCCGCCGATTCGTTCGCGCAGCCCGCTGCCACCATCGAGCGTCCGCCGATTCGCGTTTCGCCGTTAGACGGCGCGTCCGCGCCGCCTCCGCCGCTCAACGGCAAATTTATTTTCGCGCCGGGCGACGGGAGTATTTGGCTCCAAGACGCCGCGACCGGCAAAGCCAATCCGATCATCAAACCCTCGACAGAGACGTTTGCCGACGCGCCCAGTTTTGCGCCCGACGGCAATTCCTTTGTCTATGTGCGCAGCAATCTAAACGCGCAAGGCGTCGCGCAAACCGCGATTTATCGCGCCCGCATTGATGGCTCTCGCATTGAACCGGTGGTCACCCCAACCGATGCCAAAACCACTGTCAACTGGCCCCATTATTCGTGGGATGGCAAGTGGATTTATTACACTGCCGCGTTCCCGACTCCGCCCAACAAACAAACTTCCACGATTCAACGCGTGCCTGTTGACGGCGGGCCCGCGCAGACGCTCATCCAAAACGCGCGCATGTCCACCGAAGCGCCCGACGGCAAAACTATCGCTTTTATCCGTTTCAATTTCGATACGTTCACCGCCGGATTGTGGGTCGCCAAGCTTGACGGTTCAGACGAACGCGAGCTCTTGAACGATCAAGTATTTGTGTTGATTTCCGAACCGCGTTATGCGCCCGACGGCTCGCAAATTTTATTCACCGCCTCTGGGCCCAACACGCGCCCTTTGCCCGGCATTCAATCGTTCCGCGCGCCGGCTTGTTCTCCGCCGCTGTTGTGTTGGTCCGCGCAAACCGCGCATGCCGATGGTCTGCCGTGGGACTTGTGGCTAGTGACACCCGACGGCGCCAAGTTTACGCGCGTCACTCAAGTCGGCGCGGACAGTCCTTCGCCCGCCTGGTCGCGGGACAGCAAACAAATCGCGTTCTTTGATACGAGCGGTCAATATCTGGTGGACTTGGCGACCAAAGCGTTGGCGCAAATTTCAAAAAACGGCGGACACGGAATTTTCGGTTGGTGGCAACCTTGATTTACGCGCCAAAAAAATTTCCGTCAGCGCGTGACGGGATTTTTCAGAACAATACTTGAGCGCATAAAGTAAAATTCGCAATGACTTTTGCCGTTAGAAAAACGCGCACCCGCGCTGGCAGACGCTATATTTTTTATTTTATTAGCGGAACCGTCAACAGCACGCGCGTGCCTTGCTGAGGCGCGGAAGTGATTTGCAGCGCGCCGTTGACGATGGCGGCGCGTTCGCGCATATTTAACAAGCCCAGCGAGCCGCGCGTCCCATACGTGGCTTGAATCTCGTTCACATCAAACCCGGGCCCATCATCGCGCACCGCGAGCTCCAAAATCGTTTCAGCTTCGCGCGCGTCAATCCATATATTTTTGGGCTGGGCATGTTTTTTCGCGTTGTTGACCGCCTCTTGCGCAATCGCGAAAATCGCCGCCTCTTGTTTCGGTTCAAAACGCGTCTGGCAAGTCGCCACGTCGAGATGCACCATAAACGGTTCGACCATTCGCAAACGCAGCGCGTATTGTTCCAACGCCGGACGCAGACCTTGCTGCTCCAAAATCAATGGACGCAAATCAAATAAAATATTGCGCGTTTGGTACAATGCTTTCGACGCGATGGCTTCCAACGATAATGTTTCTTCCGCAAGACGCAAAGGGTCTTGTTTCGCCAAATCGCGCGCCAGCCGCGCCTGCATCACCAACACCGCGAGCATTTGCGCGGGGCCATCGTGCAAATCGCGCGCCAATTCATGTCGCACCGCCGCTTCGACCGCAAGAATGCGGTCGCGCTCTTGCAACAGTTCGCCATACAAACGCGCGTTTTCCAACGCAATCGCGCTCTGCGCCGCGAACGCCATTAACAATTCGACATCTACTTTGGTATATTTTTCACCCTGCGCTTGATTCATCACCTCCAGCACGCCGAGCGCGCGCCCTTGCGCGCTCAACGGCACCGCCAAGAGTTGATGAACCTGCAAGCCCACGCTGCTCGCCGGCGCGCGAAAATAACGCGGGTCTGTTTCCGCGTCGTCCACCACCACCGCGCGCTGTCGCGAAAACGCTTCGCCCGCGATGCCTTGCGTCAGCGGTACGCGCGTATCTTTGAGCGCGCCCCCCCCTCCTCCGACCACAACCCGAAAGACCAGCGCGTCCGCGGCGGCATCGCGCAGCAACAGCGACCCCGCGCTGCTGCGCGTAACGCGCATCGCCGCGCGTAAAATTTTGGTGAGCAGCGCTTCATGGTCTAACTCGGCGGTCAATTCGCGCGTCACTTGCAACAACGTTTCGAGCGCCGCGACGCGCGCCGCGTCAACTGTCGGATTCATATAAAAAAAAGCGCGCCGTCAACGCGCGCGCGCAACACAATAACTAGGCCGCATACGATTTGACGCGCGGATGCGGCGCAAGCAGTTGATGCAGCTGCGGCGCCGCGCGCTGCGCGGCGGTGCGGCCCGCTTGGATGATTTCTTCCACCCGATCAAAATCCGTAATCGTAAAACGCGCCACTTCGGGTTGAATCATCACATCAATAGATTCGGCGCGCTGTCGGATGATTTCACTCTCCATAATTTCCAACGCGCCCGTCAAAATCGCAAACACATTTGGCGCTTTGCCGGTCTTGAGCTGCTGTTTACGATGCATCCGATCGGACAACCCAGGGATCACGCTCGACGCGACAATAATGTCCGCGCGCTTGTCTTTGAGAATCGAAGTCGGCACCGGATTCACCGTGCCGCCATCCACCAAAAAATGATCGCCAATTTTGGGCGGCTCGAAAATACCAATCATCGAAATCGAAGCGCGCACCGCGTCCGCAATCGGGCCCTGGTCAAATAGCACCTCTTCGCCCGTTATCACATCGCAGCTTACAACGGTCAACGGAATTTCAAGGTCCTCGAAATTTTTATTGCGTAAAATTTTGCGAAAATATTCGAGCGTCTTGACGCCGCGCACCAAACCTGAACGCGGCGGAATACCGACATCCCACATCGAAAAACCTTTGAACAAATTAGTTTGACGCTGCATCAACCGCGCTACTTGGGTTATTTCATCCAATGGGACGTCGCTCGCGTACAGCGCGCCGACAATCGCACCCATCGAAGCGGTCGCCAAAATATCCACCGGAATCCGTTCCTGCTCAAACACCTCCAGCACGCCAATATGCGCCAGCCCGCGCGCGCCGCCAGAGGACAACGCCAAACCGATTTGACGCCGCGCGATCTTGCGCGCGAGGCGCGCAATACGTTTCGGTTCCGGCTTGATAACTAGAAAATTGCGCGTGGCGGCTTGCGTCAACCAGCGTTCGGGCGTATCCGCCAGTTGAATGGTCACATCCGCCAAATCAATCGCTTTGATGGTCAACAAAGACGGACGCAGCGGTATCGCCAGAATCACCCAAAAATATTCTTGCACCAACGAGCTGAGCCGCGCGGGCAATTCGTCCGCCGTCAAATTTTGTCCGCCGCGCGCGAGCTGCACGCCGCTCAGCGAGAGCGTCGCCTGGTCCACCGGCATATTGCCCAACCCGCCCAAATCAAATAAAAAGACTTCTTCGCCCGTAATCTTTGCCACCTGTTCGGCAAGCACCGGCGCTTGCGGTCCGACGACGGCAACAATATTCAATTCCTCTTGCTGAACGGGATTTTGAATTTGGCGCGTCAAACGGCGCGACAACTCGCGGCTGAGTTCCACCGCGATACTCGGATACGTTTCAATCAACTCTTGCAATTCCTGCCGCCCGAGCGAAATCAAATCCGAATCAATCACCACGCGCACGCCCGCGTTGCGCGGTTCGCCGGTCAACAGCGCGGTCTCGCCAAAAAAGTTTCCGGGATTAAGATACGAAAAAATTCGTTCCGCGCCATTGCGCTCCGAAACGACTTTGACCTGACCCGATTGGATCACGTACATGCGGTCGCCAAAATCGCCTTCGGCAAAGACCAGCTCGCCGCGGCTATAATGCTCGCGGCGACAATACTTTTCGATGGCGAGAATCACGTCATCGGAAAGGTCGGCAAAGAACGGAATGAGACGAAGATCGCTACGCATTGGCAGAGGGAGGAATAAATCGCGCGCGCGCGTGTTCAGCGCGCTGCGCGTATTGGACTGCGCCTAATTGGACAAAAACCTCGCGCGCATGCGTCAACGCGACTTGGGCTTGCGCGAACAAATTATATTCCACGTACAACAACCCCAGTTCCAATTCTCCGCGCGCAGCTTCATACGGACTGGTCAACGCGTTGGATAACTCGATACTGCGCTTTAAATCTTGTTCGGCTTGAATAAAATCGCCTTGCGCGCGCGCGACGCTCCCCAATTCGCGCAGCGCGTTCGCTTCGGTTTGGCGATAGCCCGCGCTGCGCGCCAACGCCAAGGCGCGCTCTCCGGCCACGCGCGCCGCTTCCAACTTGCCGCGCTGCAATTCGACGCGCGCCAGCACGGATTGCGCTTCCGCGTGCCATTCGCGCACACCCGATTTCTCGGCGAGCGCGCTAGCTTCTGACAATAACTGCTGCGCGGCGTCCAGTTTCCCTTCGGCGGCGTCCACTTGCGCGAGCGAACCAAGCGTCATGCAGAGCGAGCTAGGATCGCGCAATTTTTCCGCGCCCTGCCGCGCCTGATTCAAATACGCGCGCGCGTCAGCCAAAGCGTCTTTGTATAAATAATACAAGCCGAGATTGATTTGCGCCGAAACGAGATAACGCACATCGCCGATGCGCCGTTTGAGTTCCAAACTCTCTTGCAAGTGCGGCAGCGCGCGGTCCCATTCGCCGATGTTGAGCATAATCGCGCCGAGATTGGAATGCGAACGACTCATCCCTTCCAAATCGCCGATGCGTTCGCGCACGGCAAGGCCGCGCTGCGCGTATTGAATGGCGCGCTGCCAATCGCCTTGCAAATTGGCGACAGCGGCAAGCCCGTTGTACGCCGAACCCATTTCGGCATAATAGTCCAAGCCGTCCGAAATTTCAAGCGCTTGGAGCCGCCACTGCTGCGCCGCGTCCAAATTGCCGCGCCGATAATGCACCCAACCGGTCTCGAGATAAATCCGCACTCGTTCCACCGCCTGCGCGGACGACGGGTCGCGGTCAATCTCGCGCCGCGCGATTTCCAACCAGCGCATCGCCTCATCGTACTTGCCGTGACGTTCATGCACGCGGCCGAGACGGCGCGCGACTTCGGCGGCTTGCCGCGCGCGCGCGACATTCTCGGTCAATTCCGTGACCAACACCCAAGCGCGATTCAGACTCAACGTGGCGCCTTCAAAATCGCCAACATGCGTTTGCGAATTACCCAAGCCGATAAGAATACGCAATCGCGTCATGACGGGAACATTCACGCGCGTTGTCATTTCCAACGCGGCGCGATAATAGCCGGACGCCTCTTCGTTCGCAAAACGCGCCGTCGCGCGCTCTGCCGCGCGAACGACATAGGGCAGCGCTTTGCCCGCGTCTTTGCTCTCGCTGTAGTGAAACGCGAGGCGTTCGGTTTGTTCTTCAAGTCGCGACGGATACAACTCTTCAATCGCTTGCGCGATTTTATAATGCAGCTGTTCGCGCCGCCGCAGCAGCACACTATTGTAAATCGTTTGCTGCGTCAGAATATGGCGAAACGCGAATTCACGTTCCGGCAGCGCGAGCGTTTGCTCCACCAATTCGTGGTCTATCAATTCTTGTAAATCATTTTCCTGGCGCGCCGGATTCGTATCCGCAATGCGCAGCAAAATGGCATCCGCGAATTCGCGCCCAATCACAGACGCGCATTGCGCCGTATAACGCGTGGATTCAGACAAATTGTCCACGCGCGTCATGATGAGACTTTCCAAAGTGCGCGGCACTTGGAACGCGCTCAAATCCGCGTCCGGCGTCATCTCCCAACGGTCTTGGCGCCGCCGAATCAAATTACGGTCAATGAGCGTCCGTAAAATTTCTTCCAAAAAGAACGGATTGCCTTCGGCGCGCTGCGTAATCAACTTGCGCAGCGCTTCGGGCAATTCCGAAATCGTCAACAAGAGGTCAACTAACGCGTCGCTTTCGGAGAGCGACAATGGCTCTAGCGCGAAATGGACAAAATGTTCGCCCAACGTCGCCGCGCCGACGCGTTGAACTTGCGTGGAGGCTTGGTTTTCCGAAGGGCGCGCCAGGCAGACAAATTGCAACGGCGCTTCTTCCGTCGCGCCAAACATAAAGAGCAGCAAATCGAGCGACGGTTTGTCGAGCCAATGCAAATCATCCAAAATCAAAACCAACGGACTCGTTTGCGCTTCCCGAATCATCAAATCGCGCACTGCCAAAAAAGTTTGTTGGCGCAGCTGCGCGGGTTCAAGATGCCGAATCCGTTCCGCCAAATCACGTTCGACGGTCGACAGCCCCAACAGATTTTCAATGTACGGCAAAATTTGGTACTGGATGCGCGCGTCGGGAAACAAAGCGCGAATCCGCGCGGCGACCAGCGCATGACTTGCTTCCAGGGTATCTTCGGGGTTGATTTGGAACAGCTCGCGCAAGAGGCGCAAAATAATGCCGTACGCCGATTGGCCGTACGCGAAACATGTGCCTTCCAATACGCGCAATCGTCCGAGCGCAGGCGAACTCTTGAGCCATTGTTTCGCTTCGGCGACCAAACGCGTTTTGCCCAAACCCGCGTCTCCCGTGATGAGCAAAACGCCGCCGCGCTGCCGCGAAATTAAATTTTGCAACGCGCGTTCAAACCGCGCCAATTCAATTTCGCGTCCGACCATCGGCGCGCTCAAGCCGGGAATCCCGCGCACGCTTCCGGGCGCGCTCTTTACGCCCAGAACTTGATAGATTTCCACCGGCGCGGCGCGCCCTTTGACGCGAATCGAACCCAACTCGCTAAACTCGAACAGCGCGCGCGTTTGCTCGTACACCGCGCGGCTCGCCAACACCGTGCCGGGTTCAGCGACGCTTTGCAAGCGCGACGCGACATTCACAGTATCGCCCAGCGCGGTATAGTTCATTTTCAAATCCACGCCAATGTCGCCAACGACCACTGTGCCTAAATTCAAACCGACGCGCATTTGCAGCGGAATGCCATATCGCGCGACCAGTTGACCGCTAATTGTTTCAAGCGCGGCTTGCATGTCCAACGCGCAGCGCACCGCGCGCGCGGGGTCATCTTCGTGCATCAAGGGCGCTCCAAATAACGCCATGACGCCGTCGCCCATGAATTTATCCAACGTTCCCTCATGCGCGTAAATCGCCTCGCGGAATGCCGCCACCGATTCTTCAATCACGTTATACACCGCTTCCGGGTCCAACTTTTCCGAAATCGTGGTAAAGCCCACCACATCGGAAAACAAAACTGTCACCGTGCGACGCTCGCCTTCGATTTGTTTGCTCGCCGTGATAATTTTGTCAACCAACTGACCGGGGATAAAGCCACGTAAACGCCGCAGCTGTTCCGAATCGGAGGGACGCGCCAGTCCCGCCGTCAACAAGTTTGAACCGCAGTTGCCGCAAAACTTGAAACCGCGCGGATTTTCAAAACCGCAATTCGAGCAGAGATTCGCGAGCGGTGTCGCGCAGTTGGCGCAAACCGCAACGCCCGGAGAATTATCATGTCCGCATTGCGGACACGGAATGGAATTTAGAGGCGGTCGCATTCAACTCCCGATAAAAACATCACGCACACATCAATCACCCTATTATAGCGAGAGTGCCATTTTCAGACAATGGACGATAGGGCAATCGCATTTGGATTCCGAATTTGCCGTATTTACCGATGAATTCTGAATTTTGAGCATCTTCGATGAAAATTGCCGGTGTCGCAGGTAATGCCGATAAATACGGGCGATTCGCGCTTTAGTGGATATCTAATGCAATTGCCCTATGGACGATTCGTCAGCTGTTCGTCACAGCGCTTTTGCGACGAAAAAAAAGAGGCAACCTCAAGCGAGAGGCGCCTCTTGCGGTGCTATGAACTAACGCGCGGAAAGAAACTATTTCACGAAATAGAAAACTCTTGCCACACCCGCGTTGTTGGATTTGTCCCACTTGACTTTGCCGTCAAAAGTGAATTTGACAAACGTTTTAGGGGCTGTCTCGACGCGCACTTGCATCAGATTCTTCAACCCGCCCACTGAAACTTGCGCCGGATCTACCACCGGCAGCGTCGGGTCGCCGCCGCAATTGACGACATTGTAATCCACTGTCACATTCCAACCGACTTTGACAAATACATCAATCGGCGCATCAGTGGGATCCACTCGCAGCAACTTGCCGTTGACACACAATTGCGGATCATCAAACACGGGGCCAGCAGAAACGGGCGCTGCCCATGAAGCTAAACTCAGAAAAAACGCGCCGACGACGAGCATGAATACCAGGGTTCGCATGTGTACCTCAATATATTCTCTCGCGGGGCCGGCGCCAAGAGTCCAGTTGGAATTTTTCCAACTCATTTTAAATTGAGATATGACGCCGCACAATAGGAACGCTTTCCTATTTATAACAACAGCAAGTCGTATCGAACGCGCAAGCATGTTTCGCGCGGCGCAGCCGCGAATTCGCTTTGCCTGTCAATAGCTTGGCCGTTGCGCCAGCCCGCGCGCGCGACGCTACGGCGTATACACATATTTGAAAATAATGTCGTTGCCATAATCTATGACATAGACATTGCCATTCGCGTCTCTGCCAAACCCAACCGGATAGCCGAGGTCATCATCAAAATCATTACGCGTAATCACCGCGTTCGCGTTATCGAGTGTAAGCGTATGCACCCAACCATTGCCATCGCCATAAAAATACGCGTTCGCGTACGGCGAGGGATAATTTGAATTTTCCGCAAAGACGCCGCCGGCAATCACGCTGCCCCGTTCCGCGCCGCTGTCGTGATTGTACCAATGAATCGGCGAAATCGTTCCATTGTAATCTACCGCGTTTGGATTGCAATCCAATTCTTCCGAGGGGCAAGGGCCTTCAAAATCATCCCATCCATAATTCGCGCCCGCCGCGACAGAATCAATTTCTTCCCAAGCGTTCTGGCCCACGTCCGCCGCCAAAAGCGCTTGATTGCTCGCGCGAAAAGTAATGCGCCACGGATTGCGAAACCCGTACGCGTAGATTTCTTGACGCGCATTGGGCGTATTGAAAAACGGGTTATCGGAAGGAATTGTGCCATCGCGATTGAGACGCAAAATTTTGCCGCGCAAGGAATTGAGTTGCCGCGCGTCTCCAGGGCAGCAGCCGCTATCGCCAATCGCGATATACAATTTGCCATCGGGACCAAATTGAATATCGCCGCCATTGTGATTAGTCCCGGTCGAAGGGATGTTATCGAGCAAGATTTTTTCGCGCACGCGCGTCTTGTCCGCGCTGAGTTTCAAGCGCGAAACCCGATTCTTGGGCGTGCCGCTGTAATTCTTCGCGCCAGGACCGGTCGTATAGTACACATACACGCGCCCATTTGTCGCGTAATTCGGATCGAGCGCGATACCCAACAAACCGCGTTCTCCTTCGGTCGAAACATGCAGCGTCGCCCACGGTTTATTTCGCAGCGCGCCGTTCGCGCGAATCATTCGAATCGCGCCGTTTTGCTGCGTCACAAAGATTCGATTGCCATTAAAAGCCATGGCGGTCGGCTGACTCAAACCGCTGCCAAGCGCAACGCGTGAAAACCCGGACGGCAGCGCTTGCCGCGCCGCACGCGTCGGCGTCGGCGCCAATGCCACGCTCACAAGAATAAGCAAACCAAATACCAGCCATCGTATCAGTTTCATTTTTTGCCTCCGTAAAGGGGATTTATGACTATCGTCCATACCGAGCGCAGATTCAAAAAAAGACGCCTTGATTTACAAATCAAGGCGTCGGAATATGCCCTCGAGAGGACTTGAACCTCCACGTCCATTCGGACACAGGCCCTCAACCTGCCGCGTATGCCAATTCCGCCACGAGGGCGCGCTCGTGCGCAAGGTATTGTATGCTAATCGCGGCAACTGTCAAACAGCCCTAGCGCATTGAATGCGCGTCAAAGTTTTGGGAGACACGGCGATTAGAAATCGCGCCAACCTGAACGCAAAGTGTGCCTCCGCACACTGAATTCCCAACCTGCGGAGGCAGGTTTCGCGTTTTTGTAGGGGTGAATTGATTCGCCCAAAATTGTGACGTACACCCTAGCGCATTTGTCCGCTACGCGACAAATCTCTTGCGCCAATAAAAAACGCCGCGCTGTATGGCGGCGTTTTCCTCAGGCGACAAAGGGCGTTATCCCGTCCTGTTCCATCTGCAAACTGAGCAACTCTTTGAGAATAATCGCGGGTGAGCCTTTTTTGATTTGCGCGTAAATCTCTTCCGCCGATTGCGGACGATTGCCCGCCGCGATCAAGGCGCGAAAAATCGCGCGCGTCAAGGGCATGCGCGGACTGACAAAATCGGGCGCATTGCGGCACACCGCGCTCGCGCAATCAAGCAGCGCGTCCATCACTTTGACTTCGCCCGTTTCCGCGTCCACGTGGTCTACCATGAGCGTCGTCTCGAGCGAATACATTTGTCTACATTCGTCACACAACGCGTCGTACAGCTCTTGGCGAAAATCGCGCCCCTGCTGTTCCCAATACGCGAGGTCAATAAAAAATTTTGATTTCGTCGTCAATCGCGCTACCGGCATAAGATTGCTTCCTGAATAAATTTCAATTACGCGAGCCGCGCCGCCATTTGCAAGACAAAGTATCCGCCGCCCGTCATTACAAACGCTTCGTTACGCGCCAACGCGCTAAACACCGCGCGCGCCCCAACGCGTTTCGCGAAATTCGCCGCGCTGTACAGCGTCTTGGCATGAATCGAACTGCTGCCCAATTTCACCAACTCGGGAAAAATTTCGGCGAGCAGCGTTTCCAGCGAACGCTCGCCGTAATTGGACGCCGCCAACTTGTCCAAACCATTTTGGTCTTCGGGCAGAATCAACATCTCTTCATCATATTTGTACGCCACAGGGCGCGGCGACGTGCCAAAGGTCAGATGACCATTTTCAACTTTGGCGGTTTTCACCCACAGACTCTTGCCTTCGCGACGCGGTTGAAAACGAATCGCGGCAGTCAACGGTTCGGGCAGCGGCGCCAATTCCAACAACGCGCCGGGGTTCAATTTGTTGCGGTCATACCAGACCTTTAAACCGAACAGATAATTTTCATCCGGCACAATCCACGCGGGGATGCGCGCGTTGTATTCATCCACCAACGTCACCAGCATCGGTTTGTCGGCTTCCGGAAACAGCGCGCGCACGCCTTGGGTATACGGCAAACTGCCGGCGCGACGATGCGGATATGTCAAAACTAGATTGACACTCGCAGCCGCGCGTTCGTGACGCGCGTCGTCATTATTGTCATCCTCGATTTCATTCAGAATCGTTTCCAATTCCGGGGGCAGCGCGTCAGACTCGACGCGACTCGCGCCAAACTGCAACACGCGCGGGACATTCAAAACTTCGGGCGGCACAAGCCGATTTAAATACCAACGCGTCTCGCCAAGCGGACCGACTTGGGCAAACCGTTCGTCGCGGTGCAGCGCATATTCCAACGAGAACAATGTCGTCTCGCGTTTCGCGCCCTCGGCATCCAATTCAAGCACGCGCCCCAATTCCGCCGTAGACATGCCCGCATTATTTTGTTCAATTGCGGCTTCGGCGATATTCAAAAAACCAACATTGATGTCAGTCAACAACCCGCGCAGCAGCCAATTATTTTCTTGCTCGACAAATTCCTTGTCCGCGCGCAGACGCGCCGCGAGCAACCGTTCGATGCGCGCGCCGTACCGCGCGTATATTTCTTCAGGCGATTCATCTGCCGCGCCCAGCACAATCGGTTTCAGTTCATTGAGCGGATGCGGCAAATCATATCCACTTGCGTATTCACGCGTCGTCCCATCCGCAAACGCGATTGTCGCCACCCTAAACGGTTCGAGCCGCGCGTTATTAGATACGCGCCGCGCCATCACAATCCCTTCCGCATCGTTCAACGCTGAAAAAATTAGACGCTGCCCAACCTCGAGCTCCAATTTGGGTTGATACAAAATCGCGTGCGTTTCCAAACGCTGGCGGCGGTCATGCTCTTCTTGCGCGCGCGCCGCGATAACCAAGCGCGCCAAATCCGCAATGCGCGTCGCGTCGCTGCGTTCCAACATGAACGTATACACGCGTTCGACATCGCGTTCGTTGACGCTGAATGTATTCCAGTAAGTTTCACTTGCCAATGACATGCTTTTTTCTCGCGAGACAAAAAATTACCGCGCCACCTGACGCGGACACTCTAACGCACATTATAGCGCGTTTCACTTCTCATTCCAAATAAATCGCGTCCGAAAAATAATGTGGCGCGCGGCATTCGCGCGCGGCGCGATTATGTTCAACGCGCAATGTGTGTAGAATAAATACAAACAAACATGATGCGTTTACTCGCCTGGCTCATCCGCCAACTCGGACCACGTTATGGTTTTTCGCCGCTCGTCGCCGAATATCTGGCGCGCGCGGACGCGCTCGGCAAGACCGCGCAAATTCCGGACACCTTACTCCCGCTCGCCGCGCGCTTGTGGACGCGCGGCTGGTTCAATCGCAATTTTTTTGATTCGCATCGCGACTGGATTCTACCGTACTGGGCGACGCGTCAATTTGACCCGACCGACCGCGGCTTTGTCGCGCACGCGTTGCAGCCCACCATCCTTGACACCGCGTACCGTAATTGGACGACGGTTGGCAATCCCGACGCCATTCCCGAAGCGATTGTGGACCCGCGCGGCTTGGTGACGCCGCAACCGAATGGCGACGGTTGGTCGCTCGACGCGTGGCTGCGCGCGGACGCTGAAATATTTTTCCCTTCGCGTCTCGACGAAAAAGATATCGCGCAAAATTTATTTGAAAATTTGCCGTTGGTTCAAACACAGTACGAACCCGCGCGCTTGCGCGTGAATCAAGAAACCTTTGCCCTGCGCGCGGACGACCAAAGCAGTTGGCTCGTCGCCGCATACACGATTGAAAATCCGCGCGACGATGCGCGCCAAGCAACGCTCTATCTTGCGCTCCGTCCGTTCAATCCCGAAGGCGCGGCGTTGGTGGGACAACTCGAATGGCGCGCGTCGCAAGCGGCGCATGAATTGTGGGTCAACGCCGAGCTCGCCGCCATCTTCCCCCCCCCCCACGCCGTCGCGTCTTCCGATACCTCCGGCGGCGATGTCGCGTCTCAACTCGACGCGTTGAACGGCGCGACCGCAAGCCAAGACGCCGCCGGACTCGCCACCACCCTCGCCGCGTATCCTTTGGCGCTGCCACCGCATTCGCGTCAAACCATCAGCGTCGCCTTGCCCATGTCGCGCACGCGCGCCGCCAACGCGCAAGCCGCGCAGTGGACCAAACCCGCTGCGCTGCCAAACCTCAAACGCGATTTCAGCGCGGCATGGCGCAAATTACTCGCGTCCGGCATGAATATTCGCGTGCCTGACGATGCCATTCAGAACGCGTTCGATGCCAATAAAGCGTATTTGTTATTATTTCACGATGGCGCCTCGATCACGGCGGGACCCTTTTTGTATCACGAGTTTTGGTTTCGCGATGCCGCCTATATGTTGAACGCTTTATCGCAGCTCGGTTTTCACGCGCAGGTCAAACAAGTTCTAGAAACGTATCCGCGTTATATACGCAAAGACGGTTACATGCTCGCGCAAGACGGTGAATGGGACGCGAATGGACAGGCGCTGTGGACGCTCGAACAGCACACGCGCCTGTCGGGCGATTTTGAATTATTGCACAACCAATACTGGCACGTGTTGAACGCCGCGCATTGGATTGACGCGACGCGTCAGAAAACTAAACGTCGCGACACGCGCGTTCCCGAGCACGGTTTGCTGCCCGCCGGCATGAGCGCGGAACATCTCGGTCCGAACGATTTTTATTTTTGGGATGATTGGTGGGGGCTCGCCGGACTGCGCGCCGCCATCTTTGCCGCGCAAACCTTCAACAGTCCCGCCGATGCGGAAAAATTGCAAGCGGCGTATGACGCGTTTTCGCAAGACCTTGACGCCGCGCTGGAAAACGCCGCGCGGAAAAATAACGCGCGTTGGATGCCCGCCTCGCCGTATCGCGGCGCCGACAGCGCGATGGTATCCAATATCGCCGCGTCGTATCCGCTGCAACTTGTCGCGCCCGACGACGCGCGCGTCGTGGCGACCCTCGAAGCGTTAGAACGCGAGGCGTTTGTGGATGGCGCGTTCTTTCATCACGTCGGCTTTGGCGGTTTCGGCACGTATCTCGCGCTGCATCTCGCGGGCGCGGAAATTTTTCAACGCCGCGCGCGCGCGTGGCAAGCCATGCGCTTTTTGCTCAAGCACGCGTCGCCGACATGGACATGGGCGGAAGCGATTCATCCCAGCACGCGACGCGGCGGACACGGCGACGGACATCACGGCTGGATGGCGGCAGACCTCATTAGTTTCATCCGCAACGCGTTATTGTTTGAAGAGGGCGACCATCTTGTCCTCACCCCCGCGCTGCCCGACGAATGGATTTTTGAAACGGCGCGCATCCAAGTCGAGCGCGCCGCGACCTATTTCGGCGAAGTGAATTTCACGCTCGCCTTTGGCGACCACAGCGCTACGCTCGTCCTCGACGGCAAATGGCGCGAACCACCCGCGTATATCGAATGGAATCTGCCGATGAACATAAAAGACGCGGGCGGCAACCAAGCGGGCGTCGAACTTGTGGCTGCGCAACGCATAAAATTTCCCGCCGCCGTTTCGCGCGTGGTAGCGACCTTTTGATGCGCGAAATTATTTCCCTCAACGATTCGCAATGGTTCATCGGCGCGGTGGCGCCTCAAGCATTTCCCGCGTCGAATGATTTTGCGCGCGTTCAAGAATGGCTGCCCGCGACTGTCCCCGGCGATGCGCGCCTCGCTTTATTCAACGCGCGCAAAATCTCCGACCCGTTCCTCGAACGCAATAACGACGCGAGCCAATGGGTGGATGAATACGATTGGTGGTATCGCCGCGAAATTTCGCTCAACCTTAAAGAAAGCGCGCGCGCGTTTTTATTATTCAACGGCATTGATTATCAATGCGCCGTCTATTGGGACGATACATTGCTCGGAACGCACGTCGGCATGTTTTCGCGCCAAACATATGAAATCCCACGCGCGCTATTGCAAAAGCAAACGCATCGCCTCGCCGTGCGCGTCTCGGGCGGCAATCAACTGCCGCGCTTGAAATTAAATTTCGCGGAACGCGCGTGGCAAAGTTTTTCGAGCCGCGTTTTGCCGCATCCGCCTCAGTCACGCGATTTTCCCGACCGCTATGCGACGCTTAAATGTCAAATGGCATACGGTTGGGATTTCGCGCCGCGCCTCTTGGCTTGCGGCATTTGGGACGAGGCGTTTCTAATACAAACGCGCGAGGTGTTTCTCCGCGATGTTTGGACGCAAGGCGCGCCGGACGGATGCGTGCGCGTGACTTTGGATTTGGATACCACGCGCGCGTGTATTGCACGCGCGCAATTCATCATCGCGCCCAAAAATTTTGACGCGCCCGCGCAAGAATTTGAATTTCCATTCCAACTGGAAGCGCGCGGCGCGCAAACATTTTCATTTCAACTTGAAAACCCGCGCGCGTGGAATCCGTGGGACCGCGGCGAACCGAATTTGTATGCGCTCACAACGCGCGTATTTTCAGCAGATGAAATTTGCGACACGCACGAAACAACCTTCGGCTTGCGCGCCATCGAACTCGCGCCCAATCCAAACGCGCCAAGAGATTCCGCGCCGTGGACCTTTGTCATAAACGGGCAGCCCGAATTTATTCGCGGCGCGAATTGGGTGCCCGCCGACGCGATTCCCGCGCGCGTGACGCGTGACGATTATGCCGCGTTGTTGCAACTTGCGCGCGATGCGAACATCAATTTACTGCGCGTGTGGGGCGGCGGCTTGAAAGAAAAACGCGCGTTTTACGATTTGTGCGATGAAATGGGCATTTTGGTCTGG
The DNA here is from genome assembly GCA_021463195.1 of Anaerolineae bacterium. Lineage (GTDB taxonomy): Bacteria > Chloroflexota > Anaerolineae > UBA4142 > SHND01 > SHND01. The sequence goes on from JAJTXZ010000011.1 coordinate 49,969, forward strand.
CAAGAATTTCCATTCAGCGGCGCGGGCATTGATTATTTCCCACACGACGCAGCGCACTTGGAACTTGTGACGCAAGAAGCGCGCGCGATCGTCCAAACGCTGCGAAATCATCCGTCTATCGCCCTGTGGTGCGGCGGCAATGAATTTATCCCGCGTCTCAATCGGCATGTCACAAAGATTCTGCGTGAAACTGTGACGCGCTGCGATGGAACGCGTCCCTTTAAAACCGCGTCACCCTCGCGCGATGAATCGCACAACTGGCGCGTATGGCACGGTTATGCCAACACGCGCGCGTATACGCAAGATGACGCGTTATTTTTCGGCGAGTTTGGTTTGCAAGCCGCGCCCAATCTCGAGACGCTCGCGCGTTTTTTGCCCGACGCGGCAATGTATCCGCCCAACGCGCAGTGGACATATCACAACGCGGAAATTGAAAAATTATGGCGTTACGCGCGCCCCCTCCTTTCCACTCGAACGCGGCAAGCAAGCGCGTCGCAAGAAATCTCCCTATCCGAATTTATTGACGCGTCGCAAGAAGCGCAGCTGCGCGGTTTGCAAAACGCCATCGAATACGCGCGGCGCAATAAACCGCGCGTCGCGGGCTGCGCGTTCTGGCAATTCAACGAACCGTGGTATTCGATTTGCTGGAGCGTCGTTGATTACGCGCGCGTTCCCAAACGGGCTTATCATAAAATCAAAGAGCTGTATAATCCCGTTCTCGTATCATTCGCGTTTCCGCGCCGTCCGTATCGCGCGGGCGAAATCGTGCGCGGCGAAATTTGGCTGATCAATGACGCGCTGCGTCAAATTCAAGGCATCCTATCGGTTTGGCACAATGACGCGCTGACGTTAGAGCAAGCCGTCGTCTTGGAAGCGAATCAAGCGCGCGCGTGGCGCGCGTTGGCGGTGACGCTCGCGCACGGAGCCAACATGCTGCGCTTTGAATTGCGCGGCGCCGCTATTCACTCGACCAACGAGTACGATTTGAATTATTGCGACATGGGCGAAATCAATCCGCGTCACGCGATTCTGGCGACAGTCGCCGCGTGGCTCAGAACAAATGAATAGGAGCAAAACGAATGCGTATTCTTGTCACCGGCGGCGCCGGTTTCATCGGTTCCAACATCGCAGACGCGTTCCTCACGCAGGGACATGAGGTCGCCGTTCTGGATGACTTGTCAACAGGCAAGCGGGAAAATCTCAATCCGCGCGCGAAATTTTTTCAGGCGGACATTTGCGATAACGACGCGCTCGCGCGCGCGCTGGATGAATTTCAACCCGAAATTATTTCGCATCAAGCCGCCAAAGCCGACGTGCGCGAATCATTGGCAAAACCACAGTTGTACGCGCAAGTGAATATTATCGGCTCGCTGAATCTTTTGGAAAACGCGCGGCGCGTCGGCGTGAAAAAAATTATTTACGCGGGCACCGGCGGCGCCACATACGGCGAACCCGAAAATCTGCCCGTGCGCGAAGACCATCCCATCAATCCGCTCGACCCGTACGGCGCGAGCAAACATCACGTCGAACATTATCTGTTTTTGTACAATTACAATTACGGTTTGAAATACACCGTGCTGCGTTATCCCAACGTATATGGACCGCGTCAAAATCCGTTCGGCGAAGCGGGCGTCATCGCGATTTTCACCTACAAAATGTTAAATGGCGAAACGCCCACCATCAACGGCAAAGGCGACCGCGAACGCGACTTTTGCTACGTCGGCGATGTGGCACAGGCGAATGTGTTGACGCTCGAACAAGGCGATAATCAAATTTACAATATCGGCGCGGGTATCGGCGTCAACATCAACACCGTGTACGCGCTTTTGCAAGAGGCAACCCATTTCAACCAACCGGCGAATCACGGGCCCGAAAAACCCGGCGAAGTGTACAAGATTTATCTCGACGCTTCAAAGGCGCAACGCGAATTGGGCTGGCAAGCGACAGTGCCGCTCGCCGAAGGGATTCACCGCACCGTCGCATCGCTACGCGCGCGTTAATTTTCAGCCCCGCAGGGTTTTTGCAAAGTCGCAAGCGGAGCGGATGTCCAAAAACCCTGCGGAGTTTGCCCCATGCGCGTTGCTCTCAACGGTTTATTTTTACGCGAACCCGCGACTGGCACGGGCCAATATCTACGCGAACTCGTGACGGCGCTGCGCGCGCTAACGCCAGAGGATGAATTCACATTCATCGCGCCGCGCGCGCAAGCTGACGCGCCCGCGTCCGTTCGCGTCGCGCCCACGCGCGCGCGACGCGAAAATTTAGCCAAACTCGAATTTGAACAATGGACGTTCCCGCGCGCCGCGCGTAAAAATCATTTCGACCTCGCGCATGTGCCGCACTGGGGCGCGCCGCTCTTTGCAAAAATCCCGACGGTCGTCACTATTCACGATTTGATTCCGCTCACGCTGCCCGTATATCGCGGTTCGACGCGCGTGCGGTTGTACACAAAACTCGTGTCGGCTGCCGCGCAACGCGCGCGCGCCATCTTGGCGGATTCAGAAGCCAGCGCGCGCGATATTGAAAAACATTTGCGCCTCCCGCGCGCAAAAATTCATGTGGTCTATCTCGCCGCGCATTCGCGTTTTCACGCCGCTATTCCATCGGCGGACTTGGAACGCGTGCGCGCAAAATACGCGCTGCCTGAACAATTCGTTTTGTATCTCGGCGGCTTTGATGCGCGGAAAAATGTCGCGCGAATCATTAAAGCGTTTTCGGAATTAGAGTTTGGAGCATGGCGGCTCGTGTTGGCGGGAAAATTGCCGAATCAAGATTCCGCTTTCTTTCCCGACCCGCGCCGTATCGCTTTGGAAAACAAAATCGCGGACCGCGTCGCGTTTCCCGGTTTTATTGACGAAGCGGACAAGCCCGCGTTGTATGCGCTCGCGCGCGTATTTTTGTACGCGTCGCAATATGAAGGTTTCGGTTTGCCGCCGTTGGAAGCGTTGGCGTGCGGCACGCCGGTCATTTGCGCGGATACGTCGTCTCTGCCCGAAGTGGTCGGCGACGCGGGCATTTTGGTATCGCCGCATGAGACGAACGATTGGACAGCTGCGCTGACGCAGTTGCTAACCGATACGGCGCGTCGGAACGAATTGCGCGCGCGCGGTCTCGCGCAAGCGCAAAAATTTTCGTGGGAACGCGCGGCGCGTGAAACGCTGGCAGTTTATCGCGCTGTTGTATAATCGCTGTGAGGTGAAAAATGAATTTCTTGGAAAAAGTGCGACGCAATCACGGCATTGAACACGCGACCGTGCATGTCATGTCAGAATCGGATCCAAATCTGTCGGTGATCGGGCGCGCGGATGGTGACGGTTTTGCCATTATCGGCGATGTGAATCCTGAAATGTTGGCGAGCGCGGCGCAAGAAGCGTTGCGGCGAATGCAGCGCGGTCAAGGCGATTTGGCGGTGCATCCGCGCTGTGGCACGATGTTGGTGACGATGGGCGCCATGACCGCGCTCGCCGCGTTTCTCGCGCTGGGGCGCCGACCCAAATTATCGCGTTTGCCTGACGCAATACTCGCGACGACGCTTGCCGCGTTTTTGGCGCAACCCGCGGGCTTGGCGCTGCAAAAACACATCACGACTTCGCCCGACGCGCAGAACGCGCGTTTTGTCGGCGTCGCGCGCAAACATTTCGCGGGCATTGATTTTTGGCATGTGGATATCGCCTGGGACGGCGCATAACAAACCTACGCAAGATGCTCTTTATTTTTCACGGCGAAGATGATTTCACGCGCGCGGAGGCGTTGAAAAAGTTGCGCGCGGAAATGGGCGACCCGCAGTTTGCGGAATTGAATACGACGACGCTGGACGGCAAGAATTTGCAATTCAGCGAACTGCGCCATCACACCGACGCGATTCCGTTTCTCTCGGACAAGCGTTTGGCGCTTGTCGAAGGAATGCTCGCGCGCCTTGACCCGCGCCGCAAAAATGAGGACGGCGCAAGCGATGGCGACGGTGAAGGCGAACCGGAAGCCAATGCGGATTTAAAACAACAGTTGTTGGATTATTTGCCGAATCTGCCGCCGACGACGCAGTTAGTCTTTGTCGAAAATAAAAAACTGCATGCCAACAATGCGATCTTGAAATTCGCGGAAAAAGATAAAAAGAACGCGCGCGTCAAATTGTTTGCCGCGCCCGACCCGAAGGAATTGCCCGATTGGGTGGTTGACCATGTAGAGAAAAAAGGCGGCGCGATTGATTTTGGCGCGGCGAACGATTTGGCGATTTTTATTGGCGCGGATTTGCGCGCGCTCGACAGCGAAATTGAAAAATTGATTTTGTACTGCAATGGCAGACCGATTCGCCGCGAAGACGCGCGCGCGATGGTCGCCCCCGCGCAAGAGCAGAGCATTTTTGAATTGGTGGACGCGGTGGGACAAAAACGCACTCAACGCGCGCTCGAATTATTGCGCGAGCAGCTGCGGCACAATGCGAACGAGTTTTATTTGTTGAGCATGATTACGCGCCAGTTTCGCCTGCTCTTGCAAGTGCGCGACTTGATGACGCGCGGCATGAACGCAGACGCCATTCAAAAACAATTGGGCTTGCATCCGTTCGTCGCCAAAAAAATGTCGGAGCAAGCGCGCGCTTATTCGGTGGAGCAATTGGAAAATATCATGCGGCAACTGCTCGAAGTGGATGTGAATTTGAAAACGAGCAAACTCGAACCGACCCTCGCGCTGGATTTGTTGGTAGTGGATTTGACGCGGCAGTAGAGATTCCGCGCTCTGTTCGGAATGACCGATTGGTTTTGGAAAATAAAAAACTGTGATGCAATAAGCGTCACAGTTTTTTTGTTTCATGCGCGGTTGTGGGCGTCCGCGCACGTGGGATCATGTCCAATCGTATGCCGCGCGCGGCGCTTGAATGCTGCGCGATTGTCCGCCGCTGACGCGCGCGCGAAACGCGTCGTATTCGCCCGGCAGCAGCTGCGCGATTTGCACGCGAATTTTTTCGCCGTTCGCAATCAAAAGAAAATCGCCGCGCCCCGCGAGTTTTTCCGCGCCGCTTTGCGCGACCCCCGACGCGACCAATGCCTCATTCGCGCTGGTCACCTTGCCGACGAGCCGCACCGGAAAATTCGCTTTGACCAAACTGCCCAACACCGCCGCAGTGGGTTTTTGCGTGCAAGCAATCACCGAAATTCCTGCGCTGCGCCCGCGCTGCGCAAGGCGCGTCAAATAGTCTTCCGCCTCATCGCCGCCTTGCATCAACAAATCCGCGAGCTCGTCAATCAGCAGCACAATGCGCGGGCGCGTAATCAGTTGCTGCTGACGACGCGTCATTTCCTCGACAAGCCATTCCAAATTCGCCAACGCGTCCTCGACATTTTTGATGATGGGACACAAGAGATGCGAAATATGTTCAAAGACGCGAAACTCGCTCGCTTTGGGGTCAACGATGATGATTTGCACATCGCGGGCGCGTTGAAACAGCATCAACGACGCGAGCATTGTGCGCGCGGCTTGGCTTTTGCCCGAACCGGTGGTGCCTGCAATCAACACGTGCGCGACATCGGGCGCAGAAACGCGCAAGAGCAGCGGCATTCCATCTGCCGCCATGCCCAAAAGTGTGGTGCCTGCAATGGACAATGCCTGCGCCATCGCCGCGTCTTTTTGCACTTGCTGTACGAGTTCGAGCAAACGCAACGGCTGAACATCCTCACGCGGAATTTCGATATTGATTTGTCCGTTAGCGCGGGAAATGCGCGCGGCGGGCGCGTTGAGCGCGAGCGCGATTTCTTCGGAAAGATTTTCGAGTTTGGAAACTTTGGTGGTCGCAGAGGGCGAAACGTGAAATTGAATGGTGCGCGGCGTCACACGTCCGCCCGTCACTTTGGCGGGGGCTTTGTGCGTCGCCAGCACATATTCAATCTTGTCGGCTTGTTGATGCAATCGCTGCCTGTTCATACGCGCCTCGAATTGAACCAGAACACTTGTTCTGATTATATCGAACATTTGTTCGCATGTCAAGCGGCGCGAACTTTAAAAATAGGGCTGGCACAAAGTCGCGCAAACTGTCATTTCGAGCGGAGACGAGAAATCTCGACCTTGCGCGTCAAACGAGATTTCTCATTGCATTCGAAATGACAATGGCTGCTCCCTGACTTTGTGCCAGCCCTATCCTGAAAATTAGGGCGGCGTCAAAGGCAGTCAGACCCCAAGTGTTTTCGCCGCGCTACGCAACTCATAAGCGCTCTTGTTCAAAAACACTTGGGGTCTTGGCATCACCGCGACTTTGACAGCGCCCTACCCTGAAAATTATTGCGGCAAAGCGTCTTTCGTAGTAGAAATACGCCGATGGGCTAATGGGAAACGACGGCTGCGCCGTTTCACGGCGCAGCCGTCGTAAAAAATTTTTTGGAGGGGATTATTTGGAGGATTGCTTTGGATACACTCACGGAACGCGAACAGCAAGTGGCAATTTTGGTCGCGCAAGGTTTGAGCAATATAGTAATTGCGGAACGATTGATGATTAGCGAAAAGACGGTTCGAAATCACATCACGCACATTTTGAACAAGTTGGGATTGCGGACGCGCGCCGAACTTGTTGCAACCGCATGGCGCGATGGTTGGATGACAAGAGTATAATCCTCCCCTTTGAGCGACAATTCAAATGAATTTCATAAATGTGGGACGCACCATTGTATTGCCCGGAATGAAATGGGACATGGGTTTCATGACAAAAATCAATCTATCAATTATCATACAAATGAAACTTACCTGCCTGCGGAAACTCAAATGAAAAAAAGAACTCTGCTTTTCGTCTTTGGACTTGTATTGGCGCTGGGCATAATCGCAATCCTCATGACAGCCAATCAAGTCAAGGCACAGCAAGATATTGTTGGGGAATTGCAGACGAGATTGCTGCAACAAGATGTTCCACTCGAGAGCATCAAAATAAGCAACTATTTTCCGCTTCAAATAGAGGTTGTGCTTGAAAGCCAAAGCGCCGGCGCCCTGGTTTCGCCCGACGATCCGCTTTATGTTGGTGTGGTGCAACGCGAGATTGCAGCGGCAAGAATGCGCGGCAGCAAAATCGAACGCGTGCAAATTGCAATCAACAATCGTGAGGGCAAAGAAATAACGCGCGCAGACCTCTCCGTTGACCCTGCTCTCGATAACACAACGATTGTCCCTTCAAAAGTATCAGACGATGCGCTTGAAGCGGCAGTGCGCTCGCAGCTTTTAGTGGGAAAGCTAGTCCTGGATGATTTCACGATTGTTCACACCGCAGACGGAGGGCAGTTGATTCAGCTCAAGCTCACCGCGCGAGAACTTGCAGACCTCAATCAAGTTTTACCGGGACTCGTCACCCAATTATCAAGGACGTTACTTGAGTTGAAAAAGGAACAGGGCGCCCAGATCCCCGGCTTTAGTTTGGAGGTCTTTGGCGCAAACGGTGAATCACTCCTCAAGTACAGCGCGGTGTATGAAGCGTCTCGGGAAAAATCTACTTGGTGGATGGCGAATGGCGTGAGCCAGGACTGGTTCCCACATCCATTGCCGACCACGGCGCCTTAACTCGTACCGCAACAGATTTCCAGTTGACATTCGGCAACGTCTCGAACCTTTCCAATACGCAGCCCGTGTTGTGATGCGTATCATCACGCGAGCTCGAAAAAAATCATGCGTAAATTTGGTCTCGTAATGCTCGTATTGCTTCTCGCAGTACTCGTCGCAACTGCCGTAAACTCCAAATCGTTCTTTCCCGCTACGGCACAAAGTGGGTTCAAACCACATTCACTCCTCACTGCTTCCGTAGCGGATGTCGAGAAAGCGGCTCTGGAATATACACAATCAAATTATACCGTTCTCGCGACACCAAAAATTCTATTGACTCGCAGCATCACCAAACAAGAATTTCCCAAATTGGGATTGTCTGAAGTCGGCTTTGGAGGCAAAGAACCGCCGCTCGCGCTAGTCGTTATGGAGGGCAAGTTTGAGGTCCAGTTTCCGGGAATGGCAAAGCCCGAGCCAGCAAAATACCTGTTCTATGTTTTTGATTTGAACGTCGGCGTCCCCACACTTACCAAAGCTTCAGAATATGGAATAGATTATGAGAATTTGATCATGTATGCCAAGACCTTTACACCACTTGCTGGCGACCAACCGATTGACCCGAACGCCAAATATTTTGACCCCGGGCCCATTCAAACCGCAGTTCCGGCAGCGCCAACGCCAGGACCGTCGGCGCCGGAAAAACCAAAATAGGGGCGAAGCATTTGCAAAAGCGTTTTCTTGGCATCCCGTGTACGCCAATGCAAATGCTTCGCCCCTACCACAAACCCGCGTCGTGAATCGCCTCACGCGCGGGTTTGATATTTCTAACCAAATCACATTCTATTTACTTTTCTCGCAATTTCGGTGAATCGAACCACAAGCCGGTGATTTGATGCGCGTCGTCGGGAGTGAACACAACGCGCATCGTTACGCCATCTTCATTTTCAAATCGTCCGTTGTAAATGACGACGATGAATTTGTCTTGCTTGACCACGTTCGTCACTTGACGTGAAATATAATTACCGATTTTGTTTTGGATTGCGGCGCGGGTTTGAGTAAAGACCGTTTCGGTTTCGGCCTGGCGCATCGCCGCGTCAAAATCGCGCGCGAACATCGCGTAATCGCCGGCATTGAATCCATTCAACAGGTTTTCGGTTTTGGGTTCCGCGTAGGCAAGCACGGCGTCGCGTTCCGCGCCCGTAATCGGTTGTGCGCCCGCGCTGCATCCCGCAAAAACCAAAAATACAAAGATGCAAAGCGCGACAAGTGAAATCATTTTTTTCATCTGCGATGCGAAAATAAAAAAAAACCAGACACAAACGCATCTGGTTACTTTTTACTTTTTACTTTTTGTTTTTTACGCCGCCATCCCCAACTGCCGTATCACCAACACCACTTTGCCTTGAATTTCCAAATTGCGCGGCTCGACCTCAATGGGTGTGTAGGATGGGTTCGCGGGGACGAGTTCGATTTTGCTTTTGCGGCGATAAAAATATTTGAGGGTGGTCTGGCCCTTGTCTTTGAGCCACGCCGCCACCATATCGCCGTCGCGCGCGGTCTGCTGCGATTTCATCACCACAATATCGCCGTCATGAATGGACGCGTCAATCATCGAATCCCCTTTGACGTGCAGCGCGAAAAGTTTGCTTGTATCGGTGTCATGCAAGAGACTGCGCGTCAACATGACACTATCGTGGTCGGCTTCGAACGCGCTCGAATCGGGAACTTCAATCGGTTTGCCGGCGACGATGCGCCCCAATAATGGCACTTGAATAAAGCGCGCGTCATTCATGGGTTTGCCATTTGGCGCGGTGAGACGCAAGCCGCGCGACACTTCTTTTTCGCGCGAAAGCAAGCCAGCTTTTTCAAGAATATTCAGATTGTAATTGACCACCGAGGTAGACGAAATTCCCACCGATGACCCGATTTCGCGAATGGTCGGCGGACGCCCCTTGTCGCTCGAAAAACGCTGAATAAAACTATAAATTTGCTTCTGACGGTCGGACAGAGCCATGAGTTTTGCCTCCGAAATTTGAACGGATTCAATAGCACACGCGTTCGAGTGATATTTTAACCGAACACGCGTTCGATGTCAAGCTTTTTTGGAACAAATTTTCGGATACGGGGTAGGGGCAAAGCATTTTCAGACGCGACTGGCTCGATTCACAGCTGCCCACGCAAATGCTTTGCTCCTACTTTAACCGCGCATTCGTGGCATCATACAACGGCGCGCGTACCACCGTCGCGAGAAAATTCTCGCCAAACAATTTGATAGACAATTTCGTATCGGGCGCGCTCAAGGCGCGCGGCAAATAGGCGAACACGATGGTCTTGGCGACATAATGCCCGTACTCGCCCGAGCAAATATAACTCACCGCATCGTCGCCGTGATAAAGCGGCTCCCAGCCGTGCGGAATCAAATCCGTGTTTTCAACGACAAGCTGTTGCAGCGTGCGCGCAGCGCCATTCTCTTTTTGTTTCAATAACGCGTCGCGTCCAATAAAATTTTCCTTGTTCCATTTCACAAATTGGCCAAGTCCCGCTTCCAACGGCGTCGTCAGCGCGTTCATGTCCAAACCCCAAAAGCGATAGCCCTTTTCCATTCGCATGGAATCCAACGCGCGATAGCCGAAATTCACAATGCCAAATTCGCGCCCCGCGTCCATCAACAAGTTGTACACGTAACGTTGATACGCGGGCGGCATGTACAACTCCCAGCCCAATTCGCCCACATACGAAACGCGATACGCGCGCGCGGGCGCGCTGCCGACAAAAATATCGCGCGCCTGCATAAACCGAAACGCGTCATTGGCAATATCCGCATCCGTCACGCGCGCCAACACCTCACGCGCGCGCGGCCCCATCAAACTCAGCGTCGCGTAATCTTCCGTGATGTTTTCAAACGTGACACGTTTTTGGAAACGTGTCACGTTTGAAAACATCCAACCCCAATCGTGCGCCGTCGTCCACGCGGCGGTGATAACCCAAAACGTATTTTCCGCGACGCGCGTCACCGTCACATCACACTCGATGCCGCCGCGTTCGTTCAACATTTGCGTCACGACGATTTTTCCGATTGCTACATCAATCTCATTCGCGCACAAATGATTGAGCCAATTCAACGCGCCCGCGCCGCTGATTTCAAATTTTCCAAAACTGGTTTGGTCGAGAATGCCAACGCGTTCGCGCACTGCGCGGCATTCCGCGCCGACCTGCTCAAACCAATTCGGACGCGCAAAGGTACGTTCGTCGCGCGCGGCGACGCCCGACGGCGCAAACCACGCGGGACGCTCCCAGCCGTGTCGCGCGGCAAAAACCGCGCCTTGTTGCGCGAGGGTGTCATGCACGGGACTTGTTTTGAGTGGACGCCCCGCGTCGCGTTCAGAGTACGGATAATGCACCGCGTAATCCAACGCGTATGCTTCACGCGCTTTGGCGACAAGATATGTTTTGCGCGCGGCGTATTCACCGAAACGGCGCGCGTCATATTCCCACATGTCAACGCTTGGCGCGCCATCCACAATCCATTCCGCCAACATGCGCCCCACGCCGCCGCCATTGGCGATTCCAAACAAACTAAAACCGGCAATGACAAAAAAGTTTCGCGCGCCGGGAACAGGTCCCACCAGCGGCGCGCCGTCGGGCGTGTACGCGTCGGGACCATTCACGATTTTCTTGATGCCCGTTTTTCCCAAAATCGGAATACGTTCCACCGCGCGCTCCAAGTTAGGTTCGAGCTGGTCAATCCGATTCGGCAAAAGTTGTTGCCCAAAATCGCGCGGGATACCGTTCACCGACCAAGGGATTGGATTGTTTTCAAAAAAACCAAAGAGTAAACCATCGCCCTCCTGCCGCATGTAAAAAACGCGTGCGGGATCACGCGTCACCGGAATTTCGCGTCCTGTCATAGCGAGAAACGACGCCATCTCGGGAATCGCTTCGGTGACAACGTATTGATGTTCCATCGGCACCAGCGGCAGTTCGACGCCGACGAGTTGTCCGATTTCGCGCGCCCATTGCCCACCCGCGTTGACGACAATTTCCGCCGTGATATTTCCATTGTTTGTCGCAATGTCCCATTCACCCGACGCAGCGCGCGAAATTTTTTCCACGCGCGTCCCGCGATAAATTTCCGCGCCACGCTGCCGCGCGCCCTTTGCCAACGCGAACGTCACAGACGCGGGGTCAAGATAACCGTCGCCGCGCAAATGCGCGACGGCGAGAACGCCATCGGGATTGATAAAGGGATTGAGTTCGCGCGCCGCGTCAATGCTGATGATTTCGTTTCGCACGTCCGCGAGCGCCGCCATGTCTTGAATCTGTTGGTACCATTTCAATAAATCGCGCGTCGTCGCCAAACGCAAACTGCCGACTTGGTGATACCCAACATTTTGGCCCGTCTCGGCTTCGAGCGACGCGTACAGTTCATTCGAATATTTCAACACGCGCAAGATATTCAGCGACGCGGTGAACATGGGCGTATTGCCCACCGAGTGCCACGTCGAGCCGCTGGTGAGTTCGTCGCGTTCGAGCAGCGCGACATCGCGCCAACCCAATTTAGCCAAGTGATACAACACACTGCAACCGGCAATCCCGCCGCCGATGACGACGACGCGCGCGTGAGATTTCATGATTCACCCTGTACGACAAATTTGTAATTTGTCCAAAAAGTTTTTGAATACGACAAATTATAAATTTGTCATACTCGCAAACTCAACTGATTGATTTCATTCGCAACGCGCAAGCCCGATTCAATCGCGCCTTGAATCCAGCGGTGATACACGGAAGCGTGTTCGCCCGCGAAATAGAAACGCCCTTCGTTTTGACAAATCGCGTTATACAAACGCGTGAATTGCCCCGGCTCGAACAACGCGAATGCGCCGCCCGCGAATTCGTCGTCGTGCCAAACTTTGGACGCGCCCACTTCAAACTCTTGGACGATTTGCGGATGAATTTTCGCGACATCCTCAATCGCCTGCTCGATTCGTTCTTCGGGCGCAAGCGAACCCCAACGCTGCGCGTCCTCTGCCCACGTATAACTCGCGAGCAAAACGCCGCGTCCCGTTTCTTTGCCGTGATCAGGATAATACAAATTGCGAATCGCCAAATCGGTGACGGTGCCCGCGCCAAAAATTCCTTCGTCCTCTTCCCAAAAACGCCGCCGTGTCTGCAGCAAAACTTTGGTGGACGCGTCGTAATGCACCTGACGAATCGCGCGTTGTTTCGCTGTCGAGAATGGTTTGAGAACTTCGATGTGGCGCATCACCGGAAACGGCAACGTGAGAATCGCGTAATCGCCTGTTTCCGAAAAACGTCCCGCGCGCGTCTTGAAATGAACGGTCACGCCATCGGGTGATTGGTCGAGCGCGATCACTTTGGCGCCAAAGCGAATGTTGCTCGACAATTCGGGCAAAAACGCGTTTGGTAAATGGTCTGCGCCGCCGTCGAGTTCTACCAAGTCCTGAAACGAGCCGCCAATTTCGGGGCGAATGATGTCAATGAACGACGCGTTCTGGCGCGCTTCGTATCCCGCGAACAAGCCGAACATTTCAATCGCGCCTTCGGACCAACCGCAACCTTCGCAAAATTCGCGCAGCGAGTAATTGTCATACTGCTGCATGATTTCATCCCACGCGCTTTCGCCCTCACGCTGCAATTTCGCTTCGATGGGCCAGAGCGCTGCATGCCACAATTCCGCCGCCGTTTTGCCGCGTTCATTTTCTTTAAGGTCAAAGCCCAACACGCTCGGGTCGCGGCGAAATTCGCTCAATCGCATTTTTTTGCCGTTCATGCAAACATAACAATTCGGATTGCCCATCGTAAACGACGCGGTCTTTAATTTGAATTTCTCCACATACGCCATCGTCAACGCGTGCGACTTGGGCAAACGCATGCCGCCCGCTTCGGCGTACAAGCCGTGCGTAAAAGGTTCGCGATACGTTTGCAAACGTCCGCCGACGCGATTTTGCGCTTCGAGAACTGTGACCGCATGTCCCGCGCGTTTCAATTCCAACGCGGCAGGCAAGCCCGCCATCCCCGCGCCGACGACGATAATTTTTTGCGGACGCGGCGTTTTTTCAAATCCATTGTTAATAATGGAAACATAATCGGGTTGCGCTCTCATTCACGCCTCCATCAGATATTTTTTCACGCGCTCGGCGTGTTCCGCGCGCGCCTCTGGCAGCATCAAGAATTTTTCATAGATGCTTTTGTAAAATCCGTCGTGGTAAAAACGCGGCGTGACGTGCAAGTGATAATGCCAAACTTCCTGACTGCCGGCGGAGCCATTGTGCTGCCGCGTCGAAATGCCGTCACAATAGTACGCGCGTTTCAACGCGAACGCGATGCCCTGCGCGGCGCGATAAATGTCTGCGCCAAGCGCGGGCGGCAGCTCGAATATGTTTTCGTAATGCGCGTTGGGAATGACGAGCAGGTTTGGCGTGTTGCGCGGATATTGATGGACCGCCACCAACGCGGTTACCGAATCATCTTGATACACGACATCGCTCAACCGCGACAAATCTTGGAGATTTTCAACGCGCTGCGCGACATCACAAAACGGGCAGCGGTAATTTTTCGGCGCGTGATTGTACAAAAGTTATTTTTTCCTTTGCGGCTTGGGTTTACGCGATACTGAATTTGCGGCGCGCGCTTTGACCGTCACAAAATCAAACAACAAACGCGCGCACATCACCGTCGTTTGTTTGGGCGCGCTGTCAAACACAGGATTAAGTTCCGCCAAATCCAACGCGTCCACCTGCGGCGCGACGTAACGCACAAAGTCAAGCAGCTGCTGCACAGTCAAGCCGCCGGGTTCCGCCCAACCTGTGCCTGGCGCTTCGCCGGGATTCAACGCGTCAATGTCAACGGTGAGGTAAATTTTTTCCGTGCCTTGACGCGCCCACGCGAGCGCTTGTTTTGCCGCTGCCACCGCGCCCATTTCCGCAAACTCGGGCGCGAGAATTCTTTTCACGCCATACTTGGCGCCGACGCCCCACTGCTGCGTCGTCGCATAGCCGCGCAATCCAACCTGCGCCATATTTTTGCCGCGCAAGCGTCCCAATTCCAACGAACGCGCCATGCCACTGCTTCCCGAAATCGCGCCCTGCTTTTCGTTGAAATCCAACATGTCGCAATGCGCGTCGAGTTGAATCAAGCCCAAGTTGCCGCGTGTCGCGTCGTGCAACGCGCGGAACGCGGGATACGTGACGCCGTGATCGCCGCCAATAACGAGGGGAATAAATCCCGAATCAATCATTTGGCGCGTCGCGTCCGTGACCTGTTGAATCGCTTTTTCATGGTCATAGAATGAAATCGCCACGTCGCCAAAATCTATCACTTCCACCGCCGACAAATCCACCAGTTCGCCGCGATCCATATCAACGACCCGCCCATCCACCACGCGTTTGGCGAGCAGCAGATTGAATTGTTCGCGCAGCGCGGACGGCGCGAACCGCGCGCCCGGATTCGCGATCGAAGTGGACGCGTCATACGGCACGCCAAGATAACCAAATTTGATTTTCGGCTTGACGCGTGGCGCCAAAATTAGGTTTGACATATCGCCTCCCTGATAGATAATCGTAGCTAATTCAAATTCACGTTAACGCAAAGGGGGTCCCCCATGTCGCGCAGTCAAAAAATCATCATCGGCGTGCTGGTCGCTTTGATTCTTGCGACCTTTGCCGGAATCTTTGTGGCGTTGATTTCAATCTATCGGCAAAATCGCGCCGCGCAGATTGCCGCGCTGCCCGAACCTACCCCATTCCCGACGGTGGTCTACCCCGCGACCTATACCGCGGTTCCGACTGTCCCAAGTCCGACATTTAGCGCGGTAGGCGGCGCGCCGCAGAATGGCGCCGCTCTGAACAAGACGCCGCGTCCGCGCGCGACGATTGACCCAAACAATCCGATTGCGGTTGCCATGAGCGAGGCAATAAAAAAATCGCAAGCCGCCCAGCAAGGACGCTTCCAAATGCAGTTCAGCATGGAAGGCGATTTGGGCAAAGAAATTCCCGCCGCCTATTCGCAAGATGGCAAGGTCACGCTCTTGGCGCTCGATGGCCAAGTCAAAGCCAAGGATTCGCATATTTCTTTCAAGGGAGTCTTGGCGACTATGCTTGGCGCGAATCCCGACGTCGGCATTGAATTCATGAGCGTCGGCGGCAAGACCTATATACGCGGACCGCTGGTATTTCTCGGCATTACCGACAACAAATGGTACGTGGCAACCGGCGCCAATTCATTCGCGCCGGAAAATACCTCGCCCGACCAAATTCTTTCCGAGTTTGACAGCAATCTGAATTGGAGCGGCATCACCTTGGCAGGCACGGAACAATTGGACGGTCAAAATTGCCGCGTGTATCTCGCCGATAAAATGACGACACTAGGCGGCATGCAAACAATGAGCGACGCCACCAACCAACTGCCATCCAATTTTGACCTCAATAATATTCGGACCGCCGAGACCAAATTCTGGATTTGCGACGACGGCTACTTTCATCAAATGACCTTGAATATTCAGGCGCAGAATAAACAAGACGCGACTCAAACCGTCGGACTCGCCATCATCGTGCATATGTACGATTTTGACGGCAACTTTGAAATCCGCGCGCCGGCGAACGCGATCCCCTGGGATATGAGCAAATTTTTGAGCGTGACGCCGACACGACCATCGCAATAAATTCTCAGCTGCGCCGCGTTTGGCTTGCTCACTCCGCGAACGCGGAATCGGATTCGAGCGCGTATGCCACTGCCTCTGCGATGTTCAGCGCTTGACCTTCAGCCCATGCCAGCGTAAAGGAAATATCCGCCTGGAGCGATGACGTAATCGCCTTGAAAATAACAGAGATGTCCCTGCGCGTAGAGCGTTTTGGCGCGCGCGGGCGAAACATTGGCGGGCTCAAGTTCCAGAGTTTGACAGAGCTGGATACGCCGCGCGCCGAGCAAACGGAATTGATAAACTTGGCGCGGCGCAATGATTATGCGCAAGAAATCGAGTAAAAAGAATCGGCGCGTGCATCGCTTTTTGTATCGGAAAAGCTATTTATACGCGCCCGCGTCGGGCGCTTCAAAACTCTGCCAATTCGTCATCGGTCCCGAAATTTTCCGGAGGGACTGCCAGTCACATTCATTTCCAAACCCGATTTGATTTCCCGAAACGCGCGACAGGACGCGCGCAAGATTTAAAAGACGCCAAATCCCTCTCGCAATTATCCAAACAATCCACCAAAAAACGAGAACGCGGAAAAGAATGGCAGTCCTATATTTCGCGCGCAAGCGCGCTTTCTCAACCCAACCGCCCAAACTCTTTTTGCAACGCCATTAAATTTAACTGCAGCATCGTCGGTCTGCCATGCGGGCAGGTGCGCGGCGAATTACATTTTTCCAAATCGCGGATGAGCGCGCGCATTTCGTCGAGCGCCATCATCTGCCCGCCTTTGATTGCCGCGCCTTTGCAAATGGACATGATTAAACGCGCTTCGGCTTGCGCTTGGATGGGATTGCCGCCTTCATCGGTCAAATCCAAAATTTCGCGCAACGCCGCGCGCGGTTCGCGTTTTTGCAGCAGCGTTGGCGTGGCGCGCAACAGAATTGTATTGTCGCCAAACGGTTCGATGCGAAATCCCGCGCGCTCTAAATTTTCGCGTTCGCTTTCATACACCGCCCAGTGCGCGGGCGACAATTCGACCGCTTGCGGTTCAAGCAAATTTTGCGCGGCGAAAATCATTTCGCGCTCGCTCAGCCATTTTTCGTACAAGACGCGTTCGTGCGCGGCATGTTGGTCCACGAGATACAAACCGTCGGGCCCTTCGCAAATGATATAGGTGGACGCGATCTGGCCGAGGACGCGAAGCATGGGGAGGGATGATGGAGCGATAGGGTGAGCGAGAGGTGGAACGAGTGTCTCGTTTTCAAGACCGAGTTGAGATTGTCCATCCTTCGCGGGCGGAATGAGATTGAGCGCGGCGTTGGTCATGGCAGAAGTCGGCGGACGAAAATCGGTCAGCGCAGTCGTCCCAAACGAAATCGTCGGCACGGGAAATTTTTCATTCAACGCGCGGCGCACCGCGCGTTGCGTCGCGCGATATACCTCATTCGGTTCGCGAAACCGCACCTGCATTTTTGTCGGATGCGCATTCACATCCACCGCGTCAGGAGGCAGCTGCGCGTTCAACACAAACAATGGAAAGCGTCCGACCATCAACAAGGTGTGATACGCTTCGGTCACCGCGTACGCAATCGCGCGGTCTTCAACCCAGCGGCCATTCACAAACAAATACTGCAAACGCCGATTGCCGCGATGAATTGAGGGAGGAGAAACGTAACCGTGAACGGAAAGATTGGAGACTAGAGATTGGAGATTATCCGAATTTGTTTGATTTTCGGTTGACGCGACGGCAATCATTGCGCGGGCGATTTCGCCGCCGAAAACTTTCAAGAGGACATCGCTCAGTTTGCCGCTGCCCCCAGATTGAAAAACAAGCTTGCCGTCGCTGACGAGCGAAAAGCGCACCTGCGGATACGCCAGCGCGTACGCATGAACAAATTCGGCAATGTGCGCGTTTTCGGCGCCGGGCGATTTTAAAAATTTGAGTCGCGCCGGCACATTATGAAACAAATCTTCGACCGTGATGACCGTGCCGCGCGGCGCGCCGTGCGGTTGGTACAACAGCGTCTGCGCGTTTTCGACCTTAAAGATGACGCCATGCGCGTCGTCGCTCGCGCGCGTAATCATCGTTACGCGCGCGACGGACGCGATGCTCGGCAGCGCTTCGCCGCGAAAACCAAGCGTCCGAATGGCAAACAAATCGTCGGCGGAATCTAGTTTGCTCGTGCCGTGCCGCGCAAACGCGGTTGGCACATCCGCCGCCGCGATACCGCCGCCATCATCGGCGACGCGAATCAACCGCTGTCCGCCGCCGCGCACTTCGAGCCGAATATCGCGCGCGCCCGCGTCGAGCGCATTCTCGATCAACTCTTTGACCACCGAAGCAGGACGCTCGATGACTTCGCCCGCCGCGATTTTGGAAGCGAGCTCATCCGAAAGAATATGTATTGTCATAGCGAGGTGTAGACTCGAAAAAATTGTATCACAATATTGAAAATTCATTGCCGACAATTTTACGCGTGCGCAAGCCCGCGCCAGCAATTCGACGCGCGGCAGACGCGCGGCGTTTTTCAACGAATCAAGACTATGCGCATTTTGGTTTTTTGCGAACGCGCAGATACAATAGTTCTCTCATGTTTCAACGCCCGCCAACCTTTATGGAAATTTGGCAAGCGCAAGCGCGCGTGCGTCCGTTTCTCGCGCCAACGCCGCTGCGCCAATCGCTCGCGCTGTCGGAACAATTCGACGCCGAAATTTTTCTAAAATTGGAAAATTGGCAGCCGACCGGTTCGTTCAAAGTGCGCGGCGCGTTCAATCTGCTCGCGCAGCTCACATCGGCGGAAAGCGCGCGCGGGCTGGTCGCCGCGTCGGCGGGCAATCACGGCTCTGCCGTCGGTTACGCCGCGCGGCATTTGCGTTTGCCAAACGCGCATATTTTTGTGCCGACGACTACGCCGCGCGCCAAAGTCGCCAAGATGAAACGTTACGGCGTAAACGTGCGCGAGGTCGGCGCAACGTACGACGACGCGCATCGCGCGGCGGATGAATATCAGCGCGCGCATAACGCCACCTTTGTTCATGCTTACGATGATGCGCGAACGGTCGCGGGCGCAGGCACAACCGCGTTGGAGATTTTGGAACAGCTGCCGACAGTGGATGTCGTCTTGATTCCGGTCGGGGGGGGGGCTTGAGCGCGGGCATGGCGCTGGCGTTCAAACAACTCGCGCCGCGCGTGCGCGTCATTGGCATTCAGCCCGACGCGTCGCCGTCCTTGCGCGATTCATTGCGCGATAATATTTGTTATGAAGAATACGCCGCCGCGCCGACGTTGTGCGATGGCTTGGCGGGCGGCATTGGCAAAATCGTCTTTGAAAGCGCGCGCCAAAAATTGATTGACGAAGTGATGGTGGTGAGCGAGCGCGCGACGCGCCAAGCGATCGCCGAATTCGCGCGCGGCGAACAAATGATTATCGAAGGTTCTGGCGCGGTCGGACTTGCCGCGCTGCTCGAAAATCCTGCGCGCTTTCGGCGTCAACGCGTCGCGCTGGTTCTCAGCGGCGCGAACATTGACGCCGCGCGCTTGCGCCAAGTTTTAGAAATCGAGTAAACAACACGATGCTTAGATATATTTGGTTTGACCTCGACGAAACATTATATCCGCCGACGAGCGGCTTGATGTCCGCTGTCGGCAAGCGCATGCGCGAATATTTGGAACAAGAATACGCGCTGTCGCCAGAGCAAGCGCACGCGCTGCAAGTGCGTTATTGGCGCGAACATGGCACGACGCTGCGCGGTTTGATGCTCGAGCGCGCGATTGACCCGCATCATTTTTTGGATTACGCGCACGATGTGGATGTGGCGCAATATCTCGAACCGAATCCGCCGCTGCGCGCGCAGTTACAACAAATTCCGTACCGCAAAGTGATCGTGACGAACGCGGATGTGCCGCACGCCGAGCGCGTGTTGGCGCGCTTGGGCATCGCCGACCAATTTCAACGCGTCTTTGATATTGAATTCTTTGAATATGAATGCAAGCCCGCGCGCAGCGCGTACGAGCGCGTGCTGCGCGCGCTCGACGCGCGCGGCGATGAATGCCTCCTAATCGAGGACACAGCGCGCAATTTGGACACGGCGCGCGAATTGGGCATCCACACCATTTTGCTGATGCACCCGCCCGCGCCGGCTCAAGCGCCAGACGCGTGGCTCGACCCCGCCGCGCAAAATAAACCCACCGAATGTCCGGCTACCGCCGAGTTGTGCATGGACGATATTTTACAGGTGAACGCCGCCATCGCCACGCTGGCGAGCCAAACGCTTTGACCTGCGCCATGTCTCGCCTGTCATCATTCGCGCGTTCCGAACACACGCTCGTTCCGCTCGGCTATTTGCTCGCCGCCGTGTTGATGAGTTTTCCGCTTGTCACGCAATTCAGCACGCACATTCCCGCCGTCGCCGGCGACGTTTGGAGTTACCTGTGGGCGTTGGGTTGGGCGCGCGTCGCGACGCTGAATCTCGGCGCGAATCCGTTTCACACCGATTATATTTTTTATCCGCTCGGCGGCGCAACCCAATTATTGTGGGCGACCGCGCTGCCGAGTTTCGCGTCCATTCCACTACAGCTGGCGTGCGGACTTGTGCCAGCGTTCAATTTCATGTATCTCGCCGCAAGCGTGTTGACGGGTTATGGCATGTATTTATTGGCGCGATACGAATTTAAATCTTGGCGCATCCAAAATCAGCGTATTCAATCCGCGGCATTCATTGCCGGCTTGGCGTTTACCTTTAGCGCGCTGCGGCTGGGTTATGGCTTGGCGTTCACAAATTTATTTCACGCCGAATTTATCCCGTTTTATATTTTATTTTTGTTGAAAACGACGCGGACGCGCGGCTGGCGCAACGCGATATTAGCGGGCTTGTTTTTTGGCTTGAACGCGTATGTTGATTTTCAAATCGCCGCGTTTCTCGCATTGTTCACCGCGCTGTGGTTCGGTTATACGGGCGTCCGCGCGCGGTTTGTCCAAGCGAAAAATTTTCGCGGTTTGCGCGCGCCAAACCCCGCGGGCTTGCTTGCGCGTTGGCTCGTCATGTGCGCCGTCGCGGGCGCGGTGGCGCTGCCCATGCTCGGCATTGTATTGAATGATTTCGCCATCGAAGGCGGCAATTACATTCGCGTCTTTCCGCTGCAATATTCCGCCGAACGTTCGTATGACGCGCTGTCATATTTTTTGCCGAACGCGCGCAGCGCGCTATATCAAAAATTGCCCGCGCCGCGCATTGAAAATGTGAACGCGTCCGCCGCCACGCCCGATGAATCCGAATTATCGCCCGACCGCCAAAATTTTTTGGGTATCACGTTTTTGGCTTTGGCGCTAGGCGGCGCGATTTATTTTCGCCGCCGCATGTTTTTTTGGACGCTGATCGCGCTGACGTTTGCGATCTTGTCATTGGGTCCGATTCTGCATTTCGCGGGCGTCAACACGAATTTGCCCTTGCCGTTCACATTCATCAATCACGTGCCGTTCCTGAATAATATTCGTATTCCGATGCGCTACGGTTTGTTTGTTTTTTTGGGCGCGGCGCTGCTCGCGGGCGCGGGCGCGCTGGTTGCGCTGCGTTGGCGCGCATGGTTATTTATTCCGTTCGTCGCGCTGCTGCTCGCCGAAACAGCTGGATTGCCCTATCCGACTTTGGAATTTCGCGCGCCGCGCATATATGAAAAAATCGCGCGCGTGCCCGGCGACTTTGCGGTATTGGAAATTCCATCTTTTTATTGGCGCGACGCGGCGCAAAACGAAGCGTATCAGGTGATTCATCAAAAACGAATTTTGCGCGCCTACACCAATCGCATCGCGCCCGACCTGGCCGATTATTTTAATTTGCGTCAAACTCCAATCGTGGTGCGCAGCTTGCGAATTTTAGAGGGCGCGGAACGAGGCACCCTGACCGCAAGCGAAATCGCCCAAGACCGCGTCATGCGGGACGATACGTTGGCGTTTTTCAATTTGCGCTATGCAATCCTGCATCGTCAACAGTTGCCCGCCGCACGCGTGACGCAGCTCGACGAATATTTGCGCGAGGTGTTGGGGGCGCGCATAATTGACGACGACGGCGCGGTATTGGCGTACGAATTGCCGCAAACCAATTTCACCGCCGCCGCGCGCGCGCTCGATTTGGCGTCCAATGCCAATTTGATGTATCTTGGACGCGGTTGGCAAACGGAACCCTTGGCAGACGCAGACGGCTCGCAAGGGCGTTACGCCAGCGCGGCGCGCGGCGAGCTGTATCTGCCGCAATCGGATGCGTCGCAAGTAACGTTGGATCTTTTTAGCGCCGCGCCCGCCGCGTCAATGCGCGTCCAAATGAATGGCGCCAAGCTTGCAACCCTCCCTTTGCGCCAAGGTTGGGGGACCGGGACATTTGCCGTTACGTTATCCGAACGACTCAATCGGTTGAATTTATTTTTCGACCCCGCGACGATAAAACAATTTGCCATTGGCGCAGTGGAACAACCATAGAAATTTGACGCCGCTTTATGAAAACAATTGAAACTCAAATCCGCGTGCGGTACGCCGAAACCGATCAGAGCGGAATCGTATACAACGCTCATTACTTGACGTGGTTCGAAGTCGCGCGCGGTGAATTTTTTTGGCAGCGCGGCATGGACTATGGGCGCGACATTGAAGCGCGCGGCTATCATTGGCCCTTGACCGAAGCGCATGTGCGCTATCATGCGCCCGCTTTTTACGGCGACCTATTGACAGTGCGCGCGTGGATTGGCGAGGTCAAGAGCCGCGCCATGACGATTCAATATGAGATTTCGCGCGACGGCAAAAAATTGTGCGCGGGATATACGACGCACATGAACATTGGCCATGACGGCAAGCCGGTCAACTTTCCCGATGACGTGCGCCAGATGCTGCTGGCGGACGCGTAAGCAAGCCGCTTGAATCAATGCTTTTGCCAACAGGTTTCAAGCTTTTGAACTCGGACGAACATGGTTCGCCGCGAGACATTTAAAAGTTTGAACCGCGCGCGCGGCTTGTTGGCAAAGGGATTAAAACTAAAATCGCTTTTGGAGGATGCCACCGGAACGCAGGGACGCGTTCCAATTCGCGGTGGCATCTTGTCGTGTCCGAGCATGAACACTAAATATATTCCATTACTGCTCATCTTTTTGATCGGCGCCTGCGCGGGGTTCGCGTTACTCATCGGCTCATTTCGTCCCTTTGCCGACACGGAAAAATTTTCTGCCGCCACGCCGCTAGCGGCGCTTGGCGCCGCGCCCGTTACGCTCATTTCCGTCGCGCCAAGCGTCACGCCGCCGCAACAGACCGTCGTCCCCACGCCAACTCTGACGGTCCGCGTCACGCGCAACGCGTTTGCCATTACGCGCAGCGCGTTCGTCGTCACGCGCAGCGCGCAAGCCGCGACGCTTACATCAACGATCTCCACGTCAGACCGCGCGGCGACGGAAACCGCCGCGCCCGCGCAAGCGACTTTTGACGCAATCGCCACGCGCGCGCTGGCGACCCCCAGCGCGACGCGGCCAAACAATCCGGCGCGCGCGATTCAGCACACAACCAACTTTTTACTCGTTGGCGCCGACACGCGCGCCACCGACCCAAATTGGAAACCGAATACCGATGTGATGATGATTTTGTTTCTGGATACCGCAAACCAACGCGCCGCCATCCTCAGTCTGCCGCGCGATCTCGTCGTCGCGATTCCGGGGCATCAAGCCTTTCGCATCAATGCCGCGTATCATTACGGTTGGGACAAGCAGGGCGTCGCGGGCGGCATCGCGCTTTTAAAACAAGTCTTGCGTGACGAGTTCGATATTCGCATTGACCATTGGGCATTGATTGATTTCAACGGCTTGAACAAAATCGTGGATACGCTCGGCGGCATTCAGGTCACGGTGCCGTGCGCGCTCAACGACACGATTGACGATACAGCGTTTACCATTCCCGCGGGCGAAGTGCAGA
Source organism: Anaerolineae bacterium (assembly GCA_021463195.1). Lineage (GTDB taxonomy): Bacteria > Chloroflexota > Anaerolineae > UBA4142 > SHND01 > SHND01. Next base: position 74,071 of record JAJTXZ010000011.1, read on the forward strand.
TGGATTATTTGACCACCAAACGCTATGTGCAATCGCGTTACACCACCAGCGACACCTCGCGCAATTTTCGTCAGCAGCGCGTGATATGGGCAATGATGAAAAAAGCGTTGAGCATGAACGCGCCGGACCGCGTGCCCGCGTTATACGAGCAGGTGCGCGAAAATGTCGCCACCGACATGACGCTTTTAGAGATGGTGTCATTGGTGCCGGCGGTGTATCAACTCGATTTGCAAAATCATCCCGAACGTTTGCGCGCGCAAGTGATGCAAGCGCCAGTGGTCTATCCGTGGGTCGCGCCCAGCGGCGCGTGGTTGTATTTGCCCGATTACGCTCTGGTCGAAAAAATGTTGGATGAAATTTTTGACGCGCCGCAGATTGCCGCGAGCAAATCATCGCCCGCCGAATGTCCTGAACCGCCGCCAACGCCAACGCCAACGGCACAACCGACCGCGACGCCAACGCCCTAGCCGTTTGATACAATTTTGTCGCAAGCGCGCGCGAATGTTTGACTGTGCCGTCTGCTTTGACATTGCGGCAAAGGTATCGCAAGAACAGCGCGGGTATAAACCTATGAGACGCTGGGTGGTCCAAAACGTTTGGCGTTTTCCATAGCCGATGGTAGAATGACGCTAATTGTCACGCTGTAACCGCTATATCACTGGCACGTAGAATCGTTACGTAATATGGTGTTTGAAATCGTTCAAACCCAACTGTAGTTTGAGAGAGGTATATTATGGCAGATTCTACCGGTCATACCGCGCCGAGTCACAAAAGCTCCGACCCGAGTGTCTTTTTTGAAATCTGGCGCAGTATGCAGCTTGTATGGCGTCTGGTTCTTGACCCACGCGTGTCGCTATTCGCCAAAGCGCTTGTGCCGCTCGTGGCGCTATATCTGCTCTCGCCGATTGACCTTTTGCCGGAAGGATTTTTATTATTCTTTGGCATGGTGGACGATTTGGCGGTGTTGTTCTTTGGCACAAAACTTTTCATCAATCTTTGTCCGCCCGATGTCGTTGCAGAACATCGGCGCGCGCTCGGCGGAGGGACCGAATTCACTGCCGACGATTATGTGGACGGTTCGTACCGCGTCGTGGACGAAGACAAATAAAAGTAACAGATCGCAAGATTCTGGTTCACGGACCGAGGCTAGTTGCCTGATATTTGCCACCTGTTGCTCAAAACAATGTCCGAACCTGTAACGCGAAACGCGAGCGAGTTAGCAAGCGAGCTTGGCGTCTCGGCGCAAACGTTAAAAAATTGGACGCGCGATTTTGCGTCATTCCTGTCGCCCGTCGGTCCGCTGGGCGAGAATGGGCGCCGTTTTTCCGAAGATGATGTTTTCGCGCTAAAACGTATCAAAGAACATCTTGCCGCCGGGTTGACGTTTGAGGAAACCGCCGAAGAGTTGCGCAGCGACGGCTACAATGTCGCGGCGAACGGTCACGGCGAAAACGCCGCGCTCCTCGTGCCGAACGCGCAGCAAGGTTTTGGCGTTTTAACCGACACGTTGCGCGTCATGATTGAAAATCAGCAAACGGTGCAAAATAGTTTGCAGGTCAACCGCAATCTGCTCGGCGTCATCATCCAAGATAATTTCAATCTCAAAGAAGAAAACGCCAAGCTGCGCGAACGCATGCAAAAATTGGAACAAGACCTCGCGGAAATGAAAAAGCGCGATCAGGATTATCGTCTCACCGTTGAACAACGGATGATGCGTCTGGAAAATATGATGCGCAGCGAAGCCGCGAAATCGCCTTGGCAAAAATTATTTGGCGGTTGAGCGAAATATCGCGCCGCCGCGTAAACCTGATTTTTGATTCGTTCGGATTCAAAAATCAGGTTTTCTTTTTTTTTTCAATCCGCCGTCCGCGCGCGCGATTGAAAATCATTCGACAAAATGGAGGCACTATGCAAGTTCGTCTCGCCGTCATCGGTTTGGGTAACGTGGGCAAACGTTTTCTCGAACTCGTCCAAAGCAAACATGATCTGTTAAAAAATCGCTACGACCTTGATTGCGTCGTCACCGCCGCGGGCGATACCAGCGGCGGCGCGAGCTATTTCAAAGCGCTCGATATTCCCACCATTCTCGAACTCAAAGCCAGCGGCAAAGGCATCGCGGCGTATCCGACACATGGCCGCGGCGAATTGAACATGCTCGAATTGATACGCGGCGCAGAGGCGGATGTGCTAGTCGAAAACACTTTGACCAATGTCAAAGACGGCGAGCCGGGGCTTTCGACAATGCGCGCGGCGCTGGGACGCAAAATGCACGTGGTTACCGCGAACAAGGGGCCCCTCGTTTTGGCATATCCAGAATTGTTCGCGCTGGCAAAACAGAACGGCGTCAAAATTTATCACAGCGCGACGGTCGCAGGCGGCTTGCCCGTCGTCAACATCGGACGCCGCGATTTAGGCGCTTGCGATATCACCAAGTTCGAAGGCATTATCAACGGCACAACCAATCACATTCTTCAAGCCATGTCGCAGGGCGAATCGTTTGACGCCGCGCTCAAGCACATGCAAGAATTGGGCATCGCCGAAGCCGACCCCACGCTCGATGTGGATGGCTGGGATGCCGCGAACAAATTAGTCATTGTCGCCAACGCTTGCTTGCGGCTGCCCGTCAAATTGAGCGATGTGCGCGTGGAAGGGATTCGCGGAGTAACGCCCGAACATATCGCGCAAGCGCGCGCGCAAAATCAAGTCATCAAATTGGTCGCGCGCGCGGCGCGCGAATTGGGCTCTTGGAAATTGACGGTGCGTCCGGAACGGCTCGACGCGTCGCATCCATTGGTTCAGGTCCCCGGCGGTTATATGGGCGTGTTGTATGAAACCGATATCAATGGGCAAATTTTCGCGCGCATCAAAGAAGAAAATCCTTATCCGACAGCTGCCGCCGTTTTGCGCGATGTGATTAATCTCTATCAATAATGCGCGCGCGGATTCTCGAGCGTCGTGTGGTACAAGGTTTGCAGTCTGCGTCCGCGCTGGAACGCGTCGGCGATTTTTATTTTGTGATTGGCGACGACGCGCGTGATTTGTTTCGACTGGATTTGAATTTCAATATCGTCGGCACAACGCGATTGTTTGCATCGAACACATCGCCGCATGAACGCCTTGCAAAAAAAATCAAGCCCGATTTGGAAGCAGTGTGTTGTGTCCAAGCAAACGGCAAGCGCGAATTGTTGTGTTTCGGTTCGGGCAGCAAGTCGCCCGCGCGCGATGTGTGCTATCGCGTGGATGTGACAAATCCTGCGTCGCCGCAAAACGCGCGCGCCGTAGCGCTCACCGCGTTGTACGACGCGTTGCGCGCAAATTCTGAAATCGTCGGCGCGCATCAATTAAATCTCGAGGCGGCAGCGTGTACGCCCGACACCTTGTCTCTATTCCAACGCGGCAACATTTCGGGAATGCACACACGCGCGGAATTTGATACACACGCGTTTATGCAATATCTCGACGCGCCAACCGCGCCTCTGCCGACTCCAACCCTCACCCACTTTACCTTGCCAAAAATCAAAAAGCGCCACGCCGGTTTTTCCGCCACGATTGAATGGAAGGATTCGATTTTGTTTGCCGCCACTGTCGAAGACACCGACAACGAAATTGACGACGGCGCGACGCTCGGCAGTTTTATCGGCAGAATTGACGCAGCTGAATTGCGGTGGATTGCCGTTGTTGAGCAAAATGGCGAAATTGCGCCTGTAAAAATCGAGGGCATCACGCTGCTCGACGCGCATGACAACATGTTTCAATTCGTCGCGGTGACGGACAATGACGATGGCGAATCGGAAATCCTACACATTCAAGTTGAATAGAAAACAAATGGCGTCCCCGCAAGGACGCCATTTTCATTTCAACGCGACGGCGCCGAACGCTTGCGGCGCGTTTTTCATCCGCGAAAATCCCGCTGCCTTCAAACGCTATCGTTCTTGAGTTGGATTCAAGCGGTTCGCGCGCGGCTCACAGGGGAGAGCGATGAACCCTTTCTCGCAAGTAATGACCCATTAAGCTGCGATCGCCGTATGGCATACGCGCGCGCGCAACGCCTTTGACCGGATGGTGTTATGAAAGATGCAATAACTTGTTGCCACCGGAATCTTTCGTCGTCGCTTGCGGCGGTGTCTCTCCAAATGCCAACAGCGGATTATAGACGTTAAGGAAATGAATTGGAATCCAAAATTCCGAATCTCTCATGGCGAACCCAGTTCGTCCGATTTCAGAGTTTTGTAGCGTCGTTTTTCCAAAAGCAATCCTTGGCGTCTATAGAACAGCGGGAAGCTTGAAAAGGTGACTATGCAACATCGAGTCTTTGCCTTTGGCGCTGCGCTCGCAATATTTGCCTTGCTTGGGTTCGGGATGGGGCAGCTCAAATTCAGCATGGCTTTACGCGTAGAGCCGCAGAATCCCAGCTCGTCGGCGCGCGCCTTGACTCTCTCGGCTCCCACACCGTACCTCGTGCCAGCTCGCGCGCTCGGGGGATGGAACCTTTACAGCAGTAACGCAATCACCCCAACCGTGCTTGCGGCAATTCGGCGCCAACGTCCCGGAATTATTCGTTGGTTTGTGGAGTGGGATGTATACGAACCTCACCATGCCGGAGAAGCAAATTGGGCGCCCTATCGTGCCTTTTTTCAAACGGTCGCAGAGACAGACACGGTGTTGATAGTCCAATTTTGGAATCAATACGGTTTCCCATTGTGGGCAATAGGTGACCTGCGCCAGCGCTATCCAAACCCGGGGACGTATGAGGGTTTTGTCGGCAATCTCGCCGCGGAATTACAGGCGGCAGGAGCGCAAAAAGTCATTTATGAGGTTTTCAACGAGCTCGATTTACGCAGCCCAAGCTTTTGCGCTGTTTCGCCAATGACCTTGAATTACACCAACACGCGTCTGGTTACGCTTTTCGACAACCCCAAGTGGTCGGGTGGCAGCGGCGAGCGCTATCGCAATTTGTATCAAGCCGCCCCCGGACCATTCGCCTCATCGGGTGTGCTGCATCGCTACCCTGCAGCTTTCCCACAGTGCGGCAGTTTCATTGACAGCGCCGACTGGATTTCTCCGACCGCGCCGTTCATCAGCGCGATTGACCTGCATCTGTATTATGACGATATCGGCGAGGGCGCGCAAAAGGGTACGCCAGAGGTCTATTTGCAAGAGGTGTCAAATCGGCTGGCGGTGTGGGACCAATTCACCGCGCAACCCCTGCCTTTTTTCATCGGCGAAATCGCGCGCACGGCGGGCGAGAGCATCGTTCCAATGACTCCCGCAGAAGCAGAGCAATTGCGCCTGCGCCACGAACTCTTGCGCTGCGCTTTTCCTACGCGTTACATCGGCATGCTCTCGCATCACACCGACAAGCCAGGCAAAGCGGCGTGGGATTCAGAGACCGGTTGGTGGGGCGACGCGCTCCCGTGTCATTTGTATTTGCCGATGGTTACGCGATAAACGCGGCGGCGCAAGAAATGGCGCAGACGTTGGTGGTTTGGATTTACAAACAAGTGAAGGAGGAACAAAGCAAAAGCCGAATAAATTGTAGAAACGTTCGGATGAATGTCGAGACCCTCTGGCTCGCAACGAATGGTCACGAAAAAAATCGAGACATCATTTCTACACACAACACCGAACCCGTGTGACTTGCGTTCGACGCGCCCAAAACCAGCCGCGCGCAAGCGTGCGATAACCCCGCGCGTCATGTTCGCGCCGAATTTCGATTCGGGGTCTCCGATGTAGTGAAATAATTTTCCGCCGCGCCGCAGCACGCGCCACAATTCCCCGTAAAATTCTTGCGAATACAAATCCCCCGCCAGCGACATGGTGGGCGAGTCATGCAGAATCGCATCAAGCGAAATCGCGCCGATAAAAATCAAAGGCATCGCATGCGCGGAATTCGCGCGCGATGCCCGATTAATTCACGCGGTCACAGATGCCGATGGCGCGCCTTTGGAATTGCTGCGCCTTGATTGCGCGGCGGATTGAAGCAACGCGGCGCCGCGTGTTTATTTATATGCCGTGACGCCGAATGCCTGCGGCGCGGTTTTAAAGCGTTTAAAGCCCGCCTGCTTGAGGCGTTCCAAAACGCCGCGCGTCGTCCCCGCGCCAAACTTGCTGAGCGGATCGCCGATATAATGAAACAATTTGCCGTTCGGTCGCAACACGCGTCGCAGCCGTTCGTAAAATTCGAGCGAATACAACTCGCCCGCGAGCGCCATCGTCGGCGGATCGTGCAAAATCGCGTCAAAAGAATTGGCGGCAAAGGTCGGCACGATTTCAAACGCGTCGCCGATGCGTTGTTCGATTTTGGGATGATCGAACAGCGCGCGCGACCACGGATTCGCGCGGCACATTGCTTGCGCGGCGGGGTCGAGCTCGATGGTGATGACGTGCCGCGCGGTTTTTGCCATTTCCAGCGCGGTATAACCCAAACCCGTCGCCGTATCCAGCGCATTGCCCGTAATCGGCGCGAGCGTTTTAATCATCGCCAAGCTGGCGCGCTGCGGGTCGCTGTCTTGAATGCGGTGCATCGGAAAACCCGCGACTAGCATGGCGGGCGCGGAACGCGTCGGATACAGCGAATAGGCGCGGTTGGTCATTTCCGAAAATGTTTTGATTTTATCAAGCCCCGCGCGGTCGAGCGTAAAACAAGAATTTTCGTCGCGCGCGATTTTTTCCGCGTCGCTCCAACTCAGACGCAATTCATCGGGGAATTGAATCCCCGCCGCGTCCAGCAAAACGCGCGTTTGCGATAGATTCAAATCGGTCGAAGTTTCCGCGTCCGACGCGCCCGCGCGCCAAGCTTGCAATAACGGCGTGATTTGAAAATGCGAGAGAACGATGGACATAATTATTTTTTCTTTGCTAACGTCTGACGAACGTCAAATGAATTTCAACATCTAGGTTTTCATCCGCAACGCGGCGCGCGCCGCGGCTTGGTCGCTCCACGGATATTCGGTCGCGCCAAAACACATCGAGCGTTCATGCCCTTTGCCGCAAAGGATGATGACATCATTCGGTTCGGCGATTTGGTTGATGGCAAAATCAATCGCGGCGGCGCGGTCATCAATGATGAAATAATCCTTGTCCTGTCTCCGACTTGCCTTGTGTAACCCATCGGCGATTTGGGAATTGATTTGCGCGAGGGATTCGGTGCGCGGATCTTCGGCGGTGATGATGGTGCTGTCCGCATACGTTCCCGCAATTTCGCCCATCCACGCGCGTTTTTGAACGTCGCGCAAGCCCGCGCAGCCGAAAACGGCAATGACGCGCCCGTGCGTCAATTCGCGCGCGGTTTTCAACGCGTTCTCTAGCGCAAAAGGCGTGTGCGCGAAATCTACGATCACGTTCAAGCCGCGCGCGTTTTCGATGCGTTCCATCCGCCCCACGATGCCGCGCGTGATTTTCACGCCCTGCGAAATCGCGTCAAACGGAATTTTGCTCGCAATCGCCGCGCCCGTCGCCGCGAGAATGTTCGAGATGTTGTAGCGTCCGATGAGCGGCGATGAGATTCGCAAATCTCCGAAAGGGGTTTCGATTGTGAAATGCAAACCGTTTGCGGCGTGAGAAATGTCGCGCGCGGAAATCCAGAGCTCGGTGGAAGATTGGAGACTGGAGATTGGAGACTGGAGATTGGAGATTGGAGACTGCGAGTAGACGATTTTTTCGTCACTCGGAATCGCGCGCAAGAAATCAAAGACGCCGCGCGCGTTGTCGTCCGCGTTCAAGACCGCGACTTTATTCGTGCGCGGCTTGCGATGCGTTGTCATCAACGCGCGGAACAACATCGCTTTCGCGTCGCGGTAATTTTCCCAACTGCCGTGCAAGTCCAAATGTTCGTGCGTGATGTTGGTGATAACGGCGATGTCGAAATCAATCGCGTCGAGACGATGCTGCGCGAATCCGTGCGAAGTGGATTCAATCACTGCGTATGCGGTCCCCTGCTCCATCATTTGCGCGAGATAGTTTTGGATGTCGGGCGCGTCAGGCGTGGTGGTATGAAAACCGGTGTCCAGTTCGCGTCCGCCGATGCGCGCGCCAACGGTGGTGATTGTGCCAACAGTATGCCCTGCCGCGAGCAAGATGTTTTCGATGAGCGTACTGGTCGTCGTTTTGCCATCGGTGCCGGTGACGCCAATGACGCGCAGATTGCGCGAGGGAAAATTGTGAAACGCGGCGGAGAGGTGGGCGAGGGCGGCGCGGCTGTTTTCAACAACAAAAATTGGGAGATTAGGTGATTGGGTGATTGGCGTTTGTGTGACGATGGCGACCGCGCCGCGTTGAATGGCGTCGGGGATGAATTGCGCGCCGTCCACGTTGACGCCGGGGTACGCGACGAAAAGGGCGCCGGGGATGACGTCGCGCGAGTTGGCGGTGACGCGGGTGATTTCGAGATTGGAGACCGGAGATTTGTCCCGAGTGGAGACGAGAGATTGGAGATTGGAGATTCCAATTGCGCGAACGAGTTGGGCGAGTTGCATTGCGCTCTAGTTTAATCGAGAGGGGAACGAACGGCAAGCGGACCGCGTTGGAGGACGCGGGTGTAAATCATTGTGGTTTTGACGTCTTTGTGTCCCAAAAGTTCTTGGACAGTGCGAATATCATAGCCGTTTTGCAAGAGGTGGGTGGCAAAAGAATGGCGAAAAGTGTGCGGGCCAACGAGTTTTGGAATTTCTGCTTCTTGCGCCGCCGCGCGCACAGCGCGTTGGAGAGTGCTTTCGCTCATGTGCCAGCGATAGGTGCGTTTGGTCTTTGAATCATACGCCAAACGTTCGGAAGGAAACGCGTATTGCCAAATCCATTCGCGGTCGGCGTTGGGATATTTGCGCGCGAGCGCAAAAGGCAATTCGACATAGCCATACCCGTTCGCAATATCCTGTTGATACAACGCTTTGCGCGACGCCAGGTGTTCACGCAGCGGCGTTTCCAAACTCGTGGGCAGCATCGTCACGCGGTCTTTTTCGCCTTTGCCATCGCGGACAATGATCTGATGCTGCGCGAGGTCAAGGTCTTTGACGCGCAGAGTGACACATTCCATCAAGCGCAAGCCACTTCCATACAAGATGCGCGCCATTAACCCCGTAGCGCCAGACATGCGCGATAAAATCGCGTTCACTTCTTGTTTCGTCAAGACGGTGGGCAGATGTTTTGGTTTTTCGGCGCGCACGGATTGGATTTGCGGGTCAAGTGGAATCTGCAATACCTCGCGATACAAGAACAAGAGCGCGCTGAAGGCTTGATTCTGTGTTGACGCGGCGACGTTCTCCTTTACCGCGAGACGGGACAAGAACGCTTGGATTTCAGGTTCGCGCATTTCGCGCGGATGGCGCAGGTTGTGAAAGCGCAGGTAGCGGCGAATCCAATAAATATAGGTATCTTCGGTTCGCGGAGAATAGTGCTTGAGCCGCAGCATCTCGCGCACTTTGTCGAGGAGTTTGGGTTGTTGTGACATGATGCGTCCCGCCTTCTGCGCCAGCTGAAAAAAATGCTTGACAGTAGCGCAAGCGCGGATATACTTGCCGTATATAAGGAATTATGCGGCACGATGCCGTATAATCCGCCTATATAGAGGATTATACATCAAGGTTGCGGTATAATCCATAGTTAGGCGCTTGTCGCCAAGTTAGAAAATTGATTTTTCGACTCGTTGTAACGAGAAAGGACTATGTCATGTTGAAATATCTGATTGCAGTAATTCTCATTGGACATGGTTTTATCGTGAGCGCCCAATCTGGGGGAAACTTTGGTAGCGGAAATTCTCAAATAGCTAACCCATCTTGGCTGAATTGGTTTCCAATAACCCTGGGACGTTCATGGCTCTTAACCGTTTTCAAACTTGAAGGAACGCTTGTTGATAAAATTTTTGGTCTCATCTGGCTGGCATCAGGGCTGTGTATTGTAGCCGCCGCGCTTGGTATTTTGGGCTTCATCGTTCCGAGAGAACTCTGGCGAACACTCGCCATTTACGGTGCTTCAGGTTCGCTCATAATGCTTTTACTCTATTTTCACCCGTTCTTTATTATTGGCATTCTCATAGATGTTGCCATCTTAATTACGCTACTCTGGACAAACTGGCTGCCAAAAACATTGATGGGTGCATAACGCCAAGAGACAATCCAAATTTTTGATCGTTCAAGGTTGTCTCTTGAGTTATTTGGCGTTTTGGCAAATCATGCTTTTTGGTCATTGCCAAAGATTACGTTATAGGTCAGAATTTTGTCAGGTTGGCGGTGGTGTCTTTTTTTCGGGCAACGAGTCTTGCGTCCATGAGTGCGCCTAACAAAGCGTGCAGTGGATGGTGGGGATTCTGCGGCTTCGACAAGCATTTTTCTGGCTTTGGGTTTTTCCTGCTCTCAGACATTATCCCAGCCCGCCCCACCACCACTAACGCAAACCGTTGAAACTGTCGAAAAAGTCCCTTTTCAAAAACTGACTTTTGAAAAGTGGGTCAAAAACATTGAAAAACATCTTGTTTTTTGTGTTCTAAACGATA
>JAJTXZ010000110.1 GCA_021463195.1 Anaerolineae bacterium
CGAGCGGAGGCGAGAAATCTCGACCTTGCGCGTCAAACGAGATTTCTCATTGCATTCGAAATGACAATGGCTGCTCCCTGACTTTGTGCCAGCCCTAATGCGGAGAGCGATAGGAATAGGCGAATGTGATAAAATCAATTGGCTATGACGATGCGTGACGAATTGAACGAACTCTTGGCAAAATTGAATGACGCGCAGTTGGCGCGCGTGCGCGTGTACGCTGAATCGCTGTGGCGCGGCGACGAAGCGCGTGTGCAGCGTTGGAACTTTGATTTTGTCGCGGAATTCGCGCAAGCAAAAATTTCAGCGCAGCGCGAACGCGCGGGGATGGAAGTGCAAGTTGGCGAAACTACCTGCGACGGCGTCGCCAAACGCGCGTTGTGGGAACATCCGCCGTTGAACGGCGCGGCGATGGTGAGTTACGCGGTGCCGATTCCACCGCAGCTGCGCGCGCTGCGATTAAAATTTTTCATCGGCATCCGTGATGGCTCGGAACTGCCGCCCGACCGTTACGTGGCATTTCGCGTTTTAGTGAACGGCTGGAAATTGTGGAGCGCGGTAAAAAATTCGCGCGTGTGGGAAGAATATAGCGTCATTATGCCTGAAGCTTCATCCGATATTTTGCGTGTCGAATTTCAAACCGATGGCTTGGGCGATCATCGCTGGAATTGGGCGGTGTGGGGCGAGCCCAAGTTAATTGCAGATTTATGATGTTGGAGCGAATGCCTAATTCGTTTGTGGGGCAAGACCTTTCGGGTTTTTAGAAACCCGAAAGGTCTACCCACAAATCAAAGTGGAATCGCCTTTAGACTCAAGATTTATGATCTTTTGCAAGGTGTTGATCAGATAAAATCATAAATCAGAAAGCATCAATCAAAAATGGATTTTACGCTTACCGAAGAACAGGGCGCGATTCGCGATTTGGCGCGCGCGTTCGCGCAAAAAGAAATCGCGCCGTACGCGGCGGACTGGGATCGCACGCATGAATTTCCCGCGCATGTGTACGAAAAAATGGGCGCGCAAGGATTGATGGGACTGCCGTTCCCCGAAGCGTACGGCGGCGCGGGCGCGGACGCGATTGCTACCGCGCTCGCGATTGAAGAAATTTCCAAAGCGGACGGCTCGATTGGGTTGACATACGCCGCGCACATGGGGCTCGGCGCGGCGCCGATTTTTCTTTTTGGAAATGAAGAACAGAAACGCGAATGGCTCGCGCCGCTGGCTCAAGGCAAAGGACTGGGCGCGTTGTCGCTCACCGAACCGTCAGGCGGGAGTGATCTCGCGGGTTCGGTGAAAACAACCGCGCGGCTCGACGGCGACGAGTGGGTGTTGAACGGTTCAAAATTGTACGTCACTTCGGGCAAAGTCGCGCGCTCGATTATTGTTTTGTGTCGCACGGCAGAGAATCAAGGACATCGCGGTCTGTCGCTCATCATCGTGCCGCACGGTGCGCCCGGTCTCATGATCGGCAAACTCGAAAGCAAAATGGGTCTGCACACCTCGCTGACGACGCAGGTATTTTTTGAAGAGTGTCGCGTTCCGCGCGAAAATTTGTTGGGCGAAGCGGGGCAAGGATTTCGTTACACGATGCAAGTGCTGGACGGCGGGCGCATCGGCATTGGCGCGATGGCGTTGGGTTTGGGCGAAGCCGCGCTCGACGCGTCGGTAAAATACGCGCAGCAGCGCGAGGCGTTCGGCAAACCCATCGCGGAATTTCAAGCGATTCAACACATGCTGGCAGACAGCGCGATGGAATTGGAAGCGGCGCGCTTGTTGATTTACAAAGCGGCGGCGTTGAAACAGCAAGGCAAGAAATTTAGCGTCGAAGCGGCGCAGGCGAAACTCTTTGCCACCGAAGCCGCTGACCGCGTGTGCTGGAAAGCGATTCAGATTCACGGCGGCGCCGGCTACTTGACCGATTTTCCCGTCGAGCGCTATTACCGCGACAATCGTTTGCTGTTGATTGGCGAAGGCACGAGCGAAGTGCAGCGGATGATTATTGCGCGCGACTTGTTGGCGAACGCGTACGAGTGAAATGTGACGAATCCAACAATGAATCCATAAACAAATGCAACTCAATTGCTTTTCCTCTCCAATCGTCCGCTGCGAATGCAGAGGGAGGCGTATCAAAATCGCAGAATCAATGCAGTGAACCGACAAGCGCAAGTAAAAAAATCGAGGTCGCAAGACCTCGATTTTTTTTATGGAATTAAATTTTGTTGGCGCATTACGGATTCGTATTCACCGTCGGCACGACGCCCGGACCCGGCAGCACAATCGTCGGCGTCGTGCCTTCGGGCGTAAAGATGATTTTGTCCGTCGCTTTGAGCGCATTCGCATTCGCCGTCGCGATTTGCAACTGTAGATAAGACGGGAATTGCGCATAGAGCGCGGCGAGCGCGAGATTTTGCGCCAGGTCGGCTTTGGCTTTTTCAGAAGCGGCGCTTGCTTTGGCTTTGTTGATTTCCAAATCCTTTTGCGCGGCTAACAAATCATTCGCCTTTTGCGTTTCGATGACCGCTTGTTGCGCGGCGAGTTTTTCCTTTTCCAACTGCGCCAACACGGTCTGCTGTTTTGCCTCTTCTTGGATGCGCGCCTGCGCGACGGCGACTTCGCCGCGCTGCTTTGCCTGTTCGGCTAAAGCTTGCGCTTCGGCGCGCAGTTTGTCCTGTTCCGCTTTTTCGGTTTCCAGACGACTCTTGGTAATCGCGTCGAGCAGCTCTTGCACTTCGGCGCCCAAAATAATATTGGGAACGCTGACGTTGCTGATTTGCAGCGCGTAATTTTGCGCGAGGCGCGAGAGCTCTTCGTCAATACAGTTGCGCAATTCATCGCGCGCCGAACCGATAACATTGTTTTCAAAGGTGCGCTGTCCGACGCACACTTTCATAGACTGGCGCGCTAGCGCTTCGACGCGCGCTTTGCTCGCATCGTCATTCAGATAAATATCGGAATACGACGCCCAATTATTGCGGAGCATGTCCGCCTGCGCGATGGTGGGGCGAAAAATATCGCCCGTCACGATGACGCCCACGCGCTGTTTGTCGCTCGTGATAATTTCGTCGTCCTGCACGGAAAACGGAATGGCGGTCTGTCCGACCTTTTTCAGTTCGACATATAAACCCGCATCCGAATACAAGCCGGGGCCAACCACCGCCGCGATTTGTCCGTTGCGAAATTGCACGCCGACCTGATTTTGTTCGACCGGCACCATAAAGTAGAAAAAGCGGCTGGCGAAAAACACAACTGTGGCGAGCACGCCCAGCGCGACCAACAAGATTACGATAATACGTCCGATATGCATAGCTGTTGGACCCTTTCCGGATGTGAAACGTGAGAGCGTTTTTCGTGGATCCGCGCCGCCCGAGTTATCTGGCGCGCGGGACGATTTATTGCCGGGAGGAAATTGTCGCATTGCCTCTCCTTGAATAGAGTCTATCTATTGTGTCAAATACGCCAGATATGATAATAGGTTACAGCTGCGCGCTCGTCAATTACAGCGTCCGGCCGACTCGGCTCGTTCCGCCGTGGCTTGGGCGGGACGCTCGGATTCGGGCAGTTTGGGGACGAGCGCTTTTGGCTGCGGACGCGTGTTGAAATAGGTGATGATTGCGACGCTGACGATGATAATGGCAGAAGCCGCCAGCGTCAACGGCGTAATATCTTCGCCGAGAATCGCCCACCCCAAAAAAACCGCGACGACCGGATTGACATACGCATAGGTTGAAACTTTGGCGGGGTCGCTGACCTGAAGCAAAAACACGTACGCGGTAAAGCCCAAAAGCGAACCGAACGAAATCAAATACAAGAGCGCGAGCCAAGATTCGGCGGACACTTGGGCGAAATTAAAGTTATTATATTCGCCGAGCGGCAGCGCCATTCCCAGCAAAAAAATTCCGCCGAGCAGCATTTCCATCGCGGTCAACATTAACGGATTGTCGGGAATCGCGGCGTGCCGCGAATAAATGGAACCGAGCGACCAAGCCAAACCCGCCAATAGCATAATGGCAACGCCAGTGTAATTTAATGGACGGTCCAAACCCAACGCGGCGGGACCGACGAGCAAAAGAATGCCGCCCAGCCCCAACGCGATGCCCATCAAAACTCCCCCCTTGGGACGCGTGCCGCCGGGGCGCGCCCAATCCATCAACGCCATCCATAATGGCACGAGCGCAATCATTAACGAAGCAAGACCCGTCGGCACCATTGTCTCTGCCCATGAGACGCTGCCATTGCCCAAGCCCAACAACAAGATGCCCACAATCAGCGCCGAACGCCAATGAATCCATTGCGGCATCGGCGCGCCGCGCCAGCGCAAGAAAACAAATAATAGCGCCCCGCCAAGGATAAAGCGCACGCTCGCCATGACGTGCGGTGGAATTGTTTTAATGGCGACCGCGATGCCCAAATAGGTGGAACCCCAAATGATGTAAATCGCGGCAAAGGCGGCGATGACCAGCCAGCGCGGCGCGACTTTACGCTTCATCGGATTTCTCCGAGATAGGCGCAATCGGCAGCCAACCGGATTCTTTGAGCGTATCCAGCGCAATCGTCGTGCGCGTGGAACGGATGGATTTGATTTTGCCGAATTTGTTTCGCAGCAAGCGCCCCAGCGCGTCGGTATCGCGCACGCGCACTTTGACGAGATAGCAATCTTCGCCCGCGATATTGTGGACTTCTAAAACTTCGGGGATGCGGGCGAGCGCTTTGCCGGCTTGTTGACTGGCGAATTGTTCCTCTGCGCGCACAAAAACAAACGCGACCAAGCCGCGTCCGATTTTCTTGGGATTCAAACGCGCCACATAAGTTTGAATAATGCCGGCGGCTTCCATCTTGCGGATACGCTCGAATACGGCGGTCTTGGTCAATCCGACGCGCGCGGCGAGCGTCACATTCGACAGGCGCGCATCGCGTTGGATTATATCCAATAATTTAGCGTCAATCTTGTCTATCATTCAATGATTCTCCCATTTTGCTGAACGATAGACAGTATAATCCAATCCGCGCGTTTGTCCACCGCGACCGTGTAATAAAAAAACGGCGAGAGATTTTTCTCTCGCCGCGCGCTTATGTGGCTTGCGATTGTTTGCGTGGGCGCCCGCGTTTGCGTTTGGTTGTTTCTTTGGGCGCGGCGCGCGGTTCTAGCTCGGGAATGTATGGCTGCGGCGAAGTGTACAGTTGAATGCGCTCGTTAGCGAGTTCAACATAATCCGGCGAAATTTCATAGCCAATGTAATGGCGTTGCGTCAGGCGCGCCGCAATCGCGGTTGAACCGCTGCCCATGAACGGGTCCAGCACAATATCTTCCACATTCGTATAGAGCAAAATCAACCGCAAGGGCAGGTCGAGTGGAAAGGGCGCGGGGTGCGCGATGGCTTTGGTTTTGTGTTGCAATTTTTTGCTCTGCGTGCCAAAGCGCCAAATGCTGCGCGTGGTATCGCGCAGCGCTTTTTTTGCGGTGCCGTTCTTGTGCCAGATACTGCGTGTCCAATCCACAAATTCTTGATTGGTGATACCGGTGCGCGCGCCGCGCGTCCAGGGTTCTTCTAAACGCATTGTCTCTTTGGAAAAGACCATGATGTATTCGTGCGTGTCGCGCAGCGTCGGATTGGACGCGCGCGCGAAACTGCCCCATGCCGTTGAGACGCCCGCGGTCGCGGATTTATCCCAAAGAATTTCGCCGCGCATGAGCAAACCCAAATCCAAACATTGTTGAATGATAAACGAATGAAGGGGAATATATGGATTGCGTCCCGTGTTTGCGACATTGATGGCGAGACGTCCGCCCGGCACGAGGACGCGCTGGCATTCGCGCCAAACTAACGCCAAGAATTCCAGATAGCGGTCAAGCGGTTCGCGGTCTTGATAATAATTATATTTTTTGCCGACATTGTAAGGCGGCGAAGTGACAACAAGTTGCACCGAATTGTCGTCGAGTTCTTCCATATAACGACAATCCGAATTGTAGATGACATCGTATTCCATTGCAGAGTATTCATCACGCGCCACGCGCGCGATAGGGCGCGTTAGATGTGGCGAGCGGTGTGGGCGTCAGTCGCGCAAGCGCGCGATGCGTTCGTTGTGGGACGCGCGCGCGCGCGGTGATAATGGAAATAAAGAGTTTCGCGCGAGAATGCGGCGCCGCGCGCCGCATTCATTTGACGCGCGTGCTGCAATGACGCTGTGTGTGAGTCACAGCGCGCAGCTGCGCGCGCTAAAAAGTTTCTCGCAAAATTACATCGCTGCGCGGATTCTAACACAGCCGCGCGCGCGGCGCAATAGAACTTTTGTTTTCGGATATTTCGCAAAACGATAAGGGCGCGAGTTGGAGCGTTAACGCGTCATGCGTGGATGCGCGTGCCTTGCGCGAGCGATTCGCCCGCGAGCGCGGGGTTGATTTGCGCGGCGGCGGCGGCAATTACGAAAATTTCCAGCGCGGGAAATTTTTGGACCAGCGCAATGCTCCGCGCCAATTTATCCAACATGCCGCCCGTTGTGTCAAAACCGCGCGCCGCGCCAACCTGCGCGCGCAGCGCGCCAAAAGTTTGCGGCGTGATTTCACGAATGAGTTGCGCGTCGGGCGCGCTGTGCGGATCGGCGGTGTAGATGCCGTTGACGGCGGTGGTGTAAATAATTCGCAAGGGTTGGAGCAGTGGCGCGAGAAACGCGAACTGCGCATCGGTGGATACGATTGCCATTTGACGCGCGTCGTCGAAAGCGACATCGCCGTAAATCAATGGCACGAGATTGCGCGCGAGCGCGGTTTCAATATTTTTGGAATCAAGCGCATAGAGTTCGCCGTCGCGCGTGCGCGCGGACGCGGAGGGCTGCATCGAAACGACGGGAACGTTTTCCGCTAGAAAAATATCGGCGACGAGGCGATTCAAGCGCGCTGCGGATGCGCTCGTTTCGGCGTACGCGCGCCAGTTGTCCTTTTGTCCGTAACCCCATTTTTTCGCGGTGAAATGCCCGAATGAGCCGCTGCCGTGTCCGAGCAAAATATTCAAATCGGGATTTTTTTCGCGCGCGTAGAAAATGGCGCGCGCCGCGTCGCGGATTACAGCGACTTTCGGGGTCGCGGGCACGGTCTTGTCGGTGATGGCAGAGCCGCCGAGTTTGAAAAAGACGAGGAACATTTATTGACTCGCGTTACGCCGCTAGTCTATAAAATAGCGTGCAGACGTACGCCAAATTTCAAATTTATCGTGTCAATGCGTAATCTCGTTTATTGATTCAAAATACTTGGCGGCGGCGCGGGTGTGCGTTCGCCCAAATCCATTGCGTCGAGCTGTAAACCGGCGAGGCGCATATATTTCATGGCGAGTTCGTCAGGATATTTTCCGGCAAAGACCACGCGCACGAGTCCCGCGTTGATAATCATTTTCGCGCAGGTGTGGCAGGGTTGATGGGTGGTGTAAATTGTGCCGCCGGCAAGAGAAACGCCATACAGCGCGGCTTGCATAATCGCGTTCTGTTCCGCGTGCAGCGTGCGTACGCAATGGCCGTTGACGATTTCGCATCCTTCATCCAAACAATGCGGCAGCCCTTTGGGCGCGCCGTTATAGCCCGTTGTCAAGATGCGTTTGTCTTGGACAATAATCGCGCCAACCTGCGCGCGCAGACAAGTCGCGCGCGTTGACACATCGAGCGCGATGGTCATGAAATAATCGTCCCAAGTTGGTCTCATGGCGCTAGGGAGGGGCGAAACATTGACACACGCGTCCGCGCATCGCGTCGCGCTTGTTTCCGTCAATGCTTTGCTCTCTGGTGATTACCCACATCTCGAAAACGCAGCGGATTTCCAGACCCCAAGGGTTTTCGAAAACCCTTGGGGTCTGGAAATTCAGGTAATCACCAGTTTGCTCCTACGATATTATCCCGTCCCAAACTGGCGATCGCCGGCGTCGCCTAAACCGGGCATAATATATCCTGCGGGAAAGACATCCTCTTCGGTCGTCAAGCGTTCGTCAATCGCGCCGAGATAAATGTCAATATCGGGATGCGTCGTCGCAAGTTTTTGAATGCCTTCGGGCGCGCCAATCATGCCGACGAATTTGATGCGTTTGGCGCCCCATTTTTTCAAAAGGTTCACGCATTCTACAGCCGAACCGCCGGTGGCAAGCATCGGGTCGAGAATGACGCACACTTGCACGGTGGGCGAGACGGGCAAGCGATTATAATAGGCGACGGGTTTGAGCGTGCGTTCGTCGCGATAAAAACCGATATGCCACACTTCGGCGGGCGGCATCATTTCCCAAAATCCTTCGACCATGCCAAGCCCCGCGCGCAGAATCGGCACAAGGCCGATTTTTTCGTGCAGACGATAGCCCATTGTTTCTTGCAGCGGCGTGGTGACGGGAGCTTGTTCGAGCGCGAGGTCGGCGGTGGTTTCGTACGCCAGCAGAATGGCGATTTCGCGAATCAGTTCGCGGAATTTTTTCGGTTCAGTGTTAATGTCACGCAGCTTGGTGAGTTTATGACGAATCAGCGGATGGTGGCTGACGTGAACGCGCGGATTGTTCATGAGCGACTCTCTTGAAGTGGGACACCGCTGCCACAGTCTGCGCGGATAAATCGGAATTTTGCGCCAGTTGTGAAAGTTGTGTCCAAAAAATTTTCATTTGTCGGGCGTGAGCCGTTGGCTCATCGAGAGCTCTTTTGGTAGAAATTGGAGATTGCGGATTGGAAAGAGCGAAATTTATAACTTGCTACAGTATACAAAGAAAACAGGTAAACAAGTAATGATGTTACCTGTCTACCTGCCTGTTGGCTACCCGTTTACTTTTTTAGGCAATGGTTTGAACGATACGAGCGGCAATTCCATTTGTTCGTCGTCATTATCCGCTGGTTTGGGTTTGACGGATGTTTTGGGATTGCCTTGAGTTTTTTTAACGGACGCGACAGTTTTCGCTTTCGGCTTGGATTTTTCGTTTTTGGTTTTCGGTTTTTCGATTTTTGCCGCAGCTTGAATTTTGTTTTCGCGCTTTGCGTTTTCGGGCTTATGACCGTTACCACTGGGTGGCGCGGGCGCGATTTTTTTCTCTGGTTTCTTGTCTTCGTCTTCGATCTGACCGACCAACGAAGTGACGCGCGCCAACGCATCATCCGCTTTGAGTTCGATAAACAATTTCGCTTTGGTATCGCGCTTGGCTTTGACAATATTTTCGGCGCGCACGCGCACGGTGAGACCGTTTTGCGTCACAAACATTATATCTTCGTCTGCGGCGGCGACGCGCGCGGCGGTGAGCAGTCCGCTCTTTTTGTCGGGGTCGAATACGCTGTTGCCTTGCGTATAGCGCCCTTTGGGTTGAAATTCTTTGAGCGCGACGCGTTTCGCGTAACCGCGCGCGCTGGCGACAATGAGAAAGGCATCGGGTTTGATGATTTCGAGAGAAATTACTTTGTCTTCGGCGGCGAGTTTGATTGCCCAAACGCCGGCGGCAACGCGGCCCTGAATTGGCACATCGTCTTCGGCGAAACGCAGCGCTTGGCCGTTCGCGGTGGTGATGAAAAATTCGCCGCCGCCGCGCGTTACGTATGCCCAGCCGAGTTCTTCGTCTTGGGCGAGATTGATGGCTTTGACGCCGCCTGTCTGAATGCCGACAAATTCTTCTAACGGCGTGCGTTTGATTTTGCCTTGCGCGGTGGCGAGCGTTACAAACATGTTTTCGGTTTCGCTGCCGAGCGCGATAACGCCGACAAATTTTTCGCCGCTTTCAAGTTGATTCGCCAGCGCGATGCCGGCAGGATTGCGCGCGACATCGGGAACTTGGGACAAACGCAAGCCGAGCGCGCGTCCGTGGTTGGTAAACAGCGCGAGATTATCCGTCGCATTGGCGATGAACAGCGCGATGGGCGGGTCATCGCTTTTTTCGGCGACGCCGTTGACGGCATCGCTGCGCGTGCGGCGATATTGCGCGGGGGGCGCTTTGCGTATGACGCCCTCGCGCGACAAGGTGACGAACGCGTTGCCTTCTTCCGCATGATGCGTCTCTTTGAATTCCGTTTCAGTTGTTTGCGCGATAAAGGTGCGGCGCGCGTCGCCAAAACGCGTTTTCAAATCAGCGCATTCGTCTTGAATGACGCCGAGAATTTTCTTGGGTGAATGCAAAAGCTCTTCGAGATATTTGATGCGTTTGCGCACTTGATGCAATTCGTCCTCGATTTTTTTGCGTTCCAACGCGGCGAGGCGGCGCAGTTGCATATCGAGGATGGCGGTCGCTTGCAGTTCGGAAAGTTTGAACCGTTTGCTCAAACGTTCGCGCGCGGTTTCGACATCGGGCGATTGACGAATGAGCCGAATCACTTCGTCCAAATTGTCGAGCGCGATTTTCAAACCTTCCAAAATATGCGCGCGCAGTTTCAAACGTTCGAGTTCGTATTGCGTGCGTCGCGTGATGACGATTTGACGATGTTGCACAAAAAGTTGCAGCGATTTTTTGAGCGACAGGACGCGCGGTTCGCCGTCCACCAACGCGAGCAGATTGAGCGAGAACGCGGTTTGCAGCGGCGTATATTTTAACAGGGCGTTGATAACGGGTGTTGGTTCGACGCCGCGTTTGAGCTCGATGATGATGCTCATGCCTTGACGGTCGGATTCATCGCGCAGGTCGCCGATTTCTTCAATCTTTTTGTCGCGCACGAGTTCGGCAATGCGTTCGATGAGCGATGATTTGTTGACTTGGTACGGAATTTCGCTGACGATGATGCGTTGGCGTCCGCCGCTCATGGCTTCGGTGTGAATTTTGCCGCGCACGACGACGCGCCCTTTGCCGGTGGCGTACGCCTCTTTGATGCCGTCGGCGCCGAGAATGATGCCATAAGTGGGAAAATCGGGGCCCTTGACGAATTGCATCAAATCGTCGGGTTCAATGTCGTCCACTTTTTGCCAATGGTCAATAAGGTAATGAATGGCGTCGCAGATTTCGCCCAAGTTGTGCGGCGGAATCAAAGTTGCCATGCCGACCGCGATGCCGTTGCCGCCGTTGAGGAGCAGATTCGGAATTTTGCCGGGCAACACGCTCGGCTGTTTGAGCGTGTCGTCGAAATTCGGATAAAAGTCCACCGTATCCATGTCAATATCGGCGAGCAATTCTTCGGCGAGTTCGGTGAGACGCGCTTCGGTGTAGCGCATCGCCGCGGGCGGGTCGCCATCCACGCTGCCGAAATTTCCTTGCCCTTCAATGAGCGGATAGCGCATTGTAAAATCTTGCGCCATCCGCACGAGCGCGTCGTACACGGATTGGTCGCCGTGCGGATGGAAACGTCCCAAGACATCGCCGACGATGCGCGCGCATTTGCGCGTGGGGACATTGTGACGCAAGCCCATTTCGCCCATTTGATACAAGATGCGCCGCTGGACCGGTTTGAGGCCATCGCGCACATCGGGCAGCGCGCGCGCGGTGATAACGCTCATCGCGTAATCGAGATACGCGGTTTGCATCTCGTCGCGAATATCGGTTGGTTTGATAATGCCAATTTCCATAACGATTAAACTGAAGGATGAGGGATGAATTTCAAACGTATCCGTCACGCGTCAGAAATTTGATTGCGAAAGCGTATATTATGAATTGCGCGCAGCATTATACACAAAAAGAATAAATGCGCTATCCGTCTCTCTAGTGATTGCTCAGATCTCGAAAATGCAGCGGATTTCCAGACCCCAAGGGTTTTCGAAAACCCTTGGGGTCTGGAAATCCGGGTAATCACCAGGTCTCTGGCTGGCGGGCGCATTTCACTTTTGGGGTCGGTCGCGGGCGCACAGTCTAAAGGTGAATCGCGCACAAGGCGAATCAAACGAATCGAAAAATTCGCCTACGATGGATGCCGCGTTGAGGTGTGGATGTCTGCGCCGAGAATTCTAGCGCGAATTCCTATTCGATAGAAGGGATAAAACCTTTCGGGTTTTCGAAACCCGAAAGATACCGTCTTGAATGTCAAGGGGTCACGGGATGAATTTTTGCATAATTTGGATCGAACGGTTGCCGGGATTTCAAGACGCCGTAAG
>JAJTXZ010000111.1 GCA_021463195.1 Anaerolineae bacterium
GGGGGGGGGGGGGGGGGGGGGGGGGGAGGCGACAGCTTCTGGCTCCGCGTCCGCCGGCGTCTCCCAATCCAATTCGTACTCGTCGTCGCGAATCAAGGGCGCGGCGGGCGTTTGAAACGCAAACACCGGTTCCGGTTCAAGCGCGGTTTCAGACTCGGGCGCGTCATCCGTTTCGGCATCCACCGGCGCTTCGAGTTCAGGTTCCGTTTCGTCGGAAATGACGAGGGTGTCCAGCGGCACAGGAAACGATTCAATGTGCGCGTCTGAATCATCCGCCGCAAACGTTTCGTCAGTGTGCGCGTGCGGATCAATCAATTCGACAACCAGCGCGGTTATATCCGCGTCTTGCCCAAGTTCTTCTAAATACGCGCCGATTTCCGCCGCGCCGCGTTCCGTAAACGCGATCGCCAATTCTTTGGTGGTTGCCAGCTGCGTAAGCGCGCGCGTCGCCAACACCAAGACATCGCCCGCGCTCACCGCCATATGCGCGAGGTCGGCGACAAATTCGCGGCGAATGCCGAGCGGCGCGGACGCGGCGCCCTGCGGCGCAAACAATGGCGCGTCTTCGGTGAACCAATCCGACTCGACAGGCAAGCGCGTCAGTTTTTCGTCGGCTTCGACATAGACGACCGCTGGTCCTGCCTGACAAACATACAAATCGCCGCCGCGCAGCGCCACCGCGCTGACGCCCGCCATACGGCGCAATTCGCGCGGCGTCTGCCGATTGTTGTCGTACAAATACGCGTTTGCCGCGCGCACCGCTTCGGACAAACCAAAACTGACGCTGCCGCGACTGGCGGCGTAGGTATCTCGAAGCGCTTCAACCAACGCGCGCTCGAGTTCGCCACGCCCCTCAACATCGCCGCTCACGTCGAGACAAATATATAAATTGCCGCGCCCGCGCGCGAGATCGCCCAACCGCGCTTCGACAAAGGTCGCCACATTATCGGGTTGGTCTTGCCAAATGCCGTCCACCATGCACACCGTCGCAAGTTCGACATTGAACGCAAGCGCATCGCCGTTGTCGAGCGCAGGCGCGTCATCTATGGCTTTGAATTCGATCTGCGAAAGGTCGGGGCTATCCATTGCGCGGATTATACAACGAGCGCGCGCGCTTGTAAATTGCGCGGCGAATTTCCCAACAGCCGTAAATTCATTTATAACTCGCGTTACGCACATGCGCTAAAAAATAGCGCGCAAACGTACGGCGAATTTCAAATTTGCCCTACTACGGCGTAACATAAACGTACGGCGAATTTCAAATTTGCTCTACTACGGCGTAACATCAGTTATAATCAAACGCGCCGCATAATTTTGGAGATCTATATGACGAATCATCCGCTTGAAAAATGGCACGCGCTCGTGCGCACGCGCGCGCTAGACAGCTTGGACGAATTATTGGCGGAAGAGGTCGTGTTCTATTCGCCGATTTTGTTCAAGCCGCAAAACGGCAAAGCGTTGACAACGCTTTATCTCGCGGGCGCGCTGCGAGTTTTGGGCAATGACCAATTTCATTACACGCGCGAACTGGCCGGCGCGCGCGATGCTATGCTGGAATTTGAGACGAGTGTGGACGGCATTTACATCAATGGCGTTGACTTGATGCGATGGAACGACGCGGGCAAGTTGATTGAATTCAAAGTGATGCTGCGTCCGCTTAAAGGCATTCAAATCGTGCAGCGGAAAATGGCGGAACTGCTCGCGCAGCTCTCGGAAAATTCTTGAGCGCAGTTCACATTGGGGGTCAGTTGGCGGGCGAATCCAATTCGCGCCAACCAAAACACGAAACATCCCTACGGACGTTCTCGCGCGCCGGGCTGCGCTTGTGACGCTTGGCTAATTCGCTCCGAAACTAAAGCGCCTCTCATCCGCGCATGGTTTTGACACAACCGCGCGCGCGCGGCTATACTTGGCGCATGGTTTGCATTTTCTTGAAGGCGCCCGAACAAACGCCAACGCGCGCCAAACGTCTCGTCACTTGGATCGCCGTTTCCAAAGCGGGCATCAAAATAAAACCGTCGCGTCGCGCGAACGTCGTATGAAACAAAAATCTAATCCACTGCGTCTGGTGCAAGATGTTTTGCGCGCGGCAGAGCGCGATGAGAATGCCAAACACAAGCGCGTCGCGAGCGCGGGTTTGACGCCGCAAATGGCTGCGCTGCGCGCTTTTCAAGTGGAACGCATTCGCGCGACCTATCGCGATTTCGCCGCGCAAGCGCAATACGCTCCGACGCTGGATTTTTTCACCGACGACCTGTACGCGGCGCGCGATTTTTCGCAGCGCGACCATGACGCCGCGCGCGTGCACGCTTTTCTCCAAAAATTCATGCCGGCGGAAATGTTGAAACTCGCGACGGACGCGCTCGAATTGACGCGCCTCAGTTACACGTTGGATGAAGCGTTATTGACGACGCTAACAACTGAACTCGGTTTCAAAAAAAATCTCGCGACGCCGTTATACGCCGAAGCGTATCGGCGCAGCGACAATCTGCGCGCGCGCGAAAAACAGATTGACCTGCTCGTCACCGTAATGCAAGATTCGGCGGACACGGCGCACATGCCGTTGACGGGCGTAGCGTTGAAATTAGCCAAGGGGCCCGCGCATACGGCGGGTTGGCACGAATTGTACGCGTTTCTCGAACGCGGACATCGCGCCTTTGCCCAAGTCAAACATCCCGAACGCTTTCTGGACGCGATTCAAGAACGCGAAGACCGCATTATGCGGCGCATTATGGCGCGCGACACCAATCCCTTTCGATTGTCCTGAATTCACGCGCCAAAAAAATCCCGCGGCCTTGACGACGCGGGATTTATATCGGTCCGAGCATTGTTCGCCGCGCCGCGTTCCGAACGCGGCGCAAGCTGGCGGAAATAGATTGGTTCTTTGCGGCGACCTTGGTTATTTTGCGGTTTTGTTTAATCTTTCCGCCGCGAGCTGCGCCTGGCGCGCGTAATCAATCGCTTCGCCGAGAATGCGCGCCGCTTCTTGCGGACTGTGAAAACCCGTGCTATTTTCGCTGAATACAAAATCCCAGCGCAGCTGCGCCTTGCGAATAAAGTCGCGCGGACTGACGAGTTGTTCGTCGGTCGCGCCCGCGTTTTGCGCGGCAAGGATGGCGTCCATCGCCGCGCCGAGCGCATCTTCGGAACGGCGCAGCAAGCCCGCCGTCGTCGTTTGAATATCCACGATGCGTTGCTGCAGCGCCGCGTCATCCTGTTTGTGACACTGCCCGCACGACGCGCGCACATTGGTCAACGGGCTGCGAATCCAATGGTCAGTCACTTTGATCGCGCCTTCGCGTTGATAGGGCATGTGACAGTCCGCGCACGACACGCCCGATTTATAATGCAAACCCGTCGTGAACATTTCATATTCGGGATGCTGAATTTTAATCATCGGCGCGCCGGTCTCTTTGTTGGCGAAATCTTTGAAACCATATTCAGCGTAATGTTTTTCAATCGCGTCAATCGTCGTGCCTTGACTCCACGGCAAAGTCAAGAGTTTATTTTCGCCCTTGAAATAATATTCGACATGACATTGCGCGCAGACGAGCGTGCGCATCTCTTGACGCGTCGCCTGGGTCCAATCAACGCCTTGCTGCGTCAACGCGTTGACTAGCGCGGGTCGCGTGATACGCAGGTCCATCGTGCGCGGGTCGTGACAATCCGCGCAGGTCGAACCATAATGCAGCGTGGCGGAAATTTCCTTGTACGGCGCGCGATTGAAATTTTCCCAGCCCATCTGTTGAATGAGCTGCGGCGCTTCGCCGGCGTGACAGTTGGCGCACGCGCCCGGCTGCGCGATAAAATTTTGGCGTTCCGTGTCTTTTTGGTCCGTCAACGCGTAATAATGGCCGCGTTCTTCTTTGTAATCCACGCTAAAGGCGTAACCCGCCCATAAGCGTTTCAAAATGGGATAGCGTTCGAGTTTATCAAAGGGTTGGCTGCCGCCGAACGCGGTGGGCGTATCGTCGCGCTGTGTTTTGAGCCAGGAGGAAAATTCGCGCGGATAATTTTTGCCCCACACTTCGGGATTCAATTCCGTATCCGAAAGCGTGACGACATTCAACGGATAAGCCAATGCTTCATCTTTGCGCTGTTGAATGTTCAACAACATAAACGCGATGGCGCCGATGACTAGCGCGCCCAAACCGAACGCGGCGGCGAGCCAGACGATTTGACGACGATTGAATTTGAGCGAATCATTCATGAATTCATTCCTCGACGAAATTTATTTGCCATGTCCGACTCCGGCATGACACGTCAGGCAATCGGTCGGCTCTTGCGAATTGACGTGTAAAATTTCGGAAACCATTTCGCCGTGACAAGACAGACACGCGCCCTGCGTCACCTCGCGGTTCAAGGTCGTAATCCGAATCGGTTCTTGAAAACCGCCGAGTGTGAACGCTTTGCTGTGATTGAAACCATTCAACGCTTTGATGGCATATTTGGCGACAATCGAATCGTGCGGCGTGTGACAATCATTGCAAGTCGCGACCGCATGATGCGGCGAACGATTCCAGCCGTCATACTGGTCACGCATGATATGACAATTCGCGCACGCGGCGGGGTCGTCCACCAAATAGGAATAGCCCTGCGCGTAGACAAACGTGAATCCCGCCAAAAACAGAACGGCGCCGACGACCGCCGAAAGCGCAAGCGCCACGCCGAACGTAGGCAAATAGGGTTGAATTTTGCGCCCGACGCGTTTGAGTGCATTCATAATCATCCGTAAAAAGAGACTCTGGACTCGAAATATTTTAACCTATCCCGCGCCAAAGCGGAATGACAAAAATCACGCTTTTGACGGGACAAGACGAATCAACGATTTAATTTTATGTCCTCTTGATTCAATTACATCTGTCCCTTGTTGGCGCATTGTTTTGCTTTTATCTTGACAGAGATTCCAAGCTGTCCGCGCGGACGGCCTTGCGCGAATATTTGTTTAGACGATGGGTCGAGTGGATTTATGCGTCTCACACTGCATCGGGATCGCTGCTTTCATCAATTAGCCGCGTGCGAAGAATGTTTTGCCGATTTCTTGCGCAGCGGCGAAATGCCCGCGCGCGGCTGTTTGAGTTCTCTGGTTGACGACGGCGCGCCCGAATGGGTTGTCAAAATTATTTCGGGCGACCAAAGCGGAACGCTGGTGATTACCGCGCGCAATCGCGACCGCATCATGTATGACGGTTGGACAAAATATGTTCGTCTGACGGCGCGTCCAAAAGCGTCGCGCCTCTTTGGAACGACGCAGCGTTCGACCACGCGCTCAAATAAGCATGAAGAATCCGATGCCGCAGCCCGCTAAAGCGCGTCTCGATCAAACTTTGCGCCGCCTGCAAATCATCGCGCCTTTGATTCTGCTCGCAACGGCGACAGTCTACGCGCTGTGGTCAGAATTTTCGCTGTCACCGCAACCGGCGAATTGGGCGCGCGGCGCGGTCGCGCTTGGGTTATTTGGAGTTTTTGGCGCCGCGCTCAGCTGGTTCGCGCTGCGCCGACTGCGACATGAAATAGCGACGGCATCGCAATCCGACCATGCGCGCGTATCGGAACACATTCTCGCCGCCATTACCGCAGATTCCGCCGACGCCATTATTTTGTTGGACAAACATGATTTGATTCAATCGTGGAATCAGGGCGCGGAAATGTTATTCGGCTATCGCGCCGCCGAAATTATCGGACAACCCTTTGCGACGCTGGTGCCGCCGGACCTGAGCGATGAATCGGAACGACTTAACAAAATGGTATATGCGCAAGGTATGGCGCGCGGTTGGATTACGCGCCGCGTAACGCGCGATGGCAGACAAATCACAGTGGACTTGACGCGCACGCTGCTGCGCGATGAACAAGGCGCCATCATCGGCTCATCCGCGATTTTGCGCGATATTACCGAACGCGAGCAAAACGCGCAGCAGACGCGCGAGCTGAATCGCCAGCTCGAAACCCAAGTGGCGCAGCGCACGCGCGAACTTGCCGCATCCAATCAAGAACTGCGGCGGCGACAACGCGAATTGGAAAATGCCAATGCGGAGCTGCAAGAGCTCGACACGCTCAAATCGGAATTTGTTTCGCTCGTCTCGCATGAGTTGCGCGCGCCGTTAGCGAATGTGTCCGGTTCGCTCGAACTGCTTCTCGCCAACGACAATCAGCTGACCGCGCATCAACGCGAATTACTTACGCTGGCAAATAATCAGGCGGCGCGGCTCGCGCGGTTGGTGCGCGGCATCTTGAATATCTCGCGTATCGAAGCGGGTCAAACCCTGCTGCAACTGCAAGCGTTCGACCTTGCGCCGCTGCTCGAACGGATATGCAGTCAATGGCAATTCTGCGACCCCGACCACACTTATCGCGCGGACGTCGCGAGCAACTTGCCATCCGTTTGGGCGGACCGTGACCGCATTGAAGAAGTCTTGACTAATCTTTTGGAAAACGCGTTCAAATATTCAGACCCGGCGACAGAGATTCGCGTGCGCGCGGAAACGCGCGCCGCCGAAATGTTGATTACCGTGAGCGATCGCGGACGCGGCATTCAAACCGAAGATTTGCAGCGCATCTTTGACAAATTTTATCGCACCGAGCGCGGCGACGCGCGGCAGACTTATGGGCATGGTTTGGGCTTGTATATCTCGATTAAATTGGTGGAAGCGATGGGTGGCAGACTTTGGGCGGAAAGCGAACAAAATCAAGGTACCACTTTTTATTTCACGCTGCCGCTCGCGGGACATGTCGGCATCACGCCCGGTCACGCGTCGGCGCATTAACAAGGCAAAAATATGACAAAACACAAAACGAAAAAATCGAACGGCGCGCCAATCCCAACGTGGGCGTTTCTCGTCGGCGCGATTATTTTATTGACGCTCGCGGGCGCGGGCATTTGGGCGCTCTTGACGCCGCAAACGCCTAACGGCGTCGGACCGCAGCTCGCGGTGAATCAAGAACGCATCGAATTGGGAAAACAACCCTTTGAAAAAATGGTGCGCGCGGAATTTTTGGTCACCAATATGGGTGACCGCGCGTTGACGCTGGACGCGTCGGCGCCGGTGCGCGCGTTGGAGGGCTGCTGACCGCCGCGCATGGTCGTCGGTTCGACGACTTTACAGCCGGGGCAAAGCACAACGGTCGCGACAGAATTTACAATGCACGAAGGCATGGGCGGACCGCACTTGTTCGAAGTGACGCTGTTGACGAACGAACGCGCCGCGCCGCAGAAAAAATTGTATATTGCGTCCGATTGGGGAAATTAGAGCGCGCTGTCAAATCGCAAGCCGAAACCAAACGCTCACAACGGGCAGCGTGCCGACGGATTTCGGATTTACGGGACAGCGGCGGGACGCGAGCGCGGGGTTGATGTATTATGGTAGCACGAATCTTTATGGACGCTACTACGATCCATCGCTATCTCGTTTTACACAGCCAGACTTCATTATTCCCGATAATTTCAATCCACAAGACTTTAACCGCTACACCTATACCCGAAACAATCCGCTCAAATACAATGACCCCAGCGGGCATTGTGCAATCGTGTGTACGGCAATCGTAGGAGCAATCGGCGGGGGGATTTTCGCGTATGGCATCCAAGTCTGGGATAATTATCAAAAATATGGGATGACGATGGAAACATTCACGCAAGTGGACGGCGGTAAAATTGTGGCTGGTGTTGTAGGTGGGGCTGTATTTGGAGCAACTCTTGGGCTTGCAGCGCCAGTTATTGCAGGTGGTACCGTTGCGATAGCAGGCACAACGGGAGGCACAATAATTGGAGCCGCTGGAGGGGGAGCAATCGCGGGCTTTGCAGGTGGACAATCACAGCGATTCGCCGAAGCGAGCATTGTGCAAGCAGGGTCAGTTCTGACTGGAAATGGATTTGATGGGGAGAAGGTCCTTCATGACGCAGTCGCAGCAGGCGTATTACAACAAGATGCAATCGTGGTTGATAGCACAGCAGGAGTTGTTTCCGGACTTGTTGGAACAGGACTGTCAAAAGCGTTCGTGCGAGCAGGATTAATCCCCGAGTCGGCAAACAGGGCGATAAAGGGCGAGGCACTTCCGAAGGTTATCTTTATGAGTCGTGACAAGATTCTCTTTGATCTTGGACGAACGCGATTGTATATGCCAGCGGATTCTTATGATCAAATGACAAGGTTGCTCCAAGCAGGCTTGTTTGAAGAAGTAGCCACCTTGCTGTCAAACCTCGCCGCAAAATTAGAAGCAGGTCGTGCTAGCGATGAACTACAGTAGCCAATTACTTGCATACTTTGGCTTCCAGCACAATTAGAACCGCAATGATAAGAATTGGCTATGTGGTGTCACTCCACATAGCCAATTCTGTAACCACGACTGGGGAGGAACTGTAATGAATTCTTTAGATGACTTTCCCGACAAAGGCAATAACAGGCATGTTATTCTTAAACTTCTGGGATTGACCTTTTTGGCGGGGTTAATATTGGGGACTATTGGATTCTTCTACCCTAATCTTCTTCCGCTCGCGTCTACAATAGTCGGCTTATTTTTGATGTTAAACATGTTTCGCGCGCTTCGTAAACCAGCCCTTTTTCAGTTTGCAGCCGCTATTTTAGGAATCATAATTTTGTCCGGACTGTTTGCAGGGATTTTCCAGAGCGCTTGGTGCCAAGTTGGGTCAAGTTCTATCATTGCGCCCATTGAACGCGTAGCCCGAGATAACTGTACACAAAATTCTGCAGGAGCGACAGTATGGGCATCTGGCTGGTTCATGCTCATTTCTGCGGTGATTGTTTTTGCACTCTTCCTCGGCAATAGGAAAAAATAGAATCCTTTTCCATTGTCCGAAATATTGCCTGAAGAACTATAGGAGGGTGTTTTGCCCAACTCGAAGTGAGAGAAATTGGCAAAAAATCAACTTACATTTTCGGCTCGCTCTTTAACACCCTAGCGTGTATGCACACGCCAATACTCCGCGCGCGCGGTGGCGGCACATTGTAGTTTTTCCTCGCGCTCTGCCAAGGGCACTCCGGTGTCTATCCTCATTCCTGGACCTACAACTCTATCGGCAACATCCTCACGCGCAGGGATAACGGCACGCCCACGAACTACACCTACGGCGATGCGAACCATGACCATGCCGTGACGGCGATGGGCGCGAACGCCTATGCTTATGATGCCAACGGCAACATGATCAATCGCGCAGGCGATGCGCTGACGTATGATGCCGAGAATCGGCTAACCAGCATCACCGTCGGCGGCACGACGACGACCTACTCGTATGATGGCGATGGTAATCGAGTGAAGAAGGTAGCAGGCAGCACGGTAACGTATTATGTGGGCAACCATTATGAAATGACGAACGGCGTCGCGACGAAATATTATTATTTCGGCAAACAGCGCATCGCGCTTCGCAACAGTGTGGGCGTGGTGTATCTGCACAGCGACCACTTGGGTTCGACCAGCGCGACCAGCGGCGCGACGAGCAGCGCGCAAACGTATTATCCGTTTGGGAGTATTCGGACGACAACAGGCAGTGTGCCGACGAATTTTGGATTTACGGGACAGAGACGTGACTCTTCGACAGGCTCAGGAGAAAGCGCGGGGTTGATGTATTATGGACTACAGGGTAGCTATGGGAGGTTCTATGATCCTGCCCTTGGGCGTTTTACACAAGCGGACACAAAAGTGACTGACCAAAGGAATCCCCAAGTTCTGAATCGCTATGCTTACACAGGTAATAATCCTGTTCGTTTCACAGACCCAGATGGGCATTGCTGGCCAATATGCACAGTAGCGATTGGCGCAGTTGTAGGCGCTGGTGTCGGAGCTGGCTTGTATTGGCTCAACGTTCAAAGCAGCGGGCAGGACTTCAATTGGAACGAAGCAGCGGTAGCTGCCGGAACAGGCGCGGTAGCTGGCGCTTTAATTGGAACCGGAGTAGGCGCACCGGCACTGCTGGCAGGCACTGCGACAGCCACCGCAGTAACTGTTGCTGCGAGTACTGGTATCGGAATCGCAACCGGAGGTGGAACATATCTCGCCGCCAATACCATTACAGGTTCAGAATATGACCAAACAGACTTTGTGCTCTCCTCTGCGGTTGGAGGTGCAACAGGATTAGCCGGTCCATTGGGCGCTGGGACGACTCCTGTTAGAGCAATGTTGTTGAATGCTGCTGCGGGTGGCGCACAACAAGCAGCATCCGATATTGTACACAATCGTGAGGTGGGTGCGGATGTGGCATTGGCAGCAGGAGTCTCGGGTCTTGGAGGTAGAATCGCAGGAAAGTACCCCAGCATAGTCAACAAGTACGATAAGGTTTTCGATTATGGGAACATTCGATGGGGTTTGGTAAAAATGCCGTCGCTCCAAGAGTCAGTCCGTCCTCAATTGCTCCCTAGCTTCCTCCGTGCATATGGTGGTTCTCTTTTCTCGAATTATTTGAATGGACTCTTTAGCCCATTCTATAATTCAAATACGGATACATCTATACCATTGTACGATGGGACTAATGCTAGCTGTACACTCAGCGAGCCATGCTGATGAATAACCAAATCGTGACACGGCTCTTGGTGGCGACAGTCGTTACACTTGCCGCATGGCTTTATGGCGCCTACCAACACAATGTCATTTCTAGGAACTCGCATCGCGCTCTTGCGTTACCGCGAGCTATTGCAATTATCTTTGGCAAAGTTGGGAGCGACGGATTGGTAGACATCTCTGGTGTTGTTCTGCAGATCTTTGTCTGCATTATGACGCCCACACTTGTGCTGGTCAGTTTTGGGAAAATCCCACCGATATACGGATTACTGATCTTTGTAGGCATTACTTTTTTTGACCTCGCGATTGTTCTTTATCACGAATTCGTCCGACGGCAAGGAAAGTAAAAATGTTATCAAGGGAAATTGTGGCGAGACCCGTGGATACGGGTTTCGCTCGTTATCGGACTCGAAAACAAGATGTAGATAACAACCGCGTGAAGAAGGTAGCAGGTAGCACGGCGACGTATTACATCGGCAACCACTACGAAGTCACGGTCAGCGTCGCGACGAGCGTTCTCAAGTATTACTATTTTGGCAAACAACGCATCGCGCTTCGCAACAGTGTGGGTGTGGTGTATCTGCACAGCGACCATCTTGGTTCAACCAGCGTGACAAGCGGCGCAACGAGCAGC
>JAJTXZ010000112.1 GCA_021463195.1 Anaerolineae bacterium
CCCCACCCGTTCCCACCCCATCCGTTCCCACCCCACCCGTTCCCACCCCACCCGTTCCCACCCCATCCGTTCCCACCCAACGCATGAGAATCATCGGACCGAATTGTCTTGGCGTGATGAATCCGTTGAATGGACTCAACGCCACGTTTGCTTCGGCGATGGCGCGTCCGGGCAAAGTCGCGTTCCTTTCGCAAAGCGGCGCGTTATTGACCGGCGTCCTCGATTGGAGTTTCCGCGAAAATGTCGGATTCAGCGCGTTCGTTTCCGTCGGCTCGATGCTCGACGTCGGCTGGGGCGATTTGATTCAATACTTTGGCGATGACCCGCGCACCGATGCGATTGTGATGTATATGGAAACCATCGGCGATGCGCGCGCGTTTCTTTCCGCCGCGCGCGAGGTGGCGTACACGAAACCAATTATTGTGATTAAACCCGGACGCACCCAAGCCGCCGCGCACGCCGCCGCCTCGCACACCGGTTCACTGACCGGCAGCGACGCTGTGCTGGATGTCGCGTTCCGCCGCGCGGGCGTTTTGCGCGTCAATTCGATTTCCGATTTGTTTTATTCCGCCGAATTGTTGGGCAAACAGCCGCGCCCGCGCGGACGACGCTTGACCATTTTAACCAATGCCGGCGGTCCCGGTGTGCTTGCAACAGACGCGCTCGTTGGAGGGGGGGGCGAACTCACGCCGATTTCAGACGCGACGATGGAGCAGCTGAATAAATTATTGCCCGCCGCGTGGAGTCATGGCAATCCGGTGGACATTCTCGGCGATGCCAGTCCCGAACGCTACGCGAAAACTTTGGAACTGACCGCGCAAGACCCGAACGCGGATGGTTTGCTGGTCATTCTCACGCCGCAAGCCATGACCGACCCGACGCTGACGGCGGAACAATTGAAACCCTACGCGAAAATTCCGGGGAAACCGGTGCTCTCCAGTTGGATGGGCGGCACCGAAGTGGAAGCGGGCGAAGCCATTTTAAACCGCGCGGGCATCCCCACCTTTGGTTATCCCGACACCGCCGCGCGCATGTTCAATTATATGTGGCAGTACACGGAAAATTTGAAACTGCTGTACGAAACGCCCACCTACGCGGACACGAATGACCCCGACCGCGCGCAAGCCGCGAACATTATTCAACACGCGCGCGCGCAGGGGCGCACGATTCTGAATGAATACGAATCGAAACAACTGCTCGCCGCGTACGATATTCCGACGGTGGAAACGCGCGTTGCCGCGAACGTTGCTGAAGCGGTGAATGCGGCGAATGAAATCGGTTATCCAGTCGTCTTGAAAATTTATTCCGACACCATCACGCACAAGACCGATGTGGGCGGCGTGAAATTGAATTTACACAACGCGGACGATGTACGGAACGCGTTCAATGAAATCCAAACTTCTGTCGCCGCAAAAGCGGGCGCAGAACATTTCGGCGGCGTCACGGTTCAACCCATGGTGAAATTCGAGGGCTATGAACTCATCATCGGCAGTTCGTCCGACGCGCAATTTGGGCCCGTGATTTTGTTTGGACTCGGCGGACAATTGGTTGAAGTGTTTCAAGACCGCGCGTTGGGGCTTCCACCATTGAACACCACGCTCGCGCGGCGCATGATGGAACGCACCAAAATTTACACCGCGCTGCAAGGCGTGCGCGGCCGCGCCCCTGTTGACCTTGACGCGCTCGCGCAGCTGCTCGTCCGCTTTGCGGAAATCGTTGTCGAGCAGAGATGGATTCAAGAAATTGACATCAACCCGCTGCTCGTTTCAGCCGACAACATGATCGCGCTCGACGCGCGCGTCATTGTGTATGGCAAAAATGTTTCGGCAGAACAACTGCCGCGCTTGGCGATTCGTCCCTATCCCCTGCGCTATGTAAAACAGTGGACGGCAGACGATGGCACACCGCTAACCATTCGTCCGCTTCGTCCCGAAGACGAGCCGTTGATGGTGGAATATCACAAACAAATTTCCGAACGCAGCGTCTATTTGCGCTACTTGCATCCGCTGGCGCTCGACACGCGCATCGCCCACGACCGTCTCTCGCGCATCGTATTTATTGATTACGACCGCGAGATGGCGCTCGCGGCAGAGTACACCGATCCCGAGACGAATCAAAAACAGATTGTCGGCATCGGACGCTTGTCAAATATTTACGGCACGCCAGACGCGGAATTTTCAATGCTCATCGTTGATGCATTTCACGGCAAGGGCCTCGGCAGCGAATTTTTGAAAATACTCGTCCAAATCGGACGCGACGAAAAATTACAACGCATCCTCGCGTACATCTCGCCCGAAAATATCGCGATGCAAAAAATTTCGAGCAAGCTGGGATTCACGCTCCGCCGCGACCCGGATGATCCGGCGATTGTGGAAGCGGTGTTGGTGTTGAGATGAAACATTACGACTCTTTCACACCCTCATATCCGCCAGAAATTCCGAGCCCGGTTCAACGCTCGTGACGAGCAGATGGTCGCGCGCGCGCGTGCAGGCGACATAGAGCAAATGTCGTTCTGTATTGTAGACCTCTTCGAGGTCCGAGTCGTCCGTCACGCTTTCAATGCGTTCTTGCAGAGGAATGATTTCGTCATCGCAAGCCATAACCGCAACCGCGCGGAATTCCAGACCCTTGGCGAGGTGCATAGTACACAGTGACGCGCTGCCCTCTGCGATTTCCATTTTCTGATCGAGTATTTTATAGACCACTCGGGCAGCGTCCAGCGCGGCTTGCGCGCGTGAGAGCTGCGCTTCCGAACGCACAAAGATACCAATCGCCTCAGGTTGCAAACCTTCCGCG
The DNA here is from genome assembly GCA_021463195.1 of Anaerolineae bacterium. Lineage (GTDB taxonomy): Bacteria > Chloroflexota > Anaerolineae > UBA4142 > SHND01 > SHND01. The sequence goes on from JAJTXZ010000112.1 coordinate 2,797, forward strand.
CTGCGCTCTTGAAGCCACACTCCAACTGCCTCACTCTCGGATTCAGGCGACTCGAATATTTCGATAGCGGGAGCGGGACCATTGAATACCGAGATGGCGCTGCTGCGCGTTTCCACAATGCCATCCACATCGGCAAGCTCGGGCGCGAGCAATTTGTCCGCTTGCGCGCGAATCTGATGCGAGGTGCGATAGTTGATGGTCAGAGTTTTCGAGCGCCCGCGCACATCCACGCCCAACGCCTTCCATGAAAACGGCTGTTGAAAAATGCGCTGCCCGAGGTCTCCGGCAAAAAACAGACTGTTCGGGCGATTGTCTGCCAGCGCCGCCAAAAATTTCAACTGCTGAATGTTGACATCTTGCGCCTCGTCCACCACGATAAAATCAAACGGTGAACGCTGCCCGGACGCATAATGCGCTGCCAAACGATTGAACATACCCGCATGGGTAATCAACTCGCGCGCGCGTAGCTCGGATTGCACGCGCGAAAAAATTGTCCACAATGTTTGGCGTAGGTTTTCCGTCAGGCGCGTTTTGCGTCCCAAGCGCGCCACGTCGCGATATGATTCCCAACTGTCGAGCTGCCACGCATCCACAACCTGTTCCCATTCGGTGACCAAAAAGTGAGGACTGAAAGAATGTCCGCCGACTTGCGCGGATGCTTCCGCAATGAGAGCTTGAATCGTTTCGGCGGAAGCGATGCGCGCTTTGCCCAGATTGGCATTGTAAAGCCGCGCGCCAATGGCGTTCATGGCATACACTTCAATCTGGTCCGCAAGGTGCGGCTGATTATGAATCAGGATGCGTAATTTTGCGCGCAGCGCATTCGCCAGCGTATCCGAAAAGGTTGCTAACAGGACGCGCGTCGTCGGGTTTGTTTTTGCGAGATGCACTGCGCGATGTAATGCCACCACCGTTTTGCCCGTGCCTGCCGAACCGGAAACGCGCGCGGGTCCGCTGTAGTTGCCCGTCGCAATGCGCCGTTGTTCGGGATGCAAAAAGACGGTCCATTTTTCCCAGGGATATTCGAGCGCGCGGACAAGTTCTTCGGCGTCGCCCATGATGCGAAAGCGGCGCAACGCGTCGGGATGCTCGAACGGATTCGTGACGGGAACAGTCACCGGCGCGGCTTGCGGTTTTCCGCCGACCGCGATTTCGAGCAGCGCTTCTGCCGCTTCGCGCGGCAAATGGTCTGCGAGCGCGAGGAGCGAATCTTCATTCGCCTCACGCACATCGGCGAGCCATTCCGGCGGGACGCCATAGCCGAGCAGTTCCGCATCCGTTTTGTTGGCAAACAAGCGCGGCTTGGGTGTGTCTTGAACGATATAGTTCGGGATGACAATGTCCTGCACCGTCTCGCGAATTTCGACCAACTGCGCCGCGCCGGTGGTGGGATGCGTCTGAAGTTTGCGACGGCTCGCCCATTGATACGCATTGTCGTGATGTCCCGCAAAGCAGACGAGCAAACTGTTTTGGAGTTGATGCACAATCACGCGCAGGTCGCGCGACGCGCGCACCGAAGCAAAGCGCGCGTCCTGCGCGCGGTCGAGTTTGTGAAACGCGAGCCCGGGGCTGGACGGGTCAATTTGCAAATCCATCACGGTCGTCTTGACCAGTTTCTGTTCGTCGTTGTTCAGTTTTGTCAGACTGTCAACAAAAGTATCCGAGATGCGAAATTCCATGACGTGACTTTTCCACGATTACCATCGAATTCAATTCGACGGCTGAACAAGGGGCATGAAAAAACAATGCGTGTGGAACGTTGGTTGGCATTTGCTTTGTTTTTTGACTGCTTTGTTGAGACGTCGAATTCCATTCGATGGGCTCGGGTATTTATATCATTTCACCCGAAACACCTTCATCACTTCATCGCCCAGATGATTAATGACCTTGACGGCGATGCGCCCGGAGGCGGGTTTGGCAAACGGGCGCGAAAGGTCGCTGTGGAGCGAGTCCCACGCCGCTTGATTGATTTCGGCTTTGAGCGTGGTCTTGAGCGCCGCATACGGGTCATTCGCGCCGAGAAAATACGCGTGCCGCACAAAGAAACTTTCTTCGTTATAGTCCGTGTCAATGAACCAGCACGCAATCCCATCGGCGCTGTCGCTCGTTACCTCGCCCGTGTCGGGATGAAACACATCCACGCCGTTGAGTTTGACTTGAATCTGTCCGTCCGGCGCGTTTTGAATTTCGATATCCGGCTCGCCAAAAATGACAAAGAGATTGCCCTTGCCCGTGTTTTTTAAATCGCCTGCCATGTGCAAATCGGCGTTCATGCGCGCTTGCAGCACGGGGATTTTTCCAAGTTTGCTAAATTCGGTGGAACGCGCATCGTAATTGAACGCGCACGCAATCAGCACGTCGAATTCGGCATCGCCCGCCTCGCGCGCGGCGGCGACCAAATCGGGACGCGCGACGGTGCCAAATTCGGGACCGATGAAAATGCCCGCGCGTTTTTCTTTGCCCTTTTCCTCGCTGCCTTCCAGATAACGCCCTTCCGCGCAAATGTAATGTCCGGGCCACGGCGCGAGCGAGAAAAAGTTGATTTTGTCTTGCTTGTGCGCCTGCTGCACACCCGCCATTTTGAGATTTTCCAAAATCATCTGCTCGAAACTCTGCCCGGGCGCGTAGCCCGCCTTGCCTTCGGCGACGATATCAATCAATTCATCGTTTTCGTCCACACCGAGCGCGCGGTGCGGCGACAGACTCTCGACCGTGAACGGACCCGCGACGCGCACTTTTTTATTGTCTTCATACGGCTTGTCATACAAGTATTCGTAATCCGCTTTCGCCGCAATCGAAGCGTCAATCTCTTTTTGGCGCGCAATCCGCAACTCCCACCACTGTTCCAAGAGACTGGCGACTGGAGACTGGCGGCTGGAGACTGAAGACTGGAGACTGGAGACTGTTCTGGGAATCTCCCACTCTTGCCAATTTTGTTTCAACGCTTGATTGAGCTGCGCGCGCAGGGGTTCCATCTGTTGTTGATACGTTTCATAGATGACATCAATCTCGGCGTTGTTGGCGATGGATTTGAGGGTGATGTGCGGCACGCGCTCGTACACGAAACCTTGACGGATGTTGCCGTAGGTGGGTTCGGTGGAAGGAATAGTCCGCGTCACTTGTGCTTCTTTTACTTGTCCGTCTTTGCTGTCTTTTAAAATGTAAAATGGATAACGCGCGCCCATGATGCGCGCGCGTGCCAATGCCAATGCGACGCGCGAGGTGTCAATCGTAATCCAGCGTCTGCCCCATTGTTCGGCAACATACGCCGTCGTGCCGGAACCGCAGGTGGGGTCGAGTACGAGGTCGCCGGGGTCGGTGGTCATGAGGATACAACGTTGAATAACCTTCTTTGCAGTTTGAACCACATAAATTTTTTCCTCGCCAGAAAATCCTGCGATCGCTGTATCTGTCCAAACGTTGTTTATCGGTATCACTGGAAAGTCATCCTGAAAGCGTACATAATTCACGTTATTGCCGGCAATAATAAGCCTGTTACTTTTTATGATGTTCTTCATCCCTGTTGGGTTCGTTTTCCAGAAATTTTTTGCAGGAATAAATGTATTGCCATTGAAAGAAACTGGAAAGCGCGATTTTTCACCACCGCTTTGTGATGTCATATTTTGCGCTGAAAATAAACGCCAACCAGATGGTAATTGGTCTTGCATTTGTTCGTCTTTGCTGAGCCGCCGCCTAATGGTTCCATCATTCGATTCAACCCATACATAACTTGCAGTCCGCTCACCACCAAATGTCTTGGGGAAATAACTTTGGCGATATTTGATTCTGTTTATGTCCTTCGCATACCAGATCAAGTAATCATTTACAGTGTCAAGAAGCTCACCCGCCTTGCCTCCGGTTTTTACAAATGTAATCATGCAGCAAAAATTTTCTTCACCCAAAATCTCATCCATCAATGCACGAATACGATGTAGATTCTCGTCGCTGATTTGTACGAAAATTGAGCCGGAATCAGAGAGGAGATCTCGCGCAACCATGAGGCGATCTCTCAAATACGTCAAATAGCTGTGAATCCCATCGCGCCACGTATCCCGAAACGCTTTCACCTGTTCCGGTTCGCGCGTAATGTGGTCAACATTTCCATCTTTGACATCGCGGCTCGTCGTTGACCATTGAAAATTGGAATTGAACTTGATGCCGTAGGGCGGGTCAACATAAATCATCTGCACCTTGCCGCGCAGTCCTTCGCGCTCTGCCAGCGATGCCATCACCGCCAGCGAGTCGCCCAGAATCATGCGGTTCGTCCAATTCGCGTCGTGTTGATAAAACTCGGTCTTGTCCGCTTCCGGCGGGATGCCGTTAAAGTCCGCGAACAGATCCAACTGCTGCGGCGCGTTTTGGCTTGTCTGCGCGTGCGTCTGTTTCCGCAAATCGTCAATCAAAACTTTTGGTTGTATCTTTTCTTGAATATACAGCGGCGGCGCTTGGACAATCAAATCGGACCAATCCTGCATGTCCTTGCCGCGCCACACCAACTGCGGGTCGAGGTCGGGATTGCGGCGCGCATACGCGACTTGAATCGGCGTCTGCTGTTCCGCGCTCAACACCGATTGATATTCGGCGGTGGGAATGTATTTGCGCGCCGCGTCCGTGTGCTTGATGGCTTCGATAGATTTTTTGGGGTTGGTTTTTTTTGCCATTTCAATATCCGTGATTATCAATATTCTTATGGGACGCGGATTTTCGCGGATGAACGCGGATTTTTATTCCGCTTGCGCCAGATCCGCGTCAATCCGCGTTCATCCGCGTCCAATTGGGGGTACTGTGTCAGGTTTTGGTGTGGCATCTATTTCTGTTTTCCACAAGACACGAAATTCACGCCATCGCCGCAATCAATTTCGCAAACGCGGCATCCATGTCAAACACATCTGTAAATTCCGCAAACGCCCAGCGCCCGTACGCGCCGAGATAATTGACGCCGGGAATCCAAAAGGTTTCCATCGTCGCTTTTTTTTCTTTGGCATCCTCGCCGCGATATCCTTTGATTTCCACAATCAAATTCAATGGGTCGGGATGTCCGTCGTCCACCTGCACAATAAAATCGGGCAGGTAGCGGCGCGGCGTCGAGCCGTAGAGATACGGCGCTTCAAAACCGAGCGCCTGATTTTTCACATACGCGCGCACTTGCGGATGCGCCTCGACGACGCGGCAGAATTCGGCTTCCCAAGCGCTGTCGGTGACGACCCAGTTGATTTGGCATTTGCGCGAATCGGTTTGCCAGCGCGTGGCTTTGGACGTAAAAAAATTGACGTGAATGCTCGAGCCCGTCGGATTGTACGGGTCGAGCACCGCGCGAATCGGATGTTCGTCTGCAAAGTGGCGCGTGATCGCGGCATGAATGCGATTGCACGCCATGTCTTCCAATTCTTGATACAGCAGCTGCGCGGGATACGTGCCGCCTTTGCAAACCAAATAATTGTCCAGCCACTGCTTGGTGATGCGTTTCAACTGACCAAAGAGATGCAGTTCCGGTTCCTCGTTGCTATCGCGATAATGCGTATAGAGCAGCTGCTTGGTGAGATGAAACAAGAGCGTCGAAGGACGCGTATCTTGCAGATGCTGCAACGTCAAATCCACGCCCTCGCCAATAATGCCCGCGTTCTGGGTGATGGAAGGTCCAACCAATTTCGGCGTCAATTCCAAAACTGAATCCGCCGTAAATTCGGCATCCAAGCGTTCATTCGACAATTCGACGCGATAACCTGCCACGCGCGGAAATTGAATTTCGAGCGCGTCGCGTTCGGGACGCACGGCATACACATGCACGCTCGCGCGCGGCGTTTGCGGTTTTGCGATAACGGGCTTGGCGGTAAAGTCAAAGGGAATGCCGAGAATGTCAGCGTACTCGACATCGAATTTTCCATCCTCGTTCAAATCATACGACTGCCGCCGCAGCGCGCGCCCGACGACCTGCTCGCACAACAGCTGTGTGCCAAACGCGCGAATGCCCAAAATGTGCGTGACCGTGTTGGCATCCCAACCCTCGGTCAACATCGAAACCGAAACGACACAGCGAATAGATTCGCCCAAGCGTCCGGACTTGCCCACCGTGTTCATCACTTCGCGCAATAAATCTTGGTCGGTGATGTTATCCGCTTGCTGTTGGTCACCGGTGCGCTGCAGAATTTCGCGGCGAAAGCGTTCAATCTCATCCGTCGCCATCGTGCGAAAATTCGCGTCCAACGCTTCGCCCGACTCGAGCTGCTCGCTGTCAATCAACAGCGTGTTGGGACGCGCGAGCGGATTGCCATATTCGTCATGGTTGCGAAACAATTCCAACCGCCCCGGCACCAAAGATGTCGAGCCATCTTCATTTGTTTTTTGAAACCCAGAGACAAAGTCATACACCAATTTCGAGATGGCGGTATTTTGACAGACGATAATGAAACAGGGCGGCGCTTGAATGTTCGCGGCTTGCCACCCTTGAAACGTTTTTTGGTAATGCCCGTACAACGCTTCAAATGCCGTTTGCAATTCGACGGGCAAACTGAGCGGGTCGAGGTCTTTGTTTTTGCCGCGACCTTTTTTGGGCATCTTGCTGCGGACGTTTTCCCAAATGTTGCGGAACTTGGGCATCTCACTGCCGGGAATATTGTCGGCGACGGGCACGCGCGGCAGTTTCACGATGCCACATTCAATCGCGTCCATCAACGAAAAATCGCTCATCGTCCAGGGGAAAATGGTGCCTTCGGCATAGCCCGAACCTTTGAGAAAAAACGGCGTCGCGGAAAGGTCAACGACTTGGTGCAAACCAATTTGGTCATTCACCATTTCCAGCCCGCTAATCCACAAGCGCGCGGCTTCATTATTGGCTTCCGCTTCGACGCGGTCATCGCCCGTCAAATCCTCTTCTTCTGGTTCAGGTCTTTCACGATAGCAGTGATGTCCTTCATCGTTGATAGCCATGATATTTTTCATGCCCATCAATTCCGGCATGACGCGCTGCAACATCTGCCCTTTCGTTTCCAGCGTGTTTAATTCTTCGCCGCGTCCTTGCAGCAGCGAGCGTCCGCCTTTGGAAAGCGGCATCCGTTCGCGCAGTTTGAACGCGTGATAATTCGTAATGACAATTTTTGCTTTGCCGAGTTCGGGAATCAAATCGCTTGGCACGAGTTCGCGCTGCGCGTAATAGCTGTCGGGGTCGTTGGGCTGCAGCACGCGCAAACGGTCGCGAATCGTAATGCCGGGCGTCACAATCATAAAGCCGCGCGTAAATTTTTTGCTCGTCGGATAGCGCAGCGCGTTGATGGTCTGCCACGCAATCAGCATTGCCATGACCGTCGTTTTGCCGGAACCCGTCGCCATCTTGAGCGCGACGCGTTCGAGTTCGGGGTTTGCATCATGGCTTGCGGCTGACAGACGTTCCAGCAATTCCTTTTCGCGTTTGCCCAATTTGGGCGCGACTTCGGTCAGCCAGATAAGCGTCTCGACGGCTTCGACCTGACAAAAGAACGGGCGAATGGCGGCAAAGGAATGCTGTCGCCAATGCTGCAACAAGCGCGCAGTCTCGGGTGTGACGCGCCAATCACTTGGGTCAGGAATCATGCGCCACTGGTCAACGAAATTGCGGATGAGGTTAATGTTGCCGGTGGGGTCGTACTGCTGCGCGCTGGTGGACAGTCCCTTGCCTTCGTCCATGACGAGAGCGATTTGAGCGCCGTGGGTTTTATCGGTCTTGCGCTTTTTCGGTTTGGGGATGGGCGTAATAAATTCCGCCCCGCGGCGGCGTTCGATAATGCGTTGGGTTGGTTGACCCTCCTCATCCAATTCCCAATGGCGCGTGGGACGTTCGTACGGCGAGTTAAGGATCGGTTGAGTAAAAAAAAGATTATCCATACGCTTGGATTCGATGCAACCAGTAAAGAGAACTCGATTGTAGTTCCGGATAACAAAATACCCGCTCTGCCGCTTGCCAGAACGGGCAGCCAAGATGCGCATTCATTGACCGCAGGTAGCCATTCACCTTTGTTGATTTTGGCATTATACGCAAAGCGCCGAGCTCGAGCAATCTTGGATTTTGCAAGTAGTAGGGCTGGCACAAAGTCGCGCAAACTGTCATTTCGAGCGGAGGCGAGAAATCTCGACCTTGCGCGTCAAACGAGATTTCTCATTGCATTCGAAAT
>JAJTXZ010000113.1 GCA_021463195.1 Anaerolineae bacterium
CTTTCCGCTTTCCCCTCTCCGCTTTCCCCTCTCCGCTTTTCCCTCTCCGCTTTCCCCTCTCCGCTTTCCGCTTTCCGCCTTCCCCTCTCCCCTCTCCGCTTTCCCCTCTCCCTTACCTCGCGTACGCGCTCAACACCTTTTTCACCGCCTCCACCACATCCTGCGCGTCGGCGTCGGTGATTTGCGGTTGAACGGGAAGCGAAATTTCGCGTTCGCCTACGCATTGCGCGTTCGGAAAATCGGACGGTTGGTAGCCATATTTATCGCGATAATACGGCATTGCGTGCAGCGGATTAAAGTGCATCGAAGCGCCAATATTCTCCGCCAGCAGCGCGCTGATAACCTGATTGCGGTCTACGCGCAGTCGAGTCACGTCCACCAAAAGCGAATACAAATGCAAAACATGGCGATTTTGGCCATCATGCGGGCGCGGTGGCGTCCAAACCATCGAACCTAGTTCCGAAAACGCTTCGTCGTAAAACGACGCAATCTGCTCGCGGCGCGCGATGAATGCTTCTTGTTTGCGGAGTTGATGAATTCCCAACGACGCTTGTATGTCCGTCATATTGTATTTGAAACCCGGCGTCACCACTTCACTCAACGAATACGCTTTGGTGTGATATCGTTTCCACGCGTCGCGCGACAAGCCGTGCAAATGATACACGCGCAATTTTTCTTCTAGCGCGGCATCGTTCGTCGTCACCATCCCGCCTTCGGCGGTGGAAAGATTCTTGTTGGCATAAAATGAAAAATTGGTAAGTGGACTGAGCGCGCCAATAGCGTGTCCCTTGTATTTTGCCCCGATGGCGTGCGCGGCATCTTCGATGATTGCAATCCCGCGCGGATCTGCCAGCGCATGCAGCGCGTCCAAATCGCACGGCATCCCCGCGTAATGCACCGGGATAATCGCTTTTACGCGCGGCGTTAGCGCGCGTTCCACCGCGCGCGGATCAATTGTCAATGTTGCCGCGTCCACGTCCACCAACACGGGCCGCGCGCCGACATGTTCCACCACATTCGCCGTCGCGCCAAATGTCAGCGTCGGCACAATCACATGGTCGCCAGGCCCAATGCCCAAAGCCACCAGCGAAAGATGCAGTCCGGCGGTGCATGAATTCAAACCAATCGCATAGTTCGCGCCAACATATTCGGCGAATTCTTGTTCAAATTGTTTGGTCTTGGGCCCGGTGCTAATCCAACCGCTTTTGAGCGTGTCCAACACTTCGTCGAATTCCTCTTGGCCAAAAGACGGCGCGCCAAACAATAACATTTTTTCGCGTTGCGGCGCGGCGCCATCCACTGCCAATCTGTTTTTCGATTCTTGCATGATATTGAGGTTAGCGCAGCGCGATTTATCGGACGTAAATCGCATTGCGCCAAGCGTCCTATTGCGCGAATGCGCTGTGTTTAAACTCTGGCACAATGCGTCCAAGCTGCGCGCGCGCCTCCTGCGCCGTCCCCGCGCGCGCGGTTTGAATCAACGCGTCCAGCGCGGCGCACAACGCATTGTATTCGTCCGGCTTTGGTTTTATGCCATTGCGCGCCGCAAAAATTTTCTCGCGCGCCGTGCGTTTGTACGTTTCTTTCGGCACAAACAATTCTTGGCGCAATTTTTCGCCGGAGCGCAAACCGATCAATTCAATATTAGGACTTTCGCTTGAATGAGCCGCACGATAAACTGCGGCAACGATTACGAAACAGCAATACGTTAAATTTCTGGTTAGCGCCGTCGTTAACTTTACGACCACCCATAAAGTCCTAATCATTTTGCGCGCCAAGCCATTGAATCCAGATTCTTGAAGCATTGCGTTTCCCCCTATACAAACAAAGCCAATCCTGTTCGCGCCAAAATCTCTAAATCGCTCCAAAATGTTCGTCGCTGCAAATACGCCAACTCTAAAGCCAATTTAGCGGGCATCACCTTTTCGAGATATTGCTGTTCCCATGTCGCGCCCTCGAGTATTTCCTCTTCGTGTCGAAACGCGATGGACGCCGCTCCAGTGATGCCGGGTCGAACTTGCAAGACGGCGCGCTGCGCGGGCGTGTAATATTTCACATAGCGCGGGTCTTCAGGGCGCGGGCCCACCAGACTCATTTCGCCTCGCAACACATTCCACAGCTGCGGCAGTTCATCTAATTTAGAGCGGCGCAGAAAACGCCCAGCGCGCGTAATTCGCGCGTCATTGCGTGTGGTAATTCTCGCGCCGCGCTGCGCCGCGTCCGCGCGCATGGTGCGAAATTTGAGGATAAAAAAGAGGATACCGTCTTTGCCTACGCGCGCGCCATGAAAAAACACGGGACCGCGCGACTCGCATTTAATGAGAATGGCAATCGCGAGAAAAATTGGACTTGATAAAATCAATCCCAACAACGCCGCCAAAAGGTCAAAACCGCGCGCGACAATAGACATTCGAATCTGACAGATAAATTTTATGATTCCAACTCGCGCTCCGCCGGTCCGTCATTCTTCCACGAATGGCGGATCCAAAAAACAGGCGCTTGGCGTGCTCGCTCATCCAGTGTATCACGCGTCATTCTTTAACAGGTTATGATCAAGTAAAGATTTGGTATAAATTTATAGAGCTTTGAATTTCTATTGAAATTTATTGATCGGACAGATCAAAGTTACGAGGAAGAGTAGAAGGGTTTTCGAAAACTCTTGGGGTCAAGTCCGCCACATAATCGCCAGATGATAAAGGCTTGCTTGGTATGCTGACCTGCATTATCATTGCGCGCATGACTCCCGTCCGCCGTCAATATCTCTCCATCAAAAAACAATTCCCCGATACGATTGTCTTTTTTCGGCTCGGCGATTTTTATGAAACGTTTGACGCTGACGCGAAACTTGTCAGTGACGTTTGCCAAATCGTTCTCACCGCGCGCGAGATGGGCGATGGTGAACGCGTGCCGCTCGCGGGCGTTCCCTACCACGCCGTCGAAAATTATCTCGCGCGTTTGATTCAAGCCGGACACAAAGTCGCAATCGTCGAACAGACGACGACGGAACCTATCAAAGGTTTGATGGAACGCGCGGTGCAGCGCGTCGTCACGCCCGGCACCGTCGTCGAACCGAATCTCCTCCAAGACAAAGCGAACAATTTTCTCGCATCCGTTTTTATTTTTGAACAGCGCGCGGGCATCGCGCACGCGGACATTACGACGGGCGAATTCGCGGCGACAGAAATTGACGCGCGCGATTTGCTCATGGAATTGGATCGTTTGCAGCCCGCCGAAGTTTTATTCCTCACCAAAAATCTTCAAGAGAAATTTCAGTATCCCACCACGCACGTTTCTCCGCTCGACGATGAAGCGGCGACGCGCATTTTGCTCGAACAATTTCGCGTCGCATCGCTCGACGGTTTTGGTTTGCAAAACATGACGCTTGCGACGCGCGCGGCGGCGGGCATCGTGCGTTATCTCCAAGAAAGTCAACGCGGCGCGCTCGGACAGCTGCGCGCGTTGCGCGTGTACGCCACCGATTCGTTCATGACGCTCGACCCGCCAACGCGTAGAAATTTGGAATTGGTATCCGCAATGCGCGGCGGCGGACAAAAATTTTCGCTGCTCGGCGTTCTCGATGAAACGCGCACGGCGATGGGCGGACGCTTGCTGCGGCAATGGCTCTTGCAGCCGTTGCGCGACTTGGACGCGCTCAACGCGCGTTTGGAAAACGTTGACGCGTTTTTCCAAGATACCGCGCGGCGTGAACGCGTACGCTCCGCGTTGAAACAAATCGGCGACATTGAACGCTTGACGAATCGCGTGCGGCAAAATATCGCGTCGCCGCGCGAAGTGAAAATGTTGGGCGTGAGTTTGCAAGCCATTCCGCAATTAAACGAGATATTGACAGCAGACGACAGACGGCAAACAGCTGAAGCGTCGTCCGCCGTCCGTCGTCCTGACGCGTCATCACGCACCCATGACTCGAAAAGTTTCATGCGTGATGACGCGTCACCGTCGTCCATTCTCGACGCCATCCCTGAAGTTTCCGCGCTCATCGCGCACGCGCTCGTCGCTGACCCGCCCGCGAATTTGGCGAACGGCGGCGTGATTGCGCCAAATTATTCCGCCGAACTCGATTCCATCACGCACGCCGCGCGCAACGCCAAAGATTGGGTCGCCGCGTTGGAAAAAACCGAGCGCGAACGTTCGGGCATCAAATCGCTCAAGGTCGGCTACAACCGCGTGTTCGGCTATTACCTCGAAGTCACGACACCAAACGTGCCGCTCGCGCCGAAAGATTACATTCGCAAACAAACGTTGACGAACGCGGAACGGTACATCACGCCCGAACTGAAAGAATACGAGGCGTTGATTCTCAATGCGGAAGAACGTTTGGTGGAATTGGAGACGACGTTGTTTCGCGCGTTGTGCGGCGAGATTGCCCAGTACGCGGAACGTGTGTTGAAAACCGCGCACGCGATTGCGGAATTGGATGTTTATGCCGCGCTCGCCGAAGTGGCGATTCGCCAGCGTTACGCGCGTCCTGAATTGGTTGCGGAAAGCGTGATTGAAATTCGCGGCGGGCGTCATCCCGTCGTCGAAAATCGCTTGCGCGATGAGCCGTTCGTGCCGAACGATGTGACATTGAACGCGGACGAATTGATTCACGTTATCACCGGTCCGAACATGAGTGGCAAGTCAACGTTCTTGCGCCAAGTCGCGCTCATTGCATTGATGGCGCAAATCGGTTCGTTCGTGCCAGCCGAAAGCGCGCGTTTGGGAATCGTTGACCGCATTTTTACGCGCATCGGCGCCGAGGACGCGATCAGCGCGGGCCAATCCACGTTCATGGTCGAGATGGTCGAGACCGCGAACATTTTAAATCACTGTTCGCCGCGTTCGCTCGTGGTGTTGGACGAAATCGGACGCGGCACGTCAACGTATGACGGTATCGCGATCGCGCGCGCGATCATTGAATACATGCACAATCATCCGCAAGCGCGCGCGAAAACATTATTCGCCACGCATTACCACGAACTCACCGAACTGGAAGGATATTTGCCGCGCGTGAAAAATTACAATGTCGCCGTCGTCGAACAAGGCGATAGCGTTGTGTTCTTGCACAAAATCGCGCGTGGCGGCGCGGACAAATCATACGGCATTCACGTCGCGCAGTTGGCGGGCGTGCCGCGCCCGGTGGTGAATCGCGCGCAAGAGATTTTGAAAGAGTTGGAGAATGGGGACAAAAAGTTAGAGACTGGAGACTGGAGAGTAGAGACTCCGATTCAGTTGCGCTTGTTTTCGCCCGATGATGATTTGAGAAAAGAAATCGCCGCGCTCGATGTGCTGAGTCTGTCGCCCATCGAAGCGTTGAACAAATTATTTGAATTGCAGAAGCAAGCGAAAACGTAGGACAAATTTCAAATTTGTCCGACCAGCCCATCGAAGCGTTGAACAAATTGTTTGAATTACAAAAGAGGACAAAAGAAAAATGCCAAGTCGCGTCGAAATCATTTTGCACGAAAGCGAAATCCTGCAAGGAAACTTTTTGCGCGACCCGCGCACGCGCCGCGTCGGCGTTTATTTGCCGCCGAACTATAACGAAACGAAACGCTATCCGTCTGTCTACTTGCTCGCGGGCTTTACCGGACGCGGGACGATGATGTTGAATGAAAACGCGTGGGATGAAAATATTCAACAGCGTCTCGATCGTTTGATAGCGACGAACGCGATTCAGCCGATGATTGTCGTCCTGCCCGACTGTTTTACCAAATACGGCGGCAGTCAGTACATCAATTCCGAAGGCACGGGCCGCTACGAAGATTATTTGATTCAAGAATTGATTCCCTACGTAGACGCGCGCTATAAAACAATTCCCGAACGCGAACGGCGCGGCGTCGCCGGCAAAAGTTCGGGCGGCTATGGCGCGTTGATTCAAGGCATGCGGCATCCCGAAATGTTTGGCGCGGTGGCGTGTCACAGCGGCGACATGCATTTTGATTTGTGCTATCGTCCCGATTTTCCGCCGACGCTGCGCGCGCTCAAAAATTTTGGCGGCGTCGAAGGTTTTATCAAAACGTTCCGCGACACCCATCCCAAAAAAGGCGACTTTCACTCGATTCTCTCGACGGTCGGTTACGCGGCGTGCTATTCGCCGAATGTGAACTCGGCATGGGGTTTTGATTTGCCGTTTGATGTGGAAACCGGAGAATGGAACGACGCGGTGTGGGCGCGTTGGCGCGCGTGGGACCCGATTGAATTGATTTCGCAATACGAAAGCGCGCTGCGTTCACTGCGACTTTTATTTTTGGATTGCGGGCTGCGCGATGAATTTAATTTGCAATTTGGCGCGCGGACGTTTTGTGCGCGGCTCAAACGCGCGGGGATTCCGTATCGACACGAGGAATTTGACGACGGGCATTTTGATATTTCGTACAGGTACGATGTGAGTTTAGGCGCCTTTAGCGACGCGTGGCATTAACGCGCGCTGTCTTTGTTAACGCGCAAAATCGCGTTATTCCAGAACCAGCCGATTTTAAAGTTGGATTTGACTTCGCCGCGCGCGGGAATTTCCGCCATCAAATCCAGCCATTCGACGGTGGATTTGGTGAAATAACAGCGCGGCACGCCCCGCCGCAAGTGTTCGGTCGAATCCACCAACTGGGTGATGGGCTTGCGCAAAACGCCGCGCACGTCATTTTCCACCAGCAACACGCCGTGCCGCGCGACGCGCAGCGCTTCGCGCAAGATGGGGCGCGGGTCCGGATTGTGATGCAGCACAAACACCAGCATCGTCGTGTCAAACGATTCGGATTCAAACGGCAGCGTCTTGCCGTTATACAGGTGGAGCGGAAATTTGCTGCGATTGTAATCCACGACATCGAGCAGCGTAAATTGCGCGCCGGTTTTTTGATGCAGCATTTCGGCGACCAGACCATTGCCGGCGCCGATTTCCAGAATCTGTTCGCGCGGCTTGAGGTGCGGCGCCAGATGTTTGACAATAGTTTCTTCGCGGGTGGGCATGGCGAAATTGTATGCAAAAACCGCGATTTATTCAAACCGCGCCTACGCGTTTTGATGTATAATCACGCCGCGATTCCGCCGGAGGCTGAATGATATCCGAGCAAACGATTCAAAAACTTAATTGGCTGGACGAAGAACATCGTCGCGACCGCGCCACGCTCGCGGATTTGAACAGCAAAATTGACAGCTATCTATCGCAAATCAACGGGCTGACCAAAGGGCTGCAAGATTTGGAAGAACGTCTGGCGCGCGTGCAGGGGCAATCGCTGCGCTATTCGCAAGTGGAAAGCGCGCTGGCGCAGCTCAAGACCGAAGTCAATGTCATGTTCGAACAAGCGGACCGGCGCGCGCAGCAGCGCGAAAGCGAATATTTGCAAGTGCGTTCGCTGGACCGCGACCGGCTTGATAAAGCAGTCGAGACGCTCAGCTCTAAAATCGAAGACGTTAACCAAAATCAGCGCTTTATCCAAAGCGACCACGATGCCATCAAACGCGTCGAAAGCGGCCAAGTCGCCTTTATTCGCGGCATTGAAGAATTGAACAAGCGAATGGATGGCGTAAACAATCGCGTGCAGGTTTCCGAAGAATGGGTGCGCCGTTCCGGCGCGCTCATCGCCGAAGTGCAACAAATCGCCGACCGCTTGCGACAGGACCGTTCCGACGCGTTGGAAACGATGCGCCGTTCCGATCAGGCGCGCCAGCGCCAAGTGACCGAGTGGAACGAGCAGATGAAAATGCAGCGGCGCGAGATGGAAGATTGGGTCGGACAGCTGCGCCCCTTGCTCGACCTGCCCAAAGAGACGCGCGGTTATCTCTCGCTCTTGCGCGAATTGGAAACGCAATTAAAACAAATCGAACCGCGTTTGACGCAGCGTCAAAAATTGAACGAAGACTTTACGCGCAAAGAATTGGACGCGACCAAACAAGAACTCGCGAAACGCGAAGAGGTCGCGCAGCGCGAATGGGAATTCATGCGCGTAGATTGGTCTAAAAAAATCGCGGCGATTGCGACGCGCTTTGACCCGATTGACGAATGGCGTCCGCAAGTGATGGACGAATTACGCGAACAACGCGAGCGCGCGGACGCGGACCGGTTGCGCGTGTTGAATGTATTGGCGGATGTTTTGCGTATGCAAATCGAATATGGGCGCAGCGCCAATTCGCGTTACGAACAGTATGCCAGCGATTTGATTACGCGCGTCGAAAACGAACGCGCCAGCGCCAAAGTCAAAAAACCCGCGCCGCCCATTCGGCCTATTGACGATCCCATCTGATTCGCTCTACGGCAGAGGCAAAGCGCTTGGCGAGACGACGCGTTGGCGGCGGGAGGCGCTTTGCCTCTGTTCGCGTATTCCGCCAAGCGTTGAGCTGTCGTCGCAAAGCGGTCGCGCGCGGAAATATCGCGCGCGCTAGATTTCTCATGCGTCTCATTGGCACTGCCGGACATGTTGACCACGGCAAATCCACGCTGACCCAAGCGCTCACCGGCATCAATCCTGATCGGCTCGCGGAAGAACAGGCGCGCGCCATGACGATTGAGCTCGGTTTCGCGTGGCTCACCTTGCCAAGCGGCGAAACGGTTTCGCTCGTGGATGTGCCGGGGCATGAAGCGTTTATCAAAAATATGCTCGCGGGCATCGGCGGCATTGATGTCGCGCTGCTGGTGATTGCGGCGGATGAAGGCATCATGCCGCAAACGCGCGAGCATCTCGCGATTCTTGATTTGCTGCGCATTTCGAATGGCGTCGTCGCTCTGACCAAAACCGATTTGGTAACGGAACCGGGTTGGCTGGAGCTAGTTCAAAACGATGCGCGCGCGGCGCTGCGCGACACTTGCCTGCGCGACGCTGAAATTATTCCCGTCTCGGCGAAAACAAAACGCGGCTTGGACGAATTACTGCGCGCGCTCGAACGCGCGCTCGCGCGCGCGCGGGAAAAAGCGGATCGTGGGCAACCGCGTTTGCCGATTGACCGCGTGTTCACGATGAGCGGTTTCGGCACGGTCGTCACCGGCGCTCTGAGCGACGGTCATTTTGCGGTCGGCGCCGAAGTGGAAATCGCGCCGCGCGGCTTGCGCGCGCGCATTCGCGGACTGCAAGCGCACAAGCAAAAGCTTGAACTCGCGCCGCCGGGCGGCCGCGCCGCCATAAATTTGGCGGGCGTGGCGACCACCGAAATCGCGCGCGGCGATGTCGTGATTTTGCCCGATACGCACAAGCCGACCACAATGCTCGACGCGCGCGTGCAATGGCTTGAAGCCGCGCCGCGCCCGCTCGCGCATGGGCAGACATTGGAAATGTTTTTGTACGCGTCGGAAGTGAGCGCGCGCGTGCGTTTGTTGGAAACCGACGCGCTGGGGCCGGGTCAACGCGGTTGGGCGCAATTACTTTTGCAGGCGCCGGTGATTGCCGTCAAAGGTGACCGTTTTATTTTGCGTTACGCGTCGCCGAGCGTCACGGTGGGGGGGGGGGAAATCGTCGCGCCGCACCCGCGCGCGCGGCACAAACGCCGACGCGCGGACGTGATTCAAACGCTGGAACGCGCGGCGCAAGGCACGCCCGCGGAAGCGCTTTTGCAAATTATCGAACAGCAGCCCGCTCTCGAATTGCGCGAAATCGCGCGCGTCGGCGCGTTGGATGAAACAACCGCGCGCGCCGCCGTCGCCGCATTGCAGAACGCGGGCGCGGTGTTCGCGTTGGACGATGCGCGCGGCGCGGTGTACATTGCGCAAGACACGCGGGAGCGTTGGCGCGCCAAGCTCACGCGCGAACTTGCCGCGTATCACCAACAATTCCCCTTGCGCGCGGGAATGCCGCGCCAGGAATTGAAAAGCAAATTGGCGCTGCCGCCGCGCGTGTTTGATTTGCTCGTGGAATATTTCGCGCGCGAAAATATAATGCGCGTTTCAGCCAAGACGCTGGCGTTGGCGGCGCATCGCGTCGCGTTCGACGCGACGACGCAAAGCAAAGTGGACGCGCTGTTGGCGCAATTCGCGCGCGCGCCGTTTAATCCGCCGTCGCAGCTCGAGTCCGAGGCGCTGGTTGGCGCGGAAGTTTTGAACGCGCTCATCGCGCAGGGCGCATTGGAACGTCTCGCGCCAAACGTGTTGTGCGCGCCAGACGCGTTGGCGCAAATGCAAGGATGGGTTGTCGCTCAACTGCAAGGGGGGGGGGAAATCACGGCGGCGCAACTGCGCGATCATTTTGACACCAGTCGCAAATACGCGATTGCGTTATTGGAATATCTGGACGCGCAGCGCATTACGCGTCGTGTAGGCGACGCACGCGCGCTGCGCTGATTTGATGCGCTTGAGTGTCCGCGCTTTCCAAATTGTTTGGCATGTCCGATTCTGATTTCAAACCTTTGCCGCGCAAGCGCAAAACCGCGTCGCGCTCGAATCCGCCGGTGGGCGCCGAGACGCCATCGTCCGCGCGGCGAAATGGCCGTTCACGCGCTGCCGCGCCTGCCGCGGTGGATGCGCCGCCGCGCCGCCGCCGCGCATCGCGTCCGCCGCCGCGCAATCGGTTCGGTTGGTTAAAATATGTGGCGTTTGGGATGATGGTGGGCATTGGCATTTTTGTAGTCGCGAATATGCAGCAACCGCC
>JAJTXZ010000114.1 GCA_021463195.1 Anaerolineae bacterium
TTGAATTGCCAAGCGTTGAACTGCCAAAAGTTGATGCGCCGAAAGTTGAACTGCCGAGCGTTGAACTGCCAAAAGTTGACGCGCCGACATTAACGCTACCTTCCGTTGAACTACCAAAAGTTGATGCGCCGAAAGTTGAATTGCCGAGCGTCGAGTTACCAAAAGTTGATGCGCCGACATTAACGCTACCTTCCGTTGAACTGCCAAAAGTTGACGCGCCAAAAGTTGAATTGCCGAGCGTTGAACTGCCGAAAGTTGAACTGCCGAGCGTTGAACTGCCAAAAGTTGATGCGCCGAAAGTTGAACTGCCAAGCGTTGAATTACCAAAAGTTGATGCGCCGAAAGTTGAATTGCCGAGCGTCGAGTTGCCAAAAGTTGATGCGCCGACATTAGCGCTGCCTTCCGTTGAATTACCAAAAGTTGACGCGCCGAAAGTTGAATTGCCGAGCGTTGAACTGCCAAAAGTTGATGCGCCGAAAGTTGAACTGCCGAGCGTTGAACTGCCAAAAGTTGACGCGCCAAAAGTTGAATTGCCAAGCGTTGAACTGCCAAAAGTTGATGCGCCGAAAGTTGAACTGCCGAGCGTTGAACTGCCAAAAGTTGATGCGCCGACATTAGCGCTACCTTCCGTTGAATTACCAAAAGTTGACGCGCCGAAAGTTGAACTGCCAAGCGTTGAATTACCAAAAGTTGATGCGCCGACATTAGCGCTACCTTCCGTTGAATTACCAAAAGTTGATGCGCCGAAAGTTGAACTGCCAAGCGTCGAGTTGCCAAAAGTTGACGCGCCGGCAGTGATATTGCCGACGGCTGCGGCGACTGCGGCGATAGTGGCGTCCAAAACTGAAACGCCCGATGTGGACGCAGCCGCGCAAACTTTGGCGCCGCGCGGCATTCGTTTGGCTGACGACGAATCGCCGTACAATACCGCTTGTCCACAGCATCTTTCGGATGTGCATGGGATTGGCGCGGTGTTTGAAACGCGTTTATACGGCGCGGGCATTGGAACGTTTTGGGATCTGGCGCACACGTCGGATGAAAAATTGCGCGCGGCGCTCAACGTGAGCGATTTACAAAATGCGCGCATTGATTTGAACGCCATTCGGAGCGATGCCTTACGACTTGCCAAAGAAACGCGTTCGCAAGGCCGTCATTGGACAGGACAGGCGCCGGATGATTTGGAACCGTTAGAAGGAATCGGCTATACGTACGAGAAACGTTTGTACGACGCGGGCATTTGCACGTATGAAGCGCTCGCGGCGGCAAGCGTTCAAGAGCTCGCCGAGATTTGCGGCAAAGGCAAAGTGACTCCGCCCGATTTTGCAAGTTGGATCGAGCAAGCGAAAAAATTCGCCGCCGAAAAACGGAAATAATTTACATCATTTGCGATGGAGAAAAATCGAATGGCAGTTTTTTCACCCGAAACAGCCCGAATCGCCAAAAGTCAGGCAATCTATTCCAAAGCGTTCGACGCCGAGAGCGTCGGCGCGTTATTAAAACAAGGTGTGCCGGGCGCCGTCACTTCCACCTCGAGCGCAGGCATTGTCGTAGATGGCGCCAAGATCGTAGACACGCTAACTTGGCTGAAAAATTCGCCCGAACTCGCATACGATTATTTTAATCAAGTCACGGCGGTAGATTGGGCGGACAAATTTGAAGTGGTCTATCACGTTTCTTCGACGGGGCGCGGCGGTCCGCCGCTCGCGTTAAAAGTGAATTTGAATGACAAAGAAAATCCGGTGATTGATTCCGCCGGTTCCGTCTATTACGGCGCGCTGCAGCAAGAGCGCGAAGTGTACGATTTCTTTGGCATCAATTTCGCGGGTCATCCGAACCTGCGCCGCATTTTCATGTGGGAAGGTTTTGATGGCTATCCCTTGCGTAAAGCGTACAAAGAAGCGTATTACGAACAAGATCACAAACCGTTTGAAACGCGCTGGGACCAAGGGCATCACATCATCATCGAAGACCGCGTGCCGTGGCACGACAATGTGGTCTATTCCAAAAACTTTGACCCAACGACGTACAAACAAATCCGCGAAATCGCGCGCGTCGCGCCCAATATCAACGAAGGCGATGTCAAAGCGCTCAAGACGCAGCCCGTCGTCATTAGTCTTGGACCGCAGCATCCCTCCACGCACGGCGTCTTTCGCATGATTGTCACGCTGGATGGCGAAACAGTCATGGCGCTCGAACCGATTTTCGGCTATCTGCATCGCAATCACGAAAAGATTGGCGAGCGCAATACGTTTTACATGAACGTGCCATTTACCGACCGACTCGATTATCTGTCGGGGATGTGCATGGAAACCGGTTACGTCATTGCCGTCGAAAAGATGCTGGGCATCAAGCCGCCGGAACGCGCCGAATATCTGCGCGTGATTATGAACGAATTGACGCGCATTGTCTCGCACGCCTTTGGCGGCATCGGCCAAGTGTATTCTGACCTCGGCGCGTTTTTCACGCCCATCGTCATTTATGGGCTTGAGGAACGCGAACTGATTTTGGATTTGCTCGAATCCGCGTCCGGTTCGCGCATGATGTGCAATTACATGCGCTTTGGCGGCGTATGGCGCGATGTGCCGGACGGCTGGCTCGACATCGCCAAAGAATTGGTGCACAATCGCCTGCCCAAAGTGGTGGATGAAATGGAAACGTACCTCGTCCACAATGAAATCTTTGATGTGCGCGCGAAAAAGATTGGCGTGCTGCCGCCGGACCTCGCTGTGAATTTTGGCGTCTCGGGGCCCATGCTGCGCGGTTCGGGCGTGAAATATGATTTGCGGCGCGCGGACCCGTATTCGATTTATGACCGCTTTGATTTTGACATTCCCGTCGGCACGAACGGCGATATTTATGATCGCATGTACGTCCGCATCAAAGAGATGCGCGAGTCAATCAAAATCTTGAAACAGGCGCTCAAAGGCATTCCCAACGGCGAAACGCTGGCAGGCAAAAAAGCGTACTCGTTCAAAGTGCCCAAAGGCGATGTATACAGCCACATCGAAGCGCCGCGCGGCGAATTCGGCTGGTACGTCGTCAGCGACAATGGACATACGCCGTATCGCTATCACGTGCGCGCGGGCGATTTCGTCAATCTCGCGACGATGGAGCAAATGTGCGTCGGTCACAAAATCGGCGACCTCGTCGGCGTGTTGGGCAGCGTGGATATTATTATGGGATCGGTGGACCGATGAAAATTTTCCCCTTTGGCACGCTCAATGGCATGCTGGTAATCATGAAGCGCTTTTTGCGCTCCTACCCTAGCGATATCTCGCAGCGCAGCAAAACGGGCGCTTTGCTCAAAACCGGACCAGACGCCACCGTCGCCGCCGAACGCGCCTCGGTGCAGCAAAAAGGTTTGATTACGGTGGAATATCCCGAAGTCAAAATCAAGCCGCCGGAAAATTTTCGGTTCATTCCATTCTTGCTTTATGAACCGGTGTTGGACGCGTCGGGCAAACCGATTGTGGATGCGGCGACAGGCAAAGAAGAGATGGGCGTCGAGCGCTGCACCGCGTGCGGCATCTGCGCCAAAGTGTGTCCGCCGCAGTGCATTTGGATTGTGCGCGCGGTCGGCGACGACGGCAAACCGAAACCCAAAGCCGCCGAGTTTTTTATTGACATTGACGTTTGCATGAACTGCGGTTTTTGCGCCGAGTTTTGTCCCTTTGACGCAATCAAGATGGATAACGATTATGAACTCGCCGGTTATGAACGGCACATCAATCACATCTACGATTATCCGACTTTGCTAAAATCCACGACGTATTACGAATCAATCAAACCGACCGATTACGCGAACGAAGAAGCGGCGCGCCGCGCCAAAGAAGAAGCCAAAGCGAAAAAAGCGGCCCCGGCAAAAGAAACGAAAAAGGCCTAAGCGTCGGCGCAAGCAAGCCGCGCCCGACGCGAATGAGCTAGAAATAAAGCGCACGCAGCATGGCAGTTCGAGAAATCTTGACGTCCGAGCATCCCGCGCTCCGACAAAAAGCGAAAAAAATAAAAAAATTGGACGCGTCCATTCAGAAATTAATTGACGACATGGTGGACACAATGGAAGACGCGCCCGGGCAAGGCCTGGCGGCGCCGCAAATCGGCGTGATTCTGCGCGTGATTGTGGTGGACGCATTGCCCGGCGAAACAGATTCCGACGACGAAAAACCGGTCAAGTTACAGCTGGTCAACCCCGAAATCGTCGCCCGTCAAGGCGAAATAATGGGCGAAGAGGGCTGCCTTTCCATTCCGGGTTATGTCGGCAATGTAAAACGCGCGCAAGCCATCACGGTCAAAGCGCTGAATCGCAAAGGCAAAGAAGTAAAACTCAAAGCGACACACAATCTGGCGCGCGTGCTGCAACACGAAATTGACCATCTCGATGGCATCTTGTACACAGACCGCTTGGCAACACCGCAAGACCTCTTTCGTCTGAACGATAAAGGAGAACGCATTCCGGTCTTTCAAGCCGCAAGCGAACCGACCGCGGCATAGACTTGATTTAACATGCGCCTTTAATTCCATTCACCGTCGCTTTTGGCTGCCGCCAAAACGATAGGAGGCAATGAGCAATGGCTGCTTTGATTCACACTGCGTCGAGCGTACTGCGGTATCGCGGCGGCGCGGGACAATGGGCATGGGCAATCCACCGCGCGGCGGGTCTCGGAGTCCTTGCCTTTTTGTTGCTTCACATTTTTGATATTTTCTTGGCGGCATTCGGCCCGCACCTGTTCAACGACCTTTTGTTTCTCTACAAAGGTTGGTTCGCGCGTGTCCTCGAAACGCTGCTGCTCTTTGGCTTGCTGTATCACGCGCTGAACGGGCTTCGGCTTATCTTGATGGATTTTTTCCCCATCGTCGCCAGCCGCAAAATCACGCGCAATTTTATTTATATTCAGCTGGGCGTATTCCTCTTGTTATTTATTCCCGCCGGATTCGTCATGCTCTATTCGCTGCCCGCCGACCAGTTTGGGCAGAACGCGGCGTTTTCGATTCTCATCACGCTCGGCATCATCGCGCTGCCCGCCGTCATCGTCGCCCTCTTTTCGTTAACGCCGGTCAATCGCAGCATCCAGCTAGATACAGACTCGGGCGTCGGCAATTATCAAGACGGGTTCGACCGTATCGTCGCCAGCCGCAGCCATCGCGTGATGAATCGCGTGGAACTCAACATCTGGTTATTTTTGCGAATTTCAGGTTTGCTGCTCATCGTGCTCGCGCTCGGCCATTTCTTTTTAATGCACTTTATCTATGGCGTCGAGAACATGGATTTCAATTTCATCATCGAGCGTTGGATGGACCCACACCTCGGACTGTTCTGGCGCGGCTATGATTTGGCGCTGCTCTTTTTCGCGCTCGTGCATGGCATGTTTGGGCTGCGTTACTCGATCGAAGATTACGTGCATAATCACGGACTCAAAATGGCGCTGCTCGGCCTCGCCGTGCTAGTCGAAATCGCAATGCTGGCAATGGGCGCATTCGTTATTTTTTCATTCAATTACACGACCTAAGTAATAGGCAGCAGGTATCCGGTCTCATGGAAACGCTTATCTACTACCTGCTGCTTGATACTCGAACACATGGCAACTCTACATAAATACGATGCCGTCGTTATCGGCGCGGGCGGCGCGGGACTGTGGGCATCGCTTGAATTGGCGCGCGATGGCGTAAGCTGCGCGGTCTTGACCAAATTGTATCCGACACGTTCGCACACCGGCACCGCGCAAGGCGGCATCGCGGCGGCGCTCGGCAATATGGAGCCAGACCATCCCGATTGGCATACTTATGATACCGTCAAAGGCGGCGATTATTTGGTGGACCAAGACGCGGCGGAAATTTTATGCCACGAAGCGATTCTCACCGTCGTCGAATTGGAACACATGGGTTTGCCCTTTGACCGCACACCGGAAGGCAAAATCGAACAGCGTCGTTTCGGCGGACACTCGAAACCCGACCCGGACAATCCCGGCAAGAACATTCCCGTCATGCGCGCGTGCAAATCTTCCGACCGCACGGGTCACATGATTTTGCAAACGCTCTATCAACAGAACGTCAAACACAACACCCAATTCTTTAACGAATTCCAAGTCCTCGATTTAATCATTCAAGCTAATGAATGTCGCGGCTGCATTGCCATCGAAATCGCGACGGGCGAGATTCACATCTTTCATGCCAAAGCGGTGATTATCGCGACCGGCGGTTTCGGCAAAATTTTCAAAGTCACCTCGAACGCGCATTCCCTGACGGGCGATTTGGTCGCGATTGCGTATCGGCGCGGCATCCCGCTCGAAGACATGGAATTTTTCCAATTTCATCCGACGGGCGTTTACGAAAAAGGCATTCTGATTTCCGAAGCGGCGCGCGGCGAAGGCGGCATTTTATTCAACTCAAAAAACGAGCGCTTTATGGAGCGCCACGCGCCGAGCATGAAAGAACTCGCGCCGCGCGATATGATTTCGCGTTACATTTTTGAAGAAATCCGCGCAGGACATGGCGTCGGACCGGGCAAAGACGCGGTGTGGCTTGATGTGCGCCCCGAAACGATCAACAAATACAAAAGCGCGCCGGGCGGCAAACAAGTCACCGCCGAATATTTGGAACATGCGCTGCCGGATATTTTGGAATTTGTGCGGCTCTATGAGGGTTTGGAGCCGATGAAAGAAATGTTTTTGATTCACCCGACCGCGCATTACGCGATGGGCGGCATTCCGACCGATTTGAATGGGCGCGTGTTGCGCGACGAAACCAATGCCGTCATCAAAGGTTTGTACGCCGCGGGCGAATGCGCGTGCGTTTCCGTTCACGGCGCCAATCGGCTCGGCACCAATTCCTTGTTGGATATTCTCGTATTCGGACGCCGCAGCGGACTCGACGCCGCGCGCTATGCCAAACAAACAGATTTTGGAGATATTTCGCCGACCTCGGACGAACTCGCTATTTCGCAGATCAATACCCTGCTGAACGCCACCGGCAAAGAATCGGTCGCCGACATTCGCAAAAAGATGCAAAGCACGATGGACAACCAAGTCGGCGTCTTTCGCACCGGCGACGATATGAAACAAGCTATCGGCGTCATCAACGATTTGCGCGCGGCGTATAAAAACGTCTCGCTTATGGACAAGGGCAAAAAGTTCAACACCGATTTGCTCGAAGCGCTCGAATTGGGCTATTTGCTCGATTTGGCGTACGTCACCGCGGCAAGCGCGTTGAATCGCACCGAATCGCGCGGCGGACATGCGCGCGAAGATTATCCAAACCGCGATGATGTGAATTGGCTCAAACATACGCTCGCGTTCCAGAGCGATAGCGGCGTCGAATTTCGCTACAAGCCGGTGACGATTACGAAATATCAACCGCAGGAACGCAAATATTAGAGCCGATTCCACTTTGATTTGTGGGTAAACCATTCGGGTTTCCGAAAACCCGAATGGTCTTGTCCCACAAACGAACTAGGAATTCGCTCTAGAGACGGTATGCGCCATGTGGCTCGGAATTGGCTTGCTCATCGGCTTGCTCGTCGGCTTGGTCATTGGCGTTGGCATCGGCTTTTCGTTGTATCTGCGCGCCGGAACGTGGGATTGAGCGGCAAGAACCTGGAGCGGCTTTCCAGACCCTAAGGGTTTTCGAAAACCCTTAGGGTCTGGAAAGCCAGATAATCGTCAACAAGAGCGAATTAACAGTTTGACCGCAAGAGGTGAACTATGAGCGAATGGACAGAGTCGCGCAAACATGATGGCTGGAAGAGCGTGATTTCAGACCCGCCGCGTTTGCTTCAAACCGTCACGCGCTTTTTGCAAGAAAATGAAATCGCGTTTTGCGTCATTGGCGGCCAAGCGGTCAGCGCATATGTCGAGCCGGTAGTGAGTCTCGACCTTGATATTGTGATTGCGCCCGAACAAATGGCGCAGGCGGAAAAATTGTTGACGCAGCATTTCCAAGTGCGGCGTTTCAAGCCGTTCTTTAGCATTTCATTGGGCAATTCCGATTTTCGCGTGCAGATTCACAGCAACGCGCAATTCGCGGGCTTTATCGAACGCGCGACGCTGCGCCCAGCGCTGGACTTGGAGCTGCCCGTCGCCAGTTTACGCGATGTCTTTCTGAGCAAAGTGTGGGCTGCTCAAGACCCCGCGCGCCGCGCGAGCAAACGTCAAAAAGATTTGGCGGACCTGGCGCGCATCTTGGAAGTATATCCGCATCTGGGCGAACTGCTGCCGGATGATTTGCGCGCGCGGATGTTTTGAAACGGCAAGCCATGCAAGCGTTGGATTTTCAAAAACTTGTCGCGGCGGACAAGAGTAATCTACTCGGACGCTTGTTGAAACTGCTAGACGACCAGCATATCGGCTTTTGCGTCATTGGCAGCGCCGCCGTCAGCGCGTACGCCGAACCGCTGCTCGGTTTGGATTTCGATATCGTTGTGACGAGTTACCAATTAGGCCGTTTCGAGGCGCAGCTCGCCAATACTTTTTTTGTCAAGCGCGCGCCGCGCTTTATCGAAATCACCATGCCCGGCTCGGCGCTGCGCGTGAATGTATTCACCGAAGCGCGCTATAGCGCCTTTGTGGAACGCGCGGCATTGCGCGACTGGTTGGGCATGCCGCTGCCGATTGCGCGCATCGAAGACGTGCTGAGCGCGACGCTCTGGGCGCACGCGGATTCGACGCGCGCGGCATGGCAGCGGTTAAAAGATTTGACGGACGTGGCGCGGCTCTTGCACGTGAATCCAAAATTGCGCGCGCAGACGCCGCCCGCGCTTTTGGCAAAATTGGAAACGCAGGCGCAATGATATGCCTGACGTTTCATGTTTGATTGGCGGAATCATCGGCTTGGTGATTGGACTTGCAATCGGCGTGCCGATTGGAATGCGCCTGTATTGGAAAACGGGCCATTGGTAAAGATGCGTTTTTTAGACGCTATCAATCCTCAACGAGGAGTAACGACGCGTGGAATATCGTTTCAAAATCAAACGCTATAATCCCGAGACGGACAAGAAACCGCATTGGGAAGAATATAAAATTGACGCCAGTCCAACCGACCGATTGTTGGATGGCTTGAATGAAATTAAATGGTATCGCGACGGCGCGCTCACGTATCGCCGTTCCTGCGCGCACGGCATTTGCGGCAGCGACGCAATGATGATTAATGGGCACAATCAACTGGCATGCAAAATCGTCATGCAAGACGCGCAAAAACAGGCGGGTAAAAATCAACCCATCACCGTCGAACCGCTGCGCGGCTTTCCGATTGTCAAAGACCTCGTCGTGGATATGGAAGGATTCTTTGCGAAATATCGCGCCGTCAAACCGTATTTGATTAATCATGAACCCGCGCCAGAACGCGAACGCATTCAATCTATCGCCGACCGCGAGAAATACGACGACACCACCAAATGTATTTTGTGCGCGGCATGCACCACCTCCTGCCCCACCTTTTGGGCGGACCGTGAATACATCGGCCCCGCCGCCATCGTGCAAGCGCATCGCTTTATTTACGACTCGCGCGATCAGGGCATAGATGAACGCTTGAATATTCTCGGCGAAACGGGCGGCGTGTACAAATGCCGCACGATTTACAACTGCGTCGAAGCATGTCCGCGCGGCATTGATGTCACCCGCGCGATTAACGAAGTAAGACAGGCGCTCTTATTTCACTAACAACTAGAGCCGATTCCACTTTGATTTGTGGGTAGACCTTTCGGGTTTCCGAAAACCCGAAAGGTCTTGTCCCACAAACGAACTAGTGCATCTTTAACAGAGTACTTGGTCGAAAGACCTTTGGGGTTTCTGGGCAATTTGCTTGGTTTGGCGCACCCGCGTCGAAAACCCCAAAGGTC
>JAJTXZ010000115.1 GCA_021463195.1 Anaerolineae bacterium
GACCTTTGGGGTTTTCGACGCGGGTGCGCCAAACCAAGCAAATTGCCCAGAAACCCCAAAGGTCTTTCGACCAAGTACTCTGTTAAAGATGCACTAGTTTAGCGAGCCGCGCGCGCACTTGATGTATAATTCAAAAAATGCTGACTCATCTCGACGCGCAAGGACGCGCGCAAATGGTGGATATTGGCGCCAAGACTGAAACCGAACGCGTAGCGATTGCCAAAGCGCATGTGATTTTACAAAACGCCACACGCGCGTTGATAACGCAAAA
The DNA here is from genome assembly GCA_021463195.1 of Anaerolineae bacterium. Taxonomy (GTDB): domain Bacteria; phylum Chloroflexota; class Anaerolineae; order UBA4142; family SHND01; genus SHND01. The sequence continues at coordinate 272 of JAJTXZ010000115.1, forward strand.
TGGCATTGCCAAAGGCGATGTGTTTGCGGTGGCGCGCGTCGCGGGTATTATGGCGGCGAAACGCACACCCGAATTGATTCCATTGTGTCATCCACTCTTGTTGACCGATGTCGAAATTCAATTCGCCGACCTCCCCCCCTCCGACGCGGAACATGCGCGCATCGAAATTACCGGTATCGTCAAAAACGTCGGCAAGACCGGCGTCGAAATGGAAGCGCTCGTGGCAGTCACGCACGCGGCGCTGACAATTTACGATATGGTCAAAGCGGTGGACCGCCGCGCGCGCATGGATAATATCCGACTGGTATACAAAGCGGGCGGAAAAAGCGGAGAACTCTATTTGGAATGAACAGACCACGATGCGCAATGCGACGCGCGAATTCGTTGGCGCATTACGCATCATGGCTTGCGCATTTGTTTCATGCTTCCCCAATACGAATCCTTTCTCGACGCGACGCCAGAAAAGGGCGTCATTATGGTCGAATACTGGTGGCAAACGCCAAGCCGACTCAACGCCAAAAAAGCGCGCGGCGCGGAACGTGAAACACGCGGCGCCAAAACTTCGATGATTTTTTTCAAGCGCGTTCTGTCCGCCGATAAATGTTGGTGCGGCAGCGCCAAAACGTTTGGCAAATGTCATCGCCGCGACGATGATTGGACGTACGTGTCGCTCGATCCCGACCGCCGCACCTATAGCCCGGTCGTTTTGCTCGAGCGCATTTTTCCGCATATCAATATCGCGCATGTGCGCGCGCAGCTTGAACGCGACCAACGACTCTTGCCGCTGGACAAAACTTCCGATTACGCTGAATGGGCATTGCCCGCTCATCCGCCCATTGTGAACGACATCGGACAGCTAATCATTGGCACGCTTGATGTGTCAACGCGCGGTTTGCGTATCGAAACCAACAGCGAAAAACGCGTCGAACACATGACCGGCCTTGTCGCGCAAATGCTCGGCGCGGTTTTGGGCAAAAATGAAACGCGCCGCGCGGAACCGCAAAAAACTTTTCACATTCCCAGAATGCGCGAATGAATCTTCAATGCGCCGAGTGCGGCGCGGTGTATCCGCTCAATACGCGCGCGTGGGTTTGCGAAACGTGCGGCGGCGTATTGGAAATTATTGGCGCGCCATCTTTTGACGCCGCGCGCATCGCGCGCGCGGATTCTTCGCTGTGGCGTTATCGCGCATTCATGCCCCTGCCCGCGCAGGCGCCGCCCATCTCGCTCGGCGAAGGGTGGACGCCGCTCACACCGATACAATATGACAACCGCGAAATTTTTTGCAAGCTCGATTTTTTAAATCCTACCGGTTCGTTCAAAGACCGCGGAACCACTGTATTGACCAGCGCGGTCAAAGCTTTTGGATACACGCGCGTAATTGAAGATTCGTCCGGCAATGCCGCGGCGGCGCTCGCGGGCTATGCCGCGTTCGCGAATTTGCGCGCCACTATTTTCACGCCCGCGCACGCGTCGCCGATGAAACTCGCGCAAATTCAGGCGTACGGCGCGGAACTGGAAAAAATCGAGGGCGTGCGCGAAAATGCCGCCGCCGCCGCGCAGCAAGCTGTCAAGCAAGCCGACGCGTATTACGCCTCGCATTATTACAATCCATTTTTTCTCGCGGGGCTGCAAACCACCGCGTGGGAAATTTGGGAACAACTCGGACGCGCGCCCGATATAATGATTGCGCCGGCGGGACACGGCACAAATTTGGTCGGCCTTTATCGCGGCTTTCGCGCGCTGCGCGATGCGGGTTTGATTGCCAAAATACCGCGTATGGTCGCGGCGCAATCAGCGGTCGTCGCGCCGCTCGCGTTGGCGTACGCGCGCGGCGCCGCGGCGCCAGCGCGCGTGGAACCAGCCAAGACCATCGCGGAAGGAATCGCCAATAGTCAACCGCTGCACGGACGCGCGAGCTTGCGCCTGATCCGTGAAACGGGCGGCGCGGCGCTCGCGGCAAGCGAAGACGAAATCCGCGCGGCGCGCTCGAAACTGGCGCGGCACGGACTTTACGTCGAGCCGACCAGCGCGACCGCCATCGCGGTTCTGGAAAAAATTATAGCGTCAACGCACGCGTCCGAAACGATTGTGGTAAGTTTGACCGGCAGCGGACTTAAAGCGCTCTAATGCGTCCACGCTAGCGTTCAGGCGACGCCATCCATGGCGCCGAATCTTTGCGTGGAACGAATTAGCGTTATTGGCGTATATTTATGTGTGCGTCGTTTTTGCTCGAAAACGGTTTTTGCGGATAATTACGGCACGTTGCCCTACGCCGCGCGGCGCGCGGCGGACCGGATACGTTTTGCGGGGTCAGGTGACGCGTCCGCATAGCGTTTGACGCTATGCGGATAAACTCACAAAGGAGCAAGCCAAATGCAGAAATGGATTATCGGAGTGAGTGTGATGGCGATGTTACTTATCACGCTTGCGAGCGCGTACGCTTTTGCCACGGCTCTGACAAACCTGCGTATCCACACCGGCAGTTTTAGTCCACCTACTGTCGCCGTGCCAATGACCTTTGCGAGCGAATCGCAAATCAGTTCGTCGCGCTCTAATCTAGTGCGTTTTAAAGCGCTCGAACCATCCACTGCGCTATGCCGACACGCGCAAACGTCCGATGTTAACGTCGGTTTCTGAACATTGCGTGACTCGTTTGCGTCATTCGTTAGTTTCCGATTCACGCAGGGGCAGAGTGAGGAACGTCGTTTCCGCGCGCTGCGCCCCTGCGTGAAATTTTTTTGGCTATGACCACCGCTAAACAGATTCGACTCACGGCGTACGCCGCGTGCGCCGGGTGAGCGTCTAAACTCGGCGCCGCCGAATTGGCGCAAGTTTTGCGCCCGCTCGCGCAATTCTCGCATACGACAGATTTCGCGCAATCGGCCGTCGCGCGGAATCTGCTCGTGGGGCTTGACGCGCCCGACGACGCCGCCATATATCAAATCGCGCCCGATCGCGCCATCATTCAGACGATGGATTTTTTTCCGCCGGTCGTGGACGACGCGTTCGCGTTCGGCGCGATTGCGGCGGCTAACGCGATGAGCGATATTTACGCGATGGGCGGCAGCGTATTGTTCGGTTTGAATATTGCGGCGTGGCGCGAAGATTTGCCGCTGGAATTATTGTCGGAAATTTTTCGCGGCGGCGCGGAAAAAATGCGCGAAGGGGGGGGGGTGATAGCGGGCGGTCACACCATCACCGACCAAGAGCCCAAATATGGCGTCGCCGTCACGGGCGAGGTGGACCCGCGCGCGCTTTTTACCAAAGGCGGCGCGCAGACGGGCGATGTTTTGTTCTTGACGAAACCGCTCGGCACAGGTATTCTCACTACCGCCGGCAAACAGGGCATCGCCGCGGAACAAGATTTACAAAACGCGATAGACTGGATGATGACGCTGAATCGCGATGCCGCGCACGCGGCGCGCGCGGCGGGCTTGAAAGCGGCGACCGATATTACCGGTTATGCGCTTTTGGGTCATGGGCACGAAATGGCATCGGCATCCGGCGTCCAATTTCAATTTAACTTGAGCGCGCTGCCCATTTTGGATGGAGCATTCAAATTGGCAAAGCAAGGCAGCAGCCCCGGCGGCGCGGCGCGCAATCGTGACTATTTACGCGATAAGGTGTTATTACCAGAGAATTTGTCGGATGAATGGGAAGCGGTCTTGTTTGATCCGCAAACGTCGGGCGGATTGTTAATCGCCGCGCCGCGTGAAAAAACAAATGCGTTGATTCAAGAATTCAAAGCGCGCAATGTGGCATATTGGGAAATTGGAACTGCGGTCGCGGGGAACGGCATTGCAGTGATTTGAGCATCAAACAAAAATATTCACTTGCGACGCTGTTGGAAATTTCACTGTCTTTGCAAAAGACATTTCAAGCGAAACCGTATCGTTCGCGCGATGAGCTTATTTCTAAAAAAAACAAGAGTTCGAAATCCCCTCGAGGTATCACATGAACCATAACGGACATCACGACGGGCGCGACGACCAACGCGTTGTCATTACAGGCATGGGCGCGATTTCGCCGCTCGGTTTTACGGTGCCCACGCTGTGGCAAAATCTGGTGGCGGGCAAATCCGCCGCGCGCAAAATCACGCAATTCGACGCTTCCAATTTCGCCGTGCAAATTTGCGCGGATATTCCGGACGAAGCGGCGCCGGTGGATGAATACGCGCACGTGATTGATAAAAAAGAAGCGCGCCGCCTCGACCCCTTTGAACTCTATGCGGTCATGGCGACCGAACAAGCGCTGCAACAAGCGGGCTTGCGCATCACCGAGGACAACCGCGATGATATCGGCGTCTTGATTGGCACGGGTTTGGGCGGACTGATTGTCATTGATAACGGTTACAAGGCGTTGAATGACAAGGGGCCAATGCGCGTCAATCCCTTTACGGGCGCGCTGATGATTCCAAATATGGCGGGCGGACAAGTCGCGATTACGTTCGGCGCGCGCGGTCCGAATTTTTGTGTCGTGTCCGCCTGCGCGACCGGTTCCAACGCCATTGGCGAAGCGTATGAAATTATTCGCCGCGGCGACGCGCTGGCAATGATTACGGGCGCGTCGGAAACGCGTATGACGCCCTTTGCGCTCGCGGCGTTTCATCGCACCCAAGCCATGTCCACGCGCAATGACGACCCAATACGCGCGTCGCGTCCGTTTGACGCGCAGCGCGATGGTTTTGTGTACGGCAACGGCGCGGGCGTTTTGATTTTTGAACGACTCGATTTTGCCAAACAACGCGGCGCGAACATTCTCGCCGAAGTAATCGGCTATGGCGCGACGGACGACGCGTATCATATCAGCGCGCCTGTGCCTGACGGCAATGGGGCGCGGCGCGCGATTCGCAAAGCGTTGGACAAGGCGCGCCTCAAACCGGAACAAGTGGATTATATCAACGCGCACGGCACCTCCACCGTTTTGAACGACGCGGCGGAAACCGCCGCGATCAAAGCGGTGTTTGGCGAATACGCGTATTCAGTGCCAATCAGTTCCAGCAAATCCATGCTCGGACACTTGATGGGCGCGGCGGGCGCCGTCGAAGCGGTCATCACCGTCCAGACGATTTTGGAGAACGAAATCCATCCGACCATCAATTACGAATATCCCGACCCCGATTGCGATTTAGATTATGTGCCGAACACGCCGCGCCGCAAAGAGATTCGCATCGCCATGTCCAATTCTTTTGGTTTCGGCGGTCACAACGCGTGCGTGATTTTCGCCGAATGGCCGAATTAAAAAAGACCTGCGGAGCGGATGCTTGGATTTTGCAAGCTCCGCGCCGCAAATCTCAGGTCGCGCCTTTATGAATGTAACTGAATTAGAAGCTTTGCTAGGTTTGGTTTTTCAAGACAAATCGCTTTTGCAGCGCGCGCTGACGCATCGTTCGTACTTGAACGAAAATCCAGACCTCCCATGGCTGGATAATGAACGCCTCGAATTTCTCGGCGACGCGATTCTGGGTTTTGTCGCCGCCGAACATCTCTATCACCGCTTTCCCGAAATGAAGGAAGGCGACCTCACCAGTCTGCGCGCCGCGCTCGTGCGCGGCGAGACGCTTGCCGAATTCGCGACGGAATTGAATGTGGGGCCGTACCTCTATATTTCGCGCGGCGAAGAAGCGGGCCGGGGCCGCGCGCGCCCGGCGCTGCTCGCCGCGACGTTTGAAGCGATTTTAGGCGCGCTATTTCTAGACCAGGGTTTGGAAGCCGCGCGCGCGTTGATTGCGCGAATGATTGACGCCAAAGCGCAGCGCATTCTGCAAGAGCGCCTCGACCGCAACGCCAAAAGTTTGCTGCAAGAATTGAGTCAAGGGCGGCTCAAAGTCACGCCGATCTATCGGCTGGTTGAAACGCGCGGGCCCGACCACGCGCGCGAATTTACAGTGCAAGCGGTCTTGGGCGAACGCGTATACGGTATCGGACGCGGACGCAATAAACAAACGGCGGAGCAAGAAGCCGCGCGCGCGGCGATTGATCAACTGGAACAAGAAATGTCCGCCGCCGCCTTTCGCGAAGCGCAAGCCGCGCTCGACGCGTCATTGTCTAAAGCGCCGTCCGAGACAACGCCGATTGAAACGGCATCCAATTCTTCAAAAACCGCCCATTAGCTATTACCCTTTTTTACCTCATGCGCGATTCGCGCTTTGCGACATGCGAATTCTTCTCACCGGCGCGAGCGGTTATCTCGGCGGCGCGCTCCTGCGGACGCTGAACACCTTGCGACCCACCTGGGATACGCATGGCGCGTTCTGTACGAATGCGCCATCCGACGACAAGCCCAATGTCCATCACCTCGATGTGCGCGATGAATCTTCCGTCGCGCGCGTGATGGACCGAGTACAGCCGCAAATTATTTTTCATACTGCCGCGTTGAACGCGGGCGACGCGCAAGCGATGTACGACACCAATGCGCGCGGCAGCGGGAATTTAGCGCGCGCCGCCGCGCGCGCACGCGCGCGCCTCGTGCATTTGTCTAGCGATGTGATTTTCGATGGCACGCGCGGCAATTACACCGAAGACGACGCGCCGAATCCCATCACGCCATACGCCCTCTCCAAAGCGGACGCGGAAAAAAATGTGCTAGCCAGCGGCGCGAACGCGGCGTTGGCGCGCACTTCGCTGATTTACGGTTTCACGCCGCTCGACCCGCGCACGCGCGCGATTTTGCGCGGCGAAATGCCGCGCTTGTTCACCGATGAAATGCGCTGCCCAATTTGGGTTTTTAATTTAGCGCAAGCGCTGCTGGAATTGGCAGAGACCGAGTATCGCGGCGTGTTGAATCTCGCCGGGCCCCAAGCGTTGAGCCGCTATGATTTTGGCGTCAAACTGCTGCGCGCGTTAAAAGGCGATCCGACACAACTCATTCCGCTGTCGTCGGCGGAGAGCGGAATGATGCGCCCGCGCGATTGCACGCTCGACCTTGCGCGCGCGCGGAAATTATTGAAAACAAAATTGTTCGGTGTGGACGAGACGCTTGAAATAAAAAAAACGAGCCAGTGGAATAATATAAAATAAGCGCGGAACCTGGCTCCGCGCCTATCCATATTTTATGTGGTCATCAAGGTGAGCAGCGTGATTTCCGGCGGACAATTAAAACGCACCGGCGGCGGCAAGACGCCCACGCCGCGCGTAGTATACACTTGGGTAAAGTTTCCCACGCGCGCCAAACCCATCGGATATTTGACGCCAAAGCGCGGCAGCGTCAATGGCCCCCAGAAGGGCAAACGCACTTGGCCGCCATGCGAATGACCTGACAGTTGCAAATCCACTTCAGCTTGCGCGCAAAAGTCAGCATAATCCGGTTCGTGCATCAATACCACTTTGCACGCGTTATGCGGCACGGACGCGAGGGCGCGGCGCAAGTCGGCAAGATTTTGCCACCAATCATCCAAGCCCACAAGGTACATTGTCGAACGTCCGCGCGTTAACGGCGTCGCTTGATTGCGTAGCAGGCGCACGCGATTGGCGTGGAGAGAACGCAAGACTAGGTTCAACTCGCCGACCCAATAATCGTGATTCCCCATTACCGCAAACACGCCGTACGGCGCTTGCAGCTGCCCCAACAATTCCGCGCAGGGCTGAATATATTTCCACGATGAATTGACAAAATCGCCCGTGATCACAATCACATCAGGCGCAAGCGCGTTCGTCGCTTGCACGGCGCGCGCGAGAAATTCATAACTTACATAAGGACCGTAATGCAAATCGCTTAGCTGCGCGATCGTCATTCCGTCAAACGCGCCGGGTAAACGCGGCAACGCGATATTGACGCGTTCGATTCCCAGTTGATGCGGTTCGATGTTAAAACCGTACACCCCGCCGAGCGCCGCCGCGCCGCCCGCCGCGCCCAGCGCGCCCAGCATTCGTAAAAAACGCCGCCGCGTTACATGCGACGATGTTGAATGTCTACTTGACATACGTTTGGAAAAATTTCTCGGTCGTCTGTGTTAGAGAGGACGATTCTTGGGCGCGCCCCCCGCGCGCGGATACGCGTCCGGCGTCGGCGCGATTTTGTCAATGACGACCAACTGACGCGCGTCATCCAAATCCGCCAATTTCACGGGAATAATTGCGCGCACGCGTCCGCCCAACAGCTCTAGCGCGCGCTGCGCGCGCGCCGTTTCCTCTTTCGCGCCCAATGCTTTGTACGCAATCACGCAGCCGCCGACGCGCGCAAAGGGCAAAGTATATTCAAGCAGCGTTCGCATCTCTGCCAACGCGCGCGCGACCACATAATCATACGCCGCGCGTTCTCTCGGTTTGCGCGCCAATTCTTCAGCGCGCTCGTGTATCGTCGTCACATTTTCTAATGGCAGCGCGCGCGCGACCTCATCCAAAAAACGTATCTTTTTTTCTGTCGCTTCCAATAAACTCACGCGCAACTCGGGGAACGCGATAGCCAGCGCGATACCGGGCAAGCCCGCGCCTGCGCCCACATCCAATAAATTTTTTCCTTGCGTTTTGCCCGCGAGCAACGGCGCGGCAGTCAAGGAATCGAGAAAATGTTTGAGCTGCGCCGCCGTATATTCGGTCAATGCAGTTAAATTGAATTTTTCATTCCACGCCACAAGCAAATGATAATAGGTTTCAAACTGCGCCTGCTGCGTCGGCGTCAAATCGAGTCCAAACGCGCGCGCGGATTGATACAACAGCGACATGCGAACATTATAACGCAGTTATTGATTCCGCTTGAAAAACGCGTACAATAGCTCGTATGCCGCAATGGAATTTTTGTCCGCGCTGCGGGCGCCAACTCGTCTGGCGCGAAAAAGACGACGGACGTTTGCGCCCGACCTGTTTGAATTGCCGTTACACCCATTACGCGAATCCCGCGTTGGCAGTTGGCGTTTTGTTGACCGATGAACAAAATCGCGTGTGTTTGATTCTACGCGGCGAAGAACCGCGCAAAGGATATTGGGGTTTGCCCGCCGGTTTTATGGAAGGGGACGAAACAGCGGAGGAGGGCGCGGTGCGCGAATGTCAGGAAGAGACCGGCTTGAACGTCGAGTTGGAAGGTTTGTATCAAGCGTTCTCTTATCAGCATTCTGACCACAATACTTCGGGCGTGTTGCTCGTATATCGCGCGCGCATTGTCAGCGGAACGCCGCGCGCGGGAACCGATACGGTGGACGTAAAATTTGTCGCGGTGGATGAAATTGAGGTTGAGATGCTCGCGTTTCACACGCATCGCGAGGCGTTGGAGAAATGGCGTGGGGGTTTGGTATAATGTGATGTATGAGTGACCGCATTCTGTTGTGGACAACCACCGACCCCCGCGGTTTTTCCGTTTCAATGACGGAGAATATTTGGAAACATATTGTACTGTACCCCAAAAACTGGACACAAAAAGCATGTTTTTTATATAACGGTTGATTTTAATTCTTTCGCGCGCGCGCGCGATAATTTTCTTCGAACTC
>JAJTXZ010000116.1 GCA_021463195.1 Anaerolineae bacterium
CGAGATGGTCAGCCCGCAGGGGCTGTGTGAGCAGAGAACTGTCACATCGAGCGGAGCGAGATGTCTCAGTCCCTTCGACATGACAAGTTCTGTGCAGCGCAGCGAGAAATCTCGCCCTTTCCCATTGAGATTTATCGCAAAAAACGGCTCGAAATGACCCTTGAGCAAAAGCCCTGGTACTATTGTTGATAATTGCGAAGGAACTCGGCGAGCAAACGTACACCCACGCCCGTCCCGCCGTGCGAATCATATGGCTTGGCAGGTTTATCCGCCCACGCCGTGCCAGCAATGTCCAGATGAGCAAATGGATACTCGCCCACGAATGCGGCGAGAAACGCGCCAGCAGTGATGGACCCGGCTGGGCGTCCGCCGATATTTTTTAAATCGGCAATCTCGCTCTTGACCATCTGATGGTATTCGTCCCACATTGGGAATTGCCAGACCCGTTCGCCGCTCGCCTCGCCCGCGCGGCTCAACTGGTCCGCCAATTCCTGATTCGTCGCAAACATGCCCGTGGCGTGCGAACCGAGCGCGATAATGATGGCGCCTGTCAGTGTCGAAAATTCGACAATCGCGGCGGGCTGGTAACGCTGCGCGTAAAATAACGCGTCGGAAAGAATGATTCTTCCTTCCGCATCGGTGTTGAGAACCTCAATCGTCTTGCCGCTCAAAGACTTGATTACATCGCCCGGACGATACGCGGTCGAACTCGGCATATTTTCGGCGGAAGAAACGAGTCCGACCACATGCAGCGGCAATTTCAACTCTGCGACCACTTGCATTGCGCCAAACACCGTCGCCGCGCCGCCCATATCCGATTTCATCGTGTCCATCGCATCAGCGGGTTTGAGCGAAAGACCGCCCGAATCGAACGTCAGCCCTTTGCCCACGAGACAAATCGTCGGGGCGTTTGTATTTGCCGCGCCATATTCCATCACGATAAAACGCGGGTCGTTATCCGAGCCTTGCCCCACTGCCAAGATGCCGCCAAAGCCCTGTTCGGTCAACTGCGCTTTGTCCAGCACGGTCACATTGAGCTTGAGCCGTTCGCCGAGCGCAAGCGCTTCTTCGCCCAACCGTTCGGGCGTCATCGCATAACCGGGACTGTTCACGAGGTCGCGCGCGTACTCGACGCCGCGCGCAATCACTTGTCCCATCTCGACGCCCGCGCGCGTGAGTTCCTCATTCGTTTGGGTGAACACGGTCGCGCTTGCCACCTCAAACGTTTGTTCATTCGTCAAGTTCGTGCGATAACGCCAAAAGCGGTACGCGCCGAGCTCGATCCCTTCGCCAAACGCCTGCGCGGTCACATCGGCGGGCAGTGGAATTTCGCCATTGACGCCGATGGTGATGGCGGATACTTGGAGTTCGCGCGCTTTTTGCACCGCGAGCGCGGACGCCTGACGAATCGTTTCCGGCGTCGCCGCATCGCGCTTGCCCATGCCAATCAAGAGTAGCCGACTTGGAGCGACTGCGCCGCGCGGATAAAGCAGCAGCGTTTGTTTAGCGCGTCCGCGAAAATCGTTCGCGTCAAAGAGCGCGGCAACATCGCTCGGCAATGGCGCATCTTCAAAGCTTGCGAGAACGCCTAACGCGGCAGATTCGCGTAAAACGTCCCCTTTTTCTACAGTAAGGTTCATTTGCCTCCTTTCATTGCCAACGGATATTGAAAACGGACAAATGGACAGCATAACGCTCATTCATTCATCCGTTTTTCAATCATTTGTCCGATGGGTGGTCACCCCACCCAATCCACCACACCTTCTTCAATCGGCTTGCTCGTGGGTTCGTGATGTTCTGCGTCATGGGCGCGACTCCACAATTCCGCCAATTTGATGCACATCTCGGTCGCGTGCGCCATGTCTTGGACGCTCACGAATTCGAGCGGTCCGTGAATGTTTTGCATCCCCGTAAAAAGATTTGGCGTTGGCACGCCCATTTCGGTCAAGCGCGAGCCGTCGGTGCCGCCGCGCGTCGGCGGTGAAAAATGTTCGATGCCCAATGCGTCGCACGCCTGACGCGCGAGCTCGACGGGGCGCATATCGTTTTCGAGCCAGTAGCGCATGTTGCTGTACTGGTTGGTGATGGCGCAGGTGATATGCGCGCGCGGTTCCGTCGCTTGAATCGTCTCGCAAACTTTTGCAATCAAATCGCCTTGCGCCTTTAATCCTTCGCGTTCAAAATCGCGCAGGATGAAAAGCATGTGAACGTCGGCGGCGGTGCCTTTTACCATATAAAGATGGATAAATCCCTGCCGTCCATCGGTCGTTTCAGGCGTGTTGGTGACGTGCGGCAGCGTGTCGGTGATTTTCGCGGCGAGGTGCAGCGCGTTCACCAATTTGTCTTTTGCTTGTCCGGGATGAATCGAGACGCCTTGAATGTGAACATCCGCTTTGTCCGCCGAAAAAGTTTCATAGACAATTTCGCCCAATGGACCGCCGTCGAGAGTGTACGCAATATCCGCTTTCAAATCGCGCGGTAAATCGGCATGCACGCCGCGCCCAATCTCTTCGTCGGGGGTGAAACAGATGCGAATTTTCCCGTGCGGAATGTTTGGATTTTCGAGCAGATGCTTTGCCGCCGCCATGATGATGGCGACGCCCGCTTTATCGTCCGCGCCCAACAGCGTCGTGCCGCTCGCGGTGAAAATATCGTCGCCAACTTTTTTCGCGAGGTACGGCGAATTTTCCGGCGAGAGAACGAGTTCGGCATCGTCGGGAAAGGTAAGCGCGCCGCCGTCATAATTGCGATGCAGAATTGGTTTGACGCCGGTGGCGTTGAACGCGGGCGCGGTGTCCACGTGCGCGAGGTACGCAATCGTCGGCGCGTCGGTCTCAACCGTCGCGGGAATCGTTGCCAGCGCCGCGCCGTAATCGGTGAGCGTCACATCGGACGCGCCGATTTCTTTTAATTCGCTCACGAGCAGATTCAATAAATCGTACTGAATCGCGGTGCTGGGCGAAGTGGATGATTTTTCGTCGCTTTGCGAGTCAATGCGCGCATAGCGTTCAAAGCGTTCTTCCAGTTCGGAATTGAAAGTCATAAGTAATTTGCTCCTATCACATTTTTCTTTTTTTCGGACGTATCATATTGGACGCGGATGTTCGCGGCAGAACGCGGATTTTTTGAAATTTTATTTTTCCGCGACAATCCGCGTTTATCCGCGTCCAATATCTACGGGTTCTACATATTCGCGAGTTCTTCGAGATACACAATCGCGGTTTCGATGCCGCGGTGGAACATTTCAATCGTATAGCGCTCGTTGGGCGAATGGAGTCCGTCGTCGTCCAAACCATAGCCCATCATTACGACGGGAATATGCATCAAGTCCGCGATTTCGGCGACGATGGGAATACTGCCGCCGCCGCGCGTGAAAATCGGTTTCGCGCCCCAACCTTTTTCGTACGCACGCGCGGCGGCTTGCATCACGGGCGTATCAAAAGGAAAGAGCGCGGGCTTGCCGGTGGTGAGCAAAGAAACATTTACCTTGACGGTGGGCGGCGTGATGGATTCGATGTACGCTTTTAATTTTTCAAAAATATCGTGCGGGTCTTGATTGCCCACGAGACGCGATGACACTTTGGCGCCTGCTTTGTGGGGAATGATTGTTTTCGGTCCGGGACCCGACCAACCGCTCCACAAGCCGTTAATGTCCAGCGTCGGACGCGCGGCGATGCGTTCGCGGATATTGAAATTCGCGTCGCCCCACACTTGCGGCACGCCGGTAGATTGCATAAATTGTTCGGGCGTGAGATCGGTCTTGGCAATCATCGCGCGCTCTTCCGCCGTCAATGGCACAACGTCATCATAAAAACCGGGGACGGCGATGGTATTATCCGCATTGTACAATTTGGCGAGAATTTCGACCAGCGCGTTCGCGGGATTGTGCGCCGCGCCGCCCCACAAGCCGCTATGCAAATCTTCGCGCGGACCCTCCACCTCGATTTCGATGTACGTCATGCCGCGCAAGCTGTGCAGAATCGCCGGGTCGTCAATCGTTCGCATCGAAGTATCGCTGATGACGCACAAGTCGCATTTCAACAACTCTTGATGCGCTTCAATGAACGGCATCAGATTCGGCGAAGAAACCTCTTCTTCGCCTTCGAGCAAAATTTTCACATTGACGGGCGCGGCGCCTGCGGTTTTCAAATATGATTCGAGCGCTTTGACGTGGATGAATAGCTGTCCCTTGTCATCCGTCGCGCCGCGCGCGTAAATTTTTCCATCTTTTATCGTCGGCTCGAATGGATTCGTGTCCCAGCCGTCTTCCATCAACGCGGGAACGACATCATAATGTCCGTACACCAAAACGGTTGGCTTGTTCGCGCCCGCGCCAAGCCATTCGCCATAGACGACGGGATGTCCCGCCGTTTCCATCACCTGAACATTTTGCAGACCCAATCCGCTCAGATGTTGCGCGTACCATTCCGCCATGCGGCGAATGTCGCCCTTGTGCGCGGGGTCGCCGCTCAAGCTGGGAATGCGGAGCGTTTCAAAAAGTTCCTCGAGAAATCGTTCGCCGTTTGCGCGCGAATATGCGCGCGCGGCATCGCTTGTGTTTGTCATCTGGCGCTCTTCTCCGCCGCCGAATCAATTCGGCGGCTCAATAAGGTAAAAATCAGTTGGAAACTGATTGTGAGCTGTAACCCAATTTATTGGGTTTCCACCTCGTAAGCCGTGAAATTTATTTCATGGCGTTCACGGCGTTCACGGCGTTCACCGCGTTCACGACATTCACGCGGCGTTCACCGTCTTGCTGTCTTGAAAATCCAACGTTTCTTCTTTGACAACCTCTTCCGCCGAGACAGAGCCCGGCGCGTACTTGGGCAAGCCCGCGGCGGGAAAGAGCGCGAGCAACGAAACGGCGGCGATAAGAATAAACGTCGCGCGCAGGGAACGCAAGCGCGCCTCTTCGTTGATGCGAACCGCCTCCGCCACTTGTTCGGACGTAACGCTCGTCTCGCTGAGCCTTTCCTTGAGCTGCGTGTTTGTCACAAAATCAACCGCGTCGAAATTGAATTCGGTCCGCAACGATTGCGGCAGCCCCGATTGATTAAAGAGCGAGGTCACGACTACGCCAAGCAAGCCCACCGCGACGACGCCCGCGAATGCCGCGCCCAACGCAGAGGAGACGTTGTTGGCGACGCCGCGCAGCGCGCCGACATCTCCCGCAAACTTTTTGGGCGAGGAGGATACCAACACATTGAACAAGAGCGTCAGCATCGTGCCTTCGCCCAGACCAAGAATCAGCAGCCCAAGAATCACGAGCGGCGTGCCCCATTCGTTCGCAATGCTGAAACCGACGAACACGGAACCGGCGGCGACAAGAATAAAACAGATGATGCCCAACACGCGCGGCACGAACCGATCGTACAAGCGCACGGAAAGGATCGCGGCGAGCGCAACGACGAGCGTGTACGGCACGATAGCGACAGAAGTAAAGAGCGGCGTTTGACCCTGGACGAATTGAATGTAAAGCGGTATGAGAAAGCTGACCGCCGTACCGAGCGCGCCCGCGACGAGAAAAGCGAGGACGGTATTTTTTTCTTCGGGGCTGTCCAGCACTTCAGGCGCGAGCAGCGGCGTTTTTTTCTCTGCTACGCGCTTGTATGTCCACTTGAAAAAGCCGTGACCCAGCACAATGCCAAAAATGATAAAGAAAGGCACCGGCGAAAGTCCGAGCAGGTTAAAGGGCGCGTTCGGCGTTGCCCACAAGAAACCCCAATAGTTGAGATTGTTGAAACCGATGAGGATAAACGCAATCGCCGCCGCCGAGAGGATGACGCCGATGAAATCAACCTTGAGCCCCGTTGTGCGCGGAATTTTTGCGAGGCGAAAACTGAGAATGAAAACGACGATGGAAAGAATCGCGAGGAGTCCGAACGAATAACGCCAACTCAACGCGGTGGCAATGTACCCCGCGACGATGAACGCGATGCCGCTGGCGACAGCCGGGATACTCGCGAGAATACCAAACGCCTGCGCCTGCTGCTTGCCTTGATAACTTGCGGCGATGAGGACGACGAGCGTGGGAACGAGCGCCGCCGCCGCGACGCCCGAAAGGATTTGCGCGTAATTCATCGAGGCGGTGTCAGTGGCGACTGCCATCCAAGCCATTGACGCGCCGTGCACGAGCGCCGCAATCTGAAAGACCCGTCGTTCGCCAATGATTTTGCCGAGCTTGGCGCCGAGCATCACGAACGCGGCGACAAAGAGCGAATAGTACACCAACGCGGTGCTAATCGCCGTCGCGGGCGCGTCAAGGTCCGCCGCAATGGGTCCAATCGAGACCGGCAGCGCATTGACGTTGAACGCCATTTGCAGCTGCGCTAGGACAATGACGATGAGTGGCAGCCATGAGACGTGTTCGATGATTGTTTGTTTGGAAGTAGCGGTGGTTGTAGTTGACATAGATTGTTTGTAATTGCCGCTTCGACTCGATTTGGTTGGGCAAGACCCTAAGGGTTTTCTGCGATGTGCGATGTATTCCCATCGCCTTCATCGCCAAACCCTTGGGGTCTTGCTCTAGGAGCCAAGCAGTCCTGTAATCCCTTTGAATGACAGGTACACCCCAAAAACAAGCGACACCCCAATCATAATGGGGCGATTATTGCGTTCCATCCATTGACCCGCCGTTTGAAAAAAGCGGCTGGACTGCGCGGGCGCAGCGGCGGACGCGATAACTTTGGCAATTAGAAGCGATTGCGCGCCCAGTATAAAAATCAAATAAGCGATAGCGTTATCGGGACTGCTCAAATGGGCTTGGTTGATGATGCTCAATGCGCCGAGCGTAAAAACCCATTGCTTGATGACGACCAGCATAAAGACGATGCCAAACCCGAATGCTTTGAGCGCGGAAAGCGAGCCGAACATTGCCATCCACTTGGGCGGCGGCGCATCGGGGTCCTCTTCCTTTTGCCATTTTTTGTAGGCGGAAATCAACAAGATGATGCCGATAACGACCAAGAGAATGTGGACGATGCTTTTAGAACCATCCTCGGTTTGCGCTTCGGCGGAAGCGCTAAACAGTATACCAAAAAGAATCCCTTGCGTCAGCCGCACCACAATCATTCCGCCAACAAAGCTGGCGCCATTGAGGACTCTGCTCGCGCTGCGCATGAGCATGAGAAAAACGATGATGGCGAATGGCTCTAGCGCTGCCACAACCATCAAAGGAATGAGTTCGAGTAGGACGCTGCTCATGTTTTTTTTGCGTTAATGCGCGCTATTTTTGCTGCGCGGCGATGGCGTACTGCAAAGGCATTTTGCCTTTGGGGTGAAAATGCGGTGCGGTCATGCTTGGCCCCCTATTCAATTTTTAGATTTACGATTTTTGGCAAAAGTGTCGTGGCGCGCTGTCGTCTTTTCCCTTGTTGTAAATGCCGTGTGTCCCGATTGAGTTGCCGAATAGTACGGGTTTGGTTCGGGTTTAGTAAGGGAGAGACCCGAAGGGTTTTCGAAAACCCTTCGGGTCTTGCGTCCACATACGAATCAGGAACCTGCGCTAGCGTGTCGCCACCACCTGCATCGCGCCGCCTGCGTCGCGAATCGTGAGCGTGCTGCCCACAATATCGAACGTCGCGGAATTTTGCAATGCCGCGAGAAATTGCTGTTCTTGGTCCATCACGCCTTCCGGCGTTCCGCACACTTTCAAAGTTCCGCTCGGCGGTTCAATAGATAAAGCGTTGCCGCTCACACGATAGCTGGCAGAGTATGTGTTGCACCCGGAATTACCGGAAACCCGCCCCGCCGTGTCAAATTGTAGCGTGATGGCCGTACCCTCGATCTTTGTCGTCACTGCGCCCTTGCCGTTATTAAAGTTCACCACGTTCCAGTGCGTCCCCGCCAAAGGATTGACGGTCGGCGGCACAACCGTCGGCGGCACAGCCGTTGGCGGCACGGCCGTTGGCGGCACCGCTGTTGGCGGCACAGCCGTTGGCGGCTGGGTCACGTTTATCGTTACCTGACGAAACTGTGTTGAGCCGTCAAGCAAAAGCACGCGCATCTCGTACGTTGTCGTAACAGGTGGACAAACTTGCTCGCTGCCCTGACCGGTGCGCGGGAAACGATTGTACGGCTCACCTTGCGGATAAACCCAAACCCCTTGAACGTTCTGCACCGACCAGTTGAGCGTGATACATTCACCTCGATTGATGCTCGTCCGATCTGCGCCAAAGGAAATCACTGCGACAGGTGTCGCGGTTGCCTGCGGCATCGGCGTCGGCGTCGGGGGTATCGGGATAGGCGTTCGAGTTGGCGGAGGTGTTGGCGCGGCAATGATCGGAACATTGCCAGCGTTGGTCGCCAGCACAAAATCTGCCGACACCCAGCCGATGCCGCCCGGCAGAGAGGGTGCCGCGACAGCCCACCAGTCGCCGTTCGCGTTACGCCCGACGATTTCGCCTTCGTCGCCATAGCGCGCGGCGCCAATGACCGGATAGTTGGTGCCGGGACCGGAACGGATATTGAGATTCTGTGTGCCGGTCACGCGTCCCATCGGCGTTAGGGGTTTCGGCGCCGGCAGATCAACGATGGTTTTGCGTGTCATGATGAGGGCGAGTTGGTCATCGGCGGTTCGCATTTGCATCACATCGCCCGTGATGTTGTAGGTCGCCGCGCTTGCAAGCGCGTTCAGGAATTCAAATTCCTGATCCATGACACCTTTCGGTTCCGCGCAGAAACGCAAGGTTGTGCCGGGCGTGTTGATTTTGATGGTGTTGCTAATTGCCGCGTACGTGGCAACGTATTCATTGCAACCGGCGCTGCCTGCCACATTGCCATCCGCGCCAAACAAAGCGGTAAGCTCTGTTTCCGGCAGCACGCCGACAACCGCGTCGCGCCCATTATTAAAATTGATTACGTCCCAGGCGGTGTCTGACAGACCTTGCGCTTCAGCCACGAACGTGGCGAGAATCTCATTGCCGCCGAACAAAATCAGCGCGCGTTCGGTAGCCATGTACTCTGTAGTCTTGGCAAGCGCGTTCAGGTAGAGCGCGGATTGTTTCATGACCGGTTCGGAGCAAGCGATCATCGTTCCAGCGGCAGGTTGCTTGAAGGTCAACTTGTTTTCGTTCCGCGAATAGGTGGCGCGAAATTGATTACAGCCATCAGAGCCAGTGGCAGCGCCATCCTTGTCAAGCTGCAGGGTGAGGGCGGCGCCTGGTAACGGCAGCCGTCCATCCAACGAGCTTAGAACCCAATTAGTATCCGCAAGGTCAAAAGCGGGAACTTGACGCGGGTTGGATGCGCTCGCCAATGGAGCGAAAGATATGACAAACACTACGCCTATCGCCAGGATGAGTACGGCGATGGCAAGCGATAATGGTCTAGATATATTTTTCACGCTAATTAATCCTTATCTCTATAGAGCGCCGCGACCACCTACATCGCGGTTGGAGCGCGTATTGTGATTCATAGCATACATCACGGTATTTTGCAATAGGGCTGTGCTGCGTGGGTGTAGTTCACATTGGGGGTGACTTGTACGCCTCGTGCCACACTTCATCAAAACGACCAGTCATAATTGCCGCGCGGACGGGAAGCATGCGCTCTG
>JAJTXZ010000117.1 GCA_021463195.1 Anaerolineae bacterium
GGGGGGGGGGGCTTGACTTCGAGCAAGGTCGCGGACGGGCAAGCGATGTGGGAGGCGACGATGACCTTGTTTCCCACTTTTCTCGCGGGGACGAATTTTACGCTGCACGCGGCGGGCTGGCTCGAGAGCGGTCTCACCGCGTCGTATGAAAAATTCGCGATGGATATAGAAATTTGTCGGATGATGCAAGTTTTTCGGCGCGGCATCGCGCTCGATCAAGAAGGGCTGGCGTTGGACGCGTTTGCCGAAGTCGGACCGGGCGGCTATTTTTTTGGCGCGGAACATACGCTGCGCCATTTTCGCGACGCGTTTTATCGCCCCCTCATCGCGGATACGCAAAATTATGCGCGTTGGGAACAAAAGGGCGCCGAGACGGCGGACGTGCGCGCGAATCGTATTTGGAAAAAATGGTTGAACGAATACGCGCAACCCGCGATGGACGCGGGAATGCGCCAAGCGTTGGATGAATATATCGCGAAACGAAAACGCGAAATCAGCGTCACACCTAATGTTTGACGCGCATTCTATGGGAGGAGCGAATGATGGAGCTAAAACAGTTATTGCTAATCAATCTCGAGGGCGCGCACGACGCGTTTACCAAAACAGTCGCGGATGTCACGCCCCAAGTCGCGCATTGGCAGCCGCCGGGCATCATGCACCCTATCGGCGAACGTTATGCGCATTTGATACTGGCGGAAGATTTTTTGGTCAACGGTATCGCGCGCGACGATAAACCATTATTCCAGTCCACTTGGGCGGGGCGCACGGGATTCAATGCCGATCTCAATCTGTTGGTCGCGTTGACGCCCGAAATGGCGCGCGCGTTTCGCGTGGATGATGTAAACGCGTTGAACGCGTACAAAGATGCGGTCTTTGCGCAGACGCAAGCGTTTCTGAACGATGCCGACGCCGCGCGGTTGGACAGCGCGGTGGATATGAGCGTGATTGGCCTCGGCAAGATTCCGTTTCCGGTTTGGTTCAGCCGATTCGTCATCGGACACGCGCACGATGTGATGGGCGAAATTTCCGCGCTCAAAGGCGCGCAGAATATCAAGGGGTATCCGTTCTAGCGCGCCGCGGGGCGAAATCTTTGTCGGCGCGTTTTGCGCTCGGTCGCGCCAAAAAAATCGTGTCAGAGGAGCGTTGACATGTCCGAGTTTAATACGTTAGCGGAATATCTCCGCGCCAATAGTTACGCGCGTATGCCGGATGAAACGCGTCAAGAAGAAGGTTGGGGTTCGTACAAAAAGGGGCACGAGCTGCGGATTGTCGTAAAAACACAAGACGATGTAAAGCGCCTGCGAAAACTTTTGCAAGACGCGCAGGTCAAACCGGGCAAAGCGTATCGCAAAGCGCGGCAATGGGTTCAACCGGTGTACGGCAAACAAGCTGTCCAACAACTCGTTGCGCTCAAAGCTAAAAAACGGTAACGGCGCGTGTTTTCGCTGGATGATTTGACGCCCGCGCTCATTGTCTTTGACAAAGACGGCACGCTGATTGATTTTAATTTCATGTGGGCGAGCTGGGTGATGGAACTCGCCGCGCGTCTTGAAGCGGCAACTCAAAGCACGCTTGCGCCGCAGTTGTACCAAGCGATGGGTTATGACGCGTCGCGTCATACGGTCATTGCCGGTTCGCCGCTCGCCGCGCATTCGATGGCAGAGTTGTATGTTTTGACGGGCAGGGTTGTTCACGCGCGCGGCGTAGCGGCGGAAACGACGGCGCAAATTTTGAATGACGCGTGGTTCGTGCCTGACCCGATTCGCATGGCGCGCCCGCTCGCCGATTTGCCTAAACTTTTTGCCGCTTTGCGCGCGCGCGGCATTTTCGTCGCAATCGCCACCAGCGATGACCGCGCGTCAACGCTGGCGACGCTGCGCGCGTTGGGCATTTTGGAAATGGTCAACGCGGTGGCGAGCGCGGATGATGGTTTGCCGAACAAGCCCGCGCCGGATATGCTCTTGCGCGTGTGCGCGGAACTGAATGTTTTGCCGCGACAAAGCGCGATGATTGGGGACTCGGTTGCGGATATGCGCGCGGCGCGCGCCGCCGCTTTTGGATTTCGTATAGGCGTTTTATCCGGCGTGAGCTCGGAACAAGATTTGCGAAATGACGCGGAGGTGATTGTCGCTTCGGTGAGCGCATTGATGACAAAATGATTTCGGATCGCTAAAATTCCGTTTTGCCTATTCCGTAACGCGCGTGGATATGTTATGCTCAGTCCGCGCGTTTTTTATTGGCGCAGAAAAGATTCTCCGATCAAGTTTGTCGCGGATGCGCTCGTTTCACGCGGCTGTGACGCGGGCGCGTAATTTTTCAATATGAAAACTCGTTACATCTGGCTCGTCCTCTTTGTGTGCGCGCTGTTCCTGAGCTCTTCAGAGGCGGCTTTTGCCGCAGTCTTGACGCGCGGAAATGTTTGGCTTGACCGCAACGGCAACGGCGTTCGCGACGCGGATGAAAAGGGCATCGCGCGCGTACCGGTTTATTTGCGCGACGTGAATGATAACATGGTGGTGCGCGCAAGCACGACCACCAACAAAAAGGGCAAGTACGCGTTCAAAAATGTTCCGCCCGGTGTCTATGTCATTCAGATCGTTGATCCCGCCGAGGGCTGGGAATTCACAGCGCAAGGGCGCGATATGCTGGTGGATGCTTTAACGGGGTGGAGCGCGTCGATGACGCTGCCTGCTGCGCCGAAACCGAGAATCAAAGCGGGCTTGCGACGAGTCGCGCCTGAACACAATAATAAACGGGCGGAAGGGATTGCCGCGACGAATGCTACGCAGGTGCGTTGCGCCGCCGCGATTGGCCCGCTTGCGCTAAATTGGGATAATATAAATGTTTCGCTGCCGCGTTTCAACGTGGCGAATGCGGTATTGACCAATGTTTCGCTGACTTGGAGCACCGTTGTGTCGCATGAGGTCAGTGTGACGAATAATGCCGCCAACACAGGAGACATTACCGTTAACTTTACTGATAGCGTTAGTGTCACTTTGCCAAATGGGTTTGTGTTGGGGAATGTTGGAAACACGCAAGTCGCATTTGACGATGTCGCATCCGGCGAATCGCGCGGCCCGGCTTTTGCGAGCGTAGATGAACAAGGCGTTTATAATTATCCCGCGCCGCTCGATGATTTTGTTGGCATCGGAAATTTGAATGTCGCCTCTGATGCAGCCGCGGTATTTTTGGGCAATGGACCGGGGTCGCTGCTCATCAACGCGGAATCCATTGGACAGGCAACGCTCTGCGCGACGTATGAATATATTGTTCTCGTCGAACCCGCCGAACTCAAGAACATTGCCTATGACGCGGCGAATGAGCGGTTGTTTGTCGCGGACCGCGATAATAACGCGGCGCTGGTGTATGACGCGAACACATTGAATTTGACGAACGATATTGAGGTGGGGCAGCGTCCGTTTGGGCTGACCTTGTTGAATGGGCGCGTGTACGTGGTGAACTTTGATTCTAATTCGGTTTCGGTCATCAATGCCGCGACGTTGGCGGTTCTCGCGACGATTGACCTCAACGCGGGTCCGAATTGCGGCACGCAGCCGACGCACATTGCGGCGAATCCTTTGACGAATAAATTGTACGTCGCGCTGCATGGCAACGGACGCGTAGCGGTGTTGGATGGCGCGAGCAATTCATTCTTGATGTGCGTGGATGGCGTCGGCGGCGGGACGTTTGGGATTGCGGTGAATCCCGCGTTGAATCGCGTGTACGTGACGGGGCGCGATTCAAAAGATTTGCGCGTCATTGACGGCGCGAGTGATACGCAAATCGCGAGTCAGCGCCAAGATTTTGGCGACAGCAGTCCGTATCAAGTTGCCGTGGACCCGAACAATGACCGCGTGTACGTCGCGGTCTCGATTCCGGTTGACCATGAAACGGTGACGCGCTTGTATGCGTATGACGCTGACGCGGGAAATCTGACTCCCGTTGCGGGTTCGCCGTTCACCATCGGCAATAATCACGACGGCGGCGGGATTGGCGCGAGTCCGTGTTCGGGCAAAATTTATGTGCTTGAACCGGACAGCAATACCGTGCGCGTGTTCAATAGCAATTTAACGCTCAACGTCACGCACGCGCAAACGGATCCGTTCGGCTTGGCGTTCGGCGATGGCAAGGTGTTTATCACCAATCGCGCGCCGGCGACCCTCAGCGTGGTCGCTGACTGTCCATAACACAGTTTGATGCGCCGCGCAAAATTTTGCGCGGCGCATTTTTTTTAGAGCCGCAAGAATTAGTAACGCGCGGCATGTGTGGTAAAATGTTTTGCGACGCTCACCAATGGCGAATCCAAGCCGCGCCATTGGTGTTTTGTTACAAGTGTGTTTCAGTTCTTGATTTATTCACGGAGATTCAAATATGACGCCTGATGAAATCCTCCAGCAAATGTATGACAATACCGTTCTTGGCAAAGCCGCTGAAGTGAAAACACTTACGGAAGATGGTTTGGCGCAAGACATGGACCCGCTCGACATGCTGTACGGCGGCGAAAACAAAGAACTCGGCGGACGCGGCTTGTTGCCCGCGCTCCAAGAAGTGGGGCGCCGTTTTGAAGTCGGCGATTTCTTTGTGCCGGAAATGCTCATGTCCGCGCGTTCGATGCAGGGCGCGTTGACGCTGCTGCGGCCCTTGCTCGCGGCGCGCGGCGAAAAGACCGTCGGCAAAGTGGTGATGGGCACCGTCAAGGGCGATGTGCATGACATTGGCAAAAATTTGTGCAATATCATGATGGAGGGCGCGGGCTTTGAAGTGATTGATTTGGGCGTGAATACGTCGCCCGAAAAGTTTGTCAAAGCGGTCCAAGATCATCATCCCGATGTTGTCGGCTTTAGCGCGTTTCTCACGACGACGATGCCGATGATTAAAGTGAACATCGAAGCGTTGAAAAAAGCGGGCCTGCGCGACCAAGTGAAAGTGATGGCGGGCGGCGCGCCCGTGACCGAACATTACACGCAAATTTCCGGCGCGGATGGTTACGCGCCCGACGCGAGCGCGACCGCGCGGCTCGCGAAAAAATTCGTCGGTGATACCGGCGCGGTGCCAACCGGCGCGCTGGCGGACGCAATCGCGGCGGTCGAAAATATGATGAGCGTGGTGGAGCCAAGCTAAAAGTTCAAAGTTCAAAGCTAAAAGCCCAAAACCCAGAGGGTATTGGAAT
Organism: Anaerolineae bacterium; assembly: GCA_021463195.1. Lineage (GTDB taxonomy): Bacteria > Chloroflexota > Anaerolineae > UBA4142 > SHND01 > SHND01. The sequence continues at coordinate 5,171 of JAJTXZ010000117.1, forward strand.
TTACTTTTAGCTTTTAACTTTTTACTCTTTTCCCGGTTCAAAGTTAAAAGCCCAAGTGGAGTGGATTTCACTTTTAGCTTTTAGCTTTTTACTTTATACTTTACCTTGCATACTGTTCTCGAATCCAAAACCAAGACCGTCATTATCGGCGATGATGCTCCGTTCGTGATGATTGGCGAAAAAATCAATCCGAGCGGACGCAAAAAACTCGGCGCGGAAATGGCGGAAGGAAATTTTGAACGCGTCAGAAAAGATGCCATCGCCCAAGTCGCGTGCGGCGCGCGCATGCTCGACGTGAACGCGGGCTACCCGATGGGCGACGAACCCGCGATGCTCACCGAAGCGATTCGGGTGGTGCAATCCGTTGTAGATGTTCCGTTGTGCGTTGACTCGTCCGTTTTTGAAGCGTTGGAAGCCGCGCTCGCGGTGTATCAAGGCAAAGCGCTCGTCAATTCTGTCACGGGCGAAGACGAACGGCTCGAACTCGTTTTGCCACTCGTAAAAAAATACAATGCGGCGGTCATTGGCATCGCGAACGATGAAACGGGGATTTCGATGGACCCCGAAATCCGTTTGTCCATCGCGGAAAAAATCGTCCAGCGCGCGGCGGATTACGGCATCCCGCCCGAAAATGTTGTGATTGACCCGCTCGCGTTGACCGTCGCCGCTGACCCGCTGGCGATTCAAATCACGCTCGAAACGATTCGTTTGATTCGCCAAAATTTGGGCGTGAACATGACGTGCGGCGCGGGCAACACCTCTTTTGGTTTGCCGAACCGCGCGCCGCTCACCGCATCTTATTTGGCAATGGCAATGTCCGCCGGTCTCACCAGCGCGATTACCGACGCGATGAATGATACGATTCGCATGGGCGTCATGGCGAGCGATGTGATGCTCGGACACGACGCGTACGCGGTGAATTGGATTGCGGATTTTCGGGCGAAACAAAAGCAGGGGAATAGGTAGATAGGAAAATTGGTAGCAGGAAAACAGGTAGACAGGGAAACAAGTAACATTTTTACTTGTTTCCCTGTTTTCTTGTATCTCGGTTATACTCGTCGTCGTGAAATATCAAATTACATTTCTCCCATCCAATACCATCACCCGCGCGCCCGAAGGCACGACGATTTTTAATGCGGCGAATTGGGCGGGGCTTGCGATTGATTCGACGTGCGGCGGACGCGGCACGTGTGGCAAATGCAAAGTGCGTGTCACCGAAGGCAACGCGCCGATTCGTGAAGCCGATAGAAAATTTTTATCGCCAACAGAATTAAACGACGGCTGGCGCTTGTCGTGCCGCGCCGTGCTGCATTCCGATTGCGTCGTCGAAATTCCGCGCTTGATGGGCAACCCCAAAGCCGCGCTACTCGGTTATGGACACCACGTCATTCTCAATCCGAACGTCGCGAAAATTTATTTGGAATTGTCCGAGCCAAACTTGGAAGACCAAGTTTCCGATTTGGGACGCGTTCACGCCGCGCTCGATAAAGAAGGATACGACGTTCACTCGAATATTTCATTGTGGCGTTCTCTCCCAAACATTTTGCGCGACAACAATTTTCAGGTGACGGCGGTTGTTGTCGGCAATGAATTGATTGCGCTTGAACCCGACGACACGCGCGTAAAAAATTACGGCATCGCGGTGGACATTGGCACAACGTCGGTGGTATGCGCGATCGTCAATTTGAACACGGGCGCGGTGGAGGCGGTAAAATCGGATTTGAATCGCCAAGCCCCGTTCGGCGCGGATGTCATTTCGCGCGTCTCGCACACGATGCTCGAACCGGATGGTTTGGCGCAGTTGCAGGCGCGCATCGTCGAGACGCTGAACGATTTGCTCGCGCAGCTCACCGCGCAGTCGGGCATCGCGCGCGAAAATATTTACGAAGCGGTGATTGTCGGCAACGCGACGATGCTGCATCTTTTGCTTGGGATTGACCCCGAACCGATTTCGGTCGCGCCATTCATTCCCGCGATTTCACAGCCGATTACGTTTCGCGCGGCGGACGTTGGATTGGAACTGCATCCCGAAGCGCGCGTTTCCACCTTGCCGCATCTCGGCGCGTATGTGGGCGCGGATATTGTCGCGGGGATTTTGGCGACGGGCTTGACGCGCAACAAAGACGGCAAACTGCGTTTGTTAATTGACGTTGGCACGAACGGCGAAATTGTTTTGGGTTCGGTGAATCGCACTCTCTCCACCGCCGCGCCCGCGGGACCCGCGTTCGAAGGCGCGCAAATCAAAAATGGAATGCGCGCGAGCGACGGCGCGATTGAAGGCGTGAAAATTACCGAACAGGGCGAGGTGATTTTACAAATCATCGGCGGCGATGTGACACCCATCGGCATCGCGGGTTCGGGCTTGGTGGACGGCGTCGCGGAAATGTATCGCGCGGGCATCGTGGACGCGTCGGGCAGAATGATTCGCGTCGAGGACGCGCGCGGCACATTACCCGACGCGTTGGTGGAGCGACTCGTGACGATTGACGGCGTGCGCGCGTTTCGTTTGAGCGACGCGGCATCGAATATCGTCCTCACCCAGCAAGATATTCGCGCGCTGCAATTCGCCAAAGGTTCGATTGCGGCGGGCGTCGAGGTGTTGATGCAGCAGATGGGTGTGACCGCGAACGATTTGCGCGAGGTGCTGCTCGCGGGTTCGTTCGGCAGTTACATCAATCCCGCGAGCGCGCGCACGATTGGGCTGGTGCCGTGGGTGCCCGTCGAAAAAATTGTCGCGGTGGGTAACAGCGCGGGCGAAGGCGCAAAAATCGCGCTCCTCTCTTTCCGTGAACGCGAAGCGGCGAATCGGATTCCCGAATTTATCGAGTACGTCGAACTTTCGGGACGCGCGGAATTCAACGATATTTTCATGGACACGTTGGCATTTCCGAAATTGATGGCGGACGACGAACAGCCGACAGAATTTTATGCGCTGTCGTCCATCGTCCCTAGTCCGTCGTCATGAAATCTTTTCTCCTCGAACGCGTCCGCGCCGAAGACACGCCGTTAATGGATGGACGCCTTGCGCTTGATGGTGTGCCGTTTGATTCCGATGGCGCGGAATGTCATGCCACGTTTGTGTGGCACGGTAAAAAACCGCCCGCGCTCACGGGTGATTTTGTTTATTGGGCAGGCGATGGCGGTGGCTCAAAAGACGCGCCCATCGCCCTCGAACAACTCGAGCCGAATGTTTGGGCGACCACTTTGAAATTTCCGCGCAACGCGTATGTGGAATATGTTTATTTGAAAAATGGGAAACGCGTCAACGACCCATTCAATGCGCGCAAAACGCCGAACGGCATTGGCGGCAACAACAATTATTTTTACGCCCCTCACGCGCTCCCAACATCATTTCTCAAAACAACGCGCAAGACGCCGCGCGGACGCGTGACCAAACACACGCTAACCGAAGACGCTCTCATCATTGGCAACGCGCGCGCGGTTCATCTTTACCAACCGCCGACGCAAGAACCTGCCGCGTTACTTGTCGCGCTCGATGGGCAAGATTATTTGCGCCGCGCGAAATTGCCCACGCTGCTCGACAATTTATTCGCGCAAAATAAAATTCCGCCGCTTGCGGTGGCGCTGCTCGAAAGCAGTCGCTTGGCAAAGGGCAGCGCGCGCATGAGCGAATACGCGTGCAATGAGCTCACGTTGATTTTTCTCTTGAAATTTGTCGTGCCGTTCGCGCAAGAACATTTGAACTTGCTCGATTGGAAAAAGAATCAAGGCGCGTACGGCATCTTGGGCGCGAGCATGGGCGGGTTGATGGCATTATTCACCGCGTTGCGCGCGCCCGAAATTTTTGGCAAGGTGATCAGTCAAGCAGGCGCGTTCGAGTTGTGGGATTATTCCCCGTCGCCCTTTACGCTCTTGACGCAGACGAAAACAAAGCCGCGCGTGTGGCTCGATGTTGGGCAAATGGACTGGCTTCTCGAACCGAATCGGCGGATGCACCGCGCGCTGCGCCGCAATAAATTCGATGTAAAATACCGCGAGTATTACGCGTATCACAACTGGCACGCGTGGCGCGACGCTTTGCCCGACGCGTTGACGTGGGCGTTTGCCGCTTGACGCTTGACTAGGGCTGGCACAAAGTCAGGGAGCAGCCATTGTCATTTCGAATGCAATGAGAAATCTCGTTTGACGCGCAAGGTCGAGATTTCTCGCCTCCGCT
>JAJTXZ010000118.1 GCA_021463195.1 Anaerolineae bacterium
TAGTGATTATCCATATCTCGAAAACGTAGCGGCTTTCCAGACCCAAAGGGTTTTCGAAAACCCTTGGGGTCTGGAAAGCCGGGTAATTTTTTATTGACGGAGGAGCGCTTTCTTTGCGCGCGTCCATTGAATTCAATTCAATGGCTGAACAAAGGTCGCGAAAAAAATAATGCGCGTGAAACATTGTTCTGTATACGCCTTGTTTTTTCGAGCGCCTTGTTTAATCGCGTTGTTGCAAGTCTATTCGGAAGTTGTTCGGATTGTTCTCTTGAGGAGGAGAGAAAAGTGAAACACAATCAAATCATACGGCGCCAACGCATCACACGACGCGGCTTTCTCTACGTTGCTGGCATAGGCGGAAGCGCGGCGTTGCTCGCCGCGTGCGGTGGACAGACGGCTAGCCCGACGAGCGCGCCGCCAACGGCTGCATCGGCAGGTGCGCCCACAGCGGGCAGCGCCGCGTTGGAAAAAGAGTTGTACATTTACAACTGGGCGGACTATTTGAGTCAAGACAATGTGGACCGCTTTAGCAAAGAGAACGATGTCAAGGTCACGCTCGATTTTTATCAGAGCAACGAAGATTTGCTTGCCAAAATCGAAGCGGGCGGAACGGGTTACGATGTCGTCGCGCCGACCGGTTACATGGTTCAACTCATGGCGGACAAAGGGATGTTGCTGCCGTTAGATCTGAGCCGCATTCCAAATTATAAATATATGAGTCCGCCTTTTGACAAAGGACGTCCGCACGATCCCGATAATAAATGGAGCGTGACCAAAGACTGGGGCACGACCGGCATCGCGTGGAACACCGAGAAAATCAAAGAGGATGTGACATCGCTCGAAGATTTTTGGAATTTGGCGGAAAAATATTCGGGCAAAGTCGCGGTGATGGATTCGTCGCCCGAAGTGATCGGTTTGACGCTCAAGGCGTTAGGTTATTCATACAATTCCTGCGATCCGGCGGAATTGGATGCGGCGCTCAAAAAGCTGCTCGCGCTCAAACCGCATCTCAAAGCGTTCGACTCGTCGTATTTTGATTTGCTCGCCACCGATGAAATTTGGATGTCGTTGTCATGGAATGGCGATGTGTTCAATGCCAACTCGAAACGCGCCGCCGCTGGTAAACCCGAGAGCATCTCTTATGTCATCGCCAAAGAGGGCGGCGAATTGTGGGAAGACGATTGGGTCATTCTCAAGAATGCGCCGCACCCGAACGCCGCGCTCGCGTGGATTAATTTCGTGCTTGATCCGCAGAATCAGGCAAAGGAAAGCGAAGCGACGTTCTATGCGAGCGGCGAGAACGAAGCCAAAAAATACATGTCAGAAGAAGTGACGACGAATCACGCCATCTATCCCGCGGATGAAGTGCTGGCGAAATTGGAAGCCGTCCAAGTCTTGCCGGGGGATTGTTTGCAGGCGCGTGAAGAGCTGTGGACCAAACTCAAAAGCGCCTAAAGCAAATTCCGATTCGATTAAAGGGGCAGACCTTGCGGATGTCCGAAAATCCGCAAGGTCTTTTACCTCGAACCAAATAGGAATTCGCTCAAGCTCGTTACAGATCGCAGGTCACGTGTCGCCGGTTTGGCGCGTGTGTGACCTGCAATCTGTTTCCTGTGACACAATATGACAGCTGCGACAATCAAACGCCCGCGTCGTTCCTACGCCTGGTTGCTGCTTGTGCCAGCCGGAATTTGGTATCTCGTCTTTTTTCTGATTCCAAGTTTCTTTCCGCTTGTCTTTTCCTTTGCGCAAAGCGACCCCACTGGCGGCGTGATTCTAAAAGATTTTTCTCTGGCGAACTATGCGCGGTTTTTGGATTGCAATTTTCTCGCGTGGAATGAATTTGGCGAGTGCATTTATCTCAAAGTTTTTACGCAGACGATTGTATTCGCCCTGTTCGGCACGCTCGGCTGTTTGCTTTTGGCGTACCCGCTCGCGTATTTTTTGGCGACGCGCGTCGGCAAATGGCGCATCACGCTGCTAGTTCTCATCATCATTCCGTTCTGGACTTCGTTTCTGATCCGCACATACGCGTGGGTCGTCCTCTTGGCGGACCAAGGGCTCATCAATTCTTTTCTCGTGAACCTCGGTCTCATTGCCGATGACGCGCGCATACCGATGCTCTATAATCCCTTTGCCGTTTATCTCGGCATTGTGTACAACTATTTGCCGTTGATGATTTTTCCGCTGTACGTCTCGCTGGAGCGTTTGGACAAATCTTTGCTTGAAGCGAGCAAAGACCTCGGCGCGGACCGCTTTGCGACGTTTCGCCAAGTGACGCTGCCGCTTACGGCGCCCGGCTTGTTTACGGGCATTTTGCTCACGTTTATTCCGCTCACCGGCGAATACATTGTGCCTGCGATTTTGGGCGGTTCCAAAACGCTGCTCATGGGCAATCTCGTCGCGAATCAATTTTTGCAATCGCGCGATTGGTCGTTCGGCAGCGCCAGCTCGGTGATGTTGATTTTGATTTTGGTCGCGTTCATTTTAATCTGGTATCGCGCGAGCGAAGGGCAGGAGGTCGAAGTCGTATGAACGCGACCTACTCTTCAAATAATCGCTTGCTCGAACTCGCGTTTCGCGTCTATGCGGTGGCGGCGTACGTTTTTCTCTACCTGCCGATTTTGATTGTCGTGGTGTTTGCGTTCAATGATTCAAAATCGGTGCAGGCGTGGGCGGGCTTTACGACGAATTGGTTCGCGACGGCGTGGCAAGATACGAGTATCCAATCGGGCTTGCGTAACAGTCTCATCGTGGCGTCGTCAAATATGGTTCTAGCGGTGACGCTCGGCACGCTGCTCGCCATCGGCTTGCGCAAGTCGCCGCGCTTGCTTGTCACGATTTTTATTGCGGTCATGTACATGACCATTATCTCGCCCGAAATTGTCACAGGGCTTTCGTCGCTCCTCTTTTTCGTGCAGGCGGGCAAGGCGCTCGGTATCAAAAATATTCTCGGCATTTTCTCGATCGTCGCCACGCACGCGGTCTGGACCAGCGCGCTCGTGGCGTTAATTGTGCGCGCGCGGATGGCGGGCTTGGACGATTCGTTGGACGAGGCGAGCGCGGATTTAGGCGCGACGCCGTGGACAACGTTTTGGTCGGTGACGATTCCGCTTTTGCTGCCCGCGATCATCGCGGGCGGTTTGCTCGCGTTCACCTTTTCGTTTGACGATTACGTCATTACGCAATTCGTTTCGGGACCGCAATCTTCGACGCTGCCGATTCGGATTTGGGGCATGGTGCGCTTTGGCGTCTCGCCGATTGTCAACGCGGTTGCCACCGTAATTCTCTTTTTTACCTTGACTTCGGTTTTCTTTGCGCAATATATTTTGACGAATGAACACGCATCGCCGCGTCCGCTGCTCGCGTGGTTCGCCATCGTCGTCGGCTCGGCGCTTTACGGCGTGGGCCCCGCGCAAAGTTTTTGGAATGGCCTCACCGGCTTGGAAGGCATAATCGGATTCGTCACATTCCTCTTCGTCTGGATGGCGGCGTTAATTGGTTTTTACTATGCCGCGCGCCGCGTGCGCCGTCCACCCCCTGCCGCGCGCTTGAATCCTGCTGCATCATGAACGTCGCGCGCGCGGCGTTTGACGAATCACAATCTCCAAACTTTAATTTCCAAACAGGAGCCGTATGCTTTCGCAACCCGATCTTCAACTGAATGAAAATATTAAACAACACACATGGCTGCATTTTACGCAGATGAAAAATGTGATTGACGACGCGGCGCCGATGGTGATTGCGCGCGGCGAAGGTTCAACTGTGTGGGATACGCAAGGGAAAAAATATATTGATGGTCTCGCCGGATTGTTTTGCGTCAATGTCGGTTACGGACGCCAAGAAATCATTGACGCGATTACGCAGCAGCTGCAAAAAATCGCGTACGTCAGTCCTTTTTCTTTTCCCAACGAACCCGCCGTCGAACTCGCCGCGAAACTCGCGCGCCTTTCGCCGATTGGTTCCGATGCGCGCGTATTCTTTGTCACCGGCGGCAGCGAAGCGGTGGAATCGGCGCTGAAAATTTCCAAACAATATCAACGCTTGCGCGGCTATCAAGGTCGCTACAAAACAATCTCGCGCCGCGTCGCCTATCACGGCACGACGATGGGCGCGCTTTCGGTCGGCGGTCTCACGGGTATTCGCAAAATGTACGAGCCGCTCGTCCCCGGCGCGCGGCATGTTCATCTGCCGCATCGCTATCGCTGCGATTATTGCGCGACTCTGGCGGATTGCACGGGCCAATGCACGCGCGAGGTTGCGAACGTGATTGAATTTGAAGACCCGCAAACTATCGCGGCGGCGATTATGGAGCCGGTGCAAAATTCAGGCGGCTGCATCGTTCCGCCGCCGACGTACTATCCCGAAATTCGCCGCCTCACGCGCGAGAACGGCATCGTCATGATTATGGACGAAGTGATTTGCGGATTCGGGCGCACGGGCAAAATGTTTGGCACGGAGCATTGGGGCGTGCAGCCCGACATGATGACGCTGGCGAAAGGCATGACGAGCGCGTACTATCCGCTCGGCGCGGTGATTGTGTCGAAAGAAATCGCGGACGCGTTCATCGGCGACGAAGGAAAAAAATTATTGCACGGCATCACGTTCGGCGGACATCCCGTTGCCGCCGCCGCGGCGCTCGCAAACATCGCCATTATCGAACGCGAAAATTTGGTAGAGCAAGCCGCGCAAAAAGGCGATTATTTGCGCGCGGAATTGCATCGCGCGCTTGACCGTCATCCGAGCATTGGCGACATTCGCGGCGCGGGTTTGTTCATGGGGATTGAATTTGTAAAAGACAAAGCGACGCGCGAGGAAATGGACGGCGGTCCGATGATGGGCTGGCTCTCGGACCAACTCTTGCAGCGCGGCTTGATTTGTCGCTGTGACGACCGCCTCGACCCCGTGATTCAACTTTCGCCGCCGCTGGTGATTACCAAAGAGGAGATTGACCAAGTGGTGGGAGTGATTGAAGAAGTGGTGGGAGCGTTGGAAGAGGAATTGCATATGTGATGCGCTGACAAACCTTCGGGGTTTTAGAAACCCCGAAGGTTTTTTGTCGCGTCAGAACACGGAAATTGTGCGATAATATCGAAAAATGGTTTCACGGCACGTCTATTGCGGGAAACACCCTCAGATAACCGTGTTTCACGACACTGGAGTGTCGTAGAATATAAGTTTCACGCCATGCCTTTCCAAGTTGAGAGCGTGGCATTCGCACTCTGGAGGAATGACCATGAAACGCCTTAAAGACTATTTTTCCTCGAATCAAGTTGCGATAGCACAGTCAGTCGCCATGCTCATCATAGGAGCAGTAATTGCAGTACTACTCAACGAAATGTTGATAACGGCACTACGAACAGAAACAATGGCATTGTTCGTTGTGTTCGTCTGCTTGGCGCTGATTGCCCACACAGTTTTTGCCCTCGTTGGAAATACCGACGCTTTGCGCGAAAGAGTTGGTATCAAGGTGACGTACCTTGATGAATCAAGGTACGGGCGAAAATACTTGTTTGAGCAAGCGACGAAAACAGTGGAGACAGCCACAAAAAGCATTTCCATTGTGAACTCATTCATGGTAGAGAGTGGAAACCGAAACGACGATAAAGTGACCATCAAAGTGCACGAAAAATACTACAAGACACTATTGGAGCGTGCAACGAAAGGCAATGTCACATACAAGCGGATAGTACAACTTGGTCCAAAGGAATCCATTGTGAACTTAATGAGTGATGACGAGGAATACGTTAAGCATTTTCGCGACATTATCGATACAAAGCCGCAAAATTCCGAAAAAATCGGTCTTGTGAGTGCTCCTGCAAGACGTCCGACAACTTTTGTGCTTGTGGATGACAAATATCTTATCTGGCAAGCCAACCAAGTCTTTCAGGACGAGAATGGAACTAAAATGCGTATGCAGGGTTACTTCCTTTTTGAAGACCCACAAGGTCAAATCACTCAGCCCTTCAGAGCGTTTTTCGAGAGTTTCAGTATGTCCGAACAACATGCGGTTACAGTCACAGAGGTGGAGGAACTTGAACGAAAAGCCGCAGACAACAATAGCACGAGCGGAGAACATCTGCTTGCCGACCACCGCGCGCGAGAGGGTTGAGTTCGGCGCGTGGCAAAGAGGTAGAGTCGCGCATTGCGGCGCGGCGTCGGCACGCGCGGCGTTTGCAGATTGGCTGCGTAAAAGATTTGCTCAAACTAAAATTCCCGATTCTGTTGTATGATAGTGACAGACGGTTCGCGCAATCTATTGAAAAGAAGGTTAGCAGCCCATGTCCTCTCCCTCTAAAATTCATCCCACTTTGGCGACATTGTTGGCGTCGCCCGAAATGAGCGCTACCGCACGCGGCGAGCAGCGCCAAGTCAATATCATCGTCGAACACAAACCATTTCAAGAGACCATGACGGCGGCAGCCGCCGTTGGCACAACGACGACCAAAACGTTTGACAAACTTTTGCCCGGCTCTGCCATGATTGCGACACCCAACGCAATCAAAGTGTTGGCGCAGCGCCCGGATGTCGAAATGATTTGGCTCGACGAAGAGGTGCATACCACGCTCGATATCTCTGTGCCGTTGCTCGGCGTGCCGCAAGTGTGGAGTCAGGGCATTACCGGCAAAGGCGTCGTCGTCGGCATTGTAGATACGGGCATTGATGCCACACATCCTGATGTAATGGGGCGCGTCAAAGCGTTCAAAGATTTCACCGGCGAAGGCGAAATAGATAACAACGGACACGGCACGCATGTCGCGGGCATCGTCGGCGGCACGGGCGCGGCGAGTCAAGGCAAATATCGCGGCGTCGCGTATGAATGCGATTTTGTCGTCGCCAAAGTGTTGCGCGGCAGCGGCGGCGGTTTGATGAGCGACGTCATCGCGGGCTTGGAATATTGCGTCGAACAAAAAGTCCGCGTCATTAACTTGTCGCTCGGCGGCGGCGGCGCGAATGATGGCACCGATGCGCTCTCGGTCGCGTGCGACAACGCGGTGGGCTTGAACATTGTCGTTTGCGTCGCGGCAGGCAATGCCGGTCCAGGCGCAAGCACTGTCGGTTCGCCGGGCTGCGCGCGTCAAGTGATTACAATTGGCGCGACGGACAAACAGGACATGATTGCGAGTTACTCGTCGCGCGGCCCAACTTCCGACGGACGCGTCAAACCTGACATCTGTTTTCCCGGTTCCAGCATCACCGCCGCGCGCGCCAAAAATACCGCGATGGGCAATCCGCTTAATGATTTTTACACCACCGCGTCCGGCACTTCAATGGCGACGCCGCATGCGGCGGGAACGTGCGCGCTATTATTGCAAAAAGCGCCGTCACTCACGCCTGCGGAAATCAAAGCGCTGTTCATGGCGCACGCGAAAAATTTGAATCTCGATGAAAACACGCAAGGCAAAGGACGCGTGCTGGTCGCTAACGCGTTTGACGCCATCGCGGCGCCGCCTCCATCCCCTGAACCGGAACCCGAGCCGTCGCCGGAACCTGAACCGTTGCCCGAACCGCCGCCGCAACCGTCGCCGCCGCCGCCGAGTGGGGGGGGGTGTTTGACTTTGGTAAAAAGTTTTTTGACGGGCTAGAAAGATTGCCGGCGAATTTCTCGCCGCCATTTTTTTTTCGTTATTCCTGCGCCGCGCGTTGATAATAATATTTTAGAATTTTATCGGCTGGTTTGCCGCGCGGCGTATAATCCGCGTCGTCCGGCCCGCCTTGTTGCGGGTCGGGCAGCCAATTCCAAATAAACATGCCGCGAAACCATGGCCGCTCGCGTGTGTGCCACCATATTTGAAATAAAACCTCGTACAAGAGCGCTTGCTCTTGCAAATCCACCGCGCCCTGTCGTTCCCAATTCCAGGGCCAGGCGTTCGCCATGTCCATACTCGGATAACCGACTTCGGTAAACACAATCGGCTGACGCGGAAATTTTTCATGCAACCGCGTCAACTGTTTGAGCGGCGCTTGCCAACCGTCTATAATTTGCTGCCGCGTTGGCGCGCGATAATTTGTGAGATGATAAAACACATTCACGCCGATATAATCCAAATCATCCCAAAATTCGATCTGTAATTCTTCGCCGCTGTGATTCGCGGCATAGGTAAGCACGCCCGTATATTCTTGGCGCACCGCGCGAATTAACGCGCGCCAATCTTGAGCGCGCGTCGTCGTCGCGTACAATTCGGTGCCGACCGCGAATTCTTGCGCGCCATTCGTTTGCGCGAGCCGCGCGTAATACAAAATAAAACGCCGATACGACGCGAACCATTTCTCCCAATCCGCTTCGCGCTCGCATTGAATTTGACCGCGCCAATGTTGGTCGTCGGCGGACAAATCCAACTGCGGCTTGAGCAAAACTTTGACGCCGCGCGCGTGCGCGTACGCAATCACAAATTCCAAATCGGCATCAGTCGGCGTGTCATAGGTCGGCGCGATGGTGGTGGAATGAATATCGTCTTGATACCACGTAACCAAAATGCTGATGTAATTCGCGCCGGTGGCGAATAATTGATCGAGCGCGCGGCGCGATGCTTCGCTGGCGTATTCGCCGCGTCGAGTCGCTACATAGGCAATCCCGCGCCGATATGCGTTCAACGCGTCGGCGCCGCGCGTTGGCGGCTGCGGGCGAATCGGCGCGCGTGTGGGCGCGCTGGACGCGTTGGCGTCGGGATAATTGATTTGCGGCGCGGGCGGCGCTGTCGGCGGCGGCGGAGCGGTTGGCGGATACAATGGCGCGGGCGGCACGGCGGCTTGTTCGCGCGGCGCCGCGACATTCGCGCAGCCGCACGCGAGCCCGAGCAGCGCCAAGCCGCACAAGAAAAAAAAGATTCGCATGAACATCCATTGTAAGCACGCCCGCGCGCATGACCAAACGCGCGGAGCTGGCAAAGGCGCGAGAATGCGAGAACGTCCGCAGGGACGTTTCGCGTTTTTATTGCCGCGAATTTCATTCGTCCGCGTAGGGCTGGCACAAAGTCGCGCAAACTGTCATTTCGAGCGGAGGCGAGAAATCTCGACCTTGCGCGTCAAACGAGATTTCTCATTGCATTCGAAAT
>JAJTXZ010000119.1 GCA_021463195.1 Anaerolineae bacterium
GCTTGCGGTGTTCGCGGAAATCTACATTGACAACTTGAGCGCCGAGACGAAAAAAGGCAGAGAGCAGCGCGCGCGCAAGGGATTCGCTAACGGGCATGTTCCGTTTGGCTATCGGGCAATCAAGCTCAATCCGACGAACGACGCCGAACGCGCGGTAGAATTTCATCCCGAAAACATCGAAGGGTATCGGCTCGCCATTCGCCTATGCGCCGATGGAAAGCGTATTAGTGAAATACGCGACGCCTTGAACGCGCGCGGGTATCGCTCTGCCACCTTTCGCGGCGTGCGCCCGTTCAGCAAAGATATGCTATTTCCCATGCTCAAGAATCGTTTTTACTTGGGCGAAGTGAGTTACAAAGGCGAATGGATGCCGGGCAAACATCCGCCCGCGATAGACGTTGAAACTTGGGAACGCGCCCAAGCGCAAATCGAAAAACGCGCGGCGTGGCAAGGGGGACATCATCGCCGCATCTCACGTACTTATATCTTGCGCGGGCTTGTTTTTTGCGGCGAATGTGGCAACCGGCTTAGCGGATGGTTGAGCAATGGCAAGACGCGCTATTACCGCTGTATCGCCCATGACAAGGGCGAAACGTGCAGCCAACCCAAAACGATACGCGCCGACAAATTGGAAACGCAGATAGGCGAAATTCTCGCGCAGCTGCGCCTACCCGATGATTGGCTTGCGCGCACGCTCGAATTGTTGGGCGAGAGTGACGACGACCGCAAGGCGCAAGAGAAACAGCGCACAAATCTTGAGGGGCAACTAGACCGCTTGCGCGTGGTGTTTCAGTTGGGCGATATTTCAGAAAGCGCATACCGCGCCGAACGTGATAGGATTCGCAGCGAGATTCAAACATTGCGCCCCGTCAAACATTTCGACCTTGAACGCGCGGCGCAGGTGTTACAAAACTTTGGCGCGTTGTGGCAAGCCGCCACGCTCGCGGAACAAGAGGAAATCGCGCATAGCATGATTGAGCGGATTTATACGTTTGATGGTAGAATCGTCGCCATTGAACCGAAAACAGATTTTTACCCATTATTAGCCATCGCCGCAGCCGACGCCGGTATGTCTGTGCGTGATGAAGGTGTGATGCCCTTCAGCCCCATTGTCAAAAGAGCCGGTCCAAGTCTCGACCGGTTTTTTTTTAGTCACCAATCGCTACCGCTTGAAAGGTTAATGGAATGTCCGAAGAAATAAATCAACCGATGGAAGGCATGAATCAAGAAAATTCGCCGACGCCTGAATCGCAAATTTTGCCGCAAATGAATTCTGCGACGCAAGTTCTCGCTGCGCCGTCGCCGCAAGAATCCAAACCCGCCTGGCGTTTGCTCGTTGCGCCCGCGTGGTTTTTGCTCGGCGTATTGGTTGGGCTCGGCGTCTTTTACGGTTTGACGCTGTACACCGCGAAACCCGCCCCCCCCCCGTCGCCGCGCTCGACGAAGCGACGGTGAAAAAAGCCGCGCGCGAAGGTCTGATTGAAGCGATTCAACAACTGCAAGCGCAGAGCCAACAAGGTCAGGGCGGCGGTTCCCAAGCGCCACAGACGGTGGATCGCAGCGTGTTCGCTATCCGCGCGGCGAATCAGTTGGGCGACCCAAACGCCAAGGTGCAGATTATCGAATACGCCGATTTTCAATGCCCCTTCTGCGGCCGCCATCATCAACTCGTCGCGCCTGATTTAATCAAAAATTATGTGGACACCGGCAAGGCGACCTACGTGTACAAACATCTGGCGTTTTTGGGCAATGAATCGGTGTGGGCGGCAATGGCATCGGAATGCGCCGCTGACCAGGGGAAATTCTGGGAGTACCACAATTATTTATTTGAACATCAGGACGGCGAAAATCAAGGCGCGTTCAACAAAGACAAACTCATCGCCTTTGGCAAAGAGTTAAATTTAGACATGACTAAATTTGAACCCTGCGTCAACACCGACGCCACCTTTGACCGCGTGCGCGCCGATACCGAAGAGGGCCAAAATCTTGGCGTCAGCAGCACGCCGACCTTTTTTGTCAATGGCAAACCGCTCGTGGGCTTGACTTCGCCCGATGAATTTACCAAAGTAATTGAACAAGCGTTAACGCAATAATAAAAAATTCGGGTCGCGCGACCCGAATTTTTTTTAGCTTGCCGTTATCGCGCGCGCGGCGATATACTCGCCGATAGCGAGCGCTGCGGTGGCGGCGGGCGAAGGCGCATTCAAAACATGCAGCGCGCGCGGCGTTTCTACAAAACAAAAATCGTCCAGCAACTCGCCGCGCGCATTGACCGCTTGCGCGCGCACGCCCGCGCCGCCGCGCGTCAGATCCGTCGCGCGAATTTCCGGCAGCAGTTTTTGCAGCGAACGGACGAACGCGGCTTTGGAAAAGGAACGATACAGCTCGAACAAACCGACGCGCCACCAGCGTTGCGCCATGCGCGCAAACCCTGGAAACAAGAGTTGCCGCAGCGTCTCGCGCGCGCGAACGGTTTGCCAGTTGTATCCTTCGCGCGCCAGCGCCAACACCGCGTTCGGGCCCGCCTCAACCCCGCCGTAAATGGTGCGCGTGAAATGCGCGCCGAGAAATGGCAAGCGCGGATCGGTGACCGGATAAATTAATCCTCGCACGAGCTCTTGCGCGTGCGGCGCAAGCAAATAATATTCCCCCCGAAAAGGGATAATGCGAATGTCTGTCGTCGCGTCGCATAATCGCGCGATAGTGTCCGCATGCAGCCCCGCGCAGTTGACGAGCGCGCGCGCGCGGTATTCCGAATCCGCTATAATGTTTTGGATGCGATCGCGCGTTTCGATTTTTGTCACGCGCGCGCCGAGTTGCACCCGCGCGCCGCGCGCGACAATCTCCGCGCGCAGAGTTTCGGCGACGCGCGTATAATCCACAATCGCGGTATGCGGCGAGTGCAGCGCCCTTAACCCGGCGGCGCGCGGTTCGATTTCCGCAAGTTCATCGCGTTCAAGTTGAGCAATGTTCGGCACGCCATTGGCGGCGGCGCGCGCGCGCAGCATCTCGAGGCGCGGCAATTCGGCTTGTTCGGTGGCGACAATGACTTTGCCGACGCGACGCAGCGGCACATTGCGCTCCGCGCAATATTCTGCCATGCGGCGCGCGCCGTCCACACACAATTTGGCTTTGAGCGAACCGGGTTTGTAATAAATTCCTTGATGAATGACGCCGCTGTTGTGTCCAGTCTGATGCCGCGCGACGGCGCGCTCTTTCTCCAAAACTAGAACGCGCGCGTCAGGATGACGCGCCGCAAGGGCGCGCGCGGTCGCCAACCCCACGATGCCTGCGCCGATAATGGCATAATCAAAAATTTCGGTCATGCAAGTGGTTTAGACGCTTTAATTGCCAATCCATTTTAGATATAACGGCGTAATATCTCGTCCGCTGGTCTGCTGAAATACGTTGATTAAATCCAGCGGCGTCGCGATGCCGAATTTAAAACGCTGGACATAAGCTTGCAGCGCGCGAAAGAACGCGTCGTCGCCGATTTGGTCGCGCACCGCCTGAAAAAAGAGAGGCCCTTTGCTATAGACGAATGCGCTGTACGCGTCCTCCGCGTACGCTTCGACCGGCAAACCTGCGGGCAAGTCGCCATACTTTTGCTCGCCCGTGACGTATTGCTGTTGAAAATAATCATCGCGAATTTGCCGCGCCGTCGCCGCGCCATAGCGGTCTTCAAAATATATCGTCGTCGCGTATTGCGCGAGCGCTTCATCCTGCCACGGATGATTCACTTGGTCGTTTCCGATGATGGAATAAAACCATTGATGCGCGACTTCGTGCGCGGTCGCAAACTCAAAGAAACTCGTTTGGCCCGGGTCTTGATACAGATTGGACGATACCGTAATTACGCCCGGATATTCAATGCCTCCCGCCGTCGTCGGCGATTCCACCACATCGAGCGAACGGAATGGGTACGCGCCGAAACGTTTTTCGTACACGCGCAGCGCATTGACCGCCCAATCGAGCGCGCGCTGCCCCGCTGCCGCATCTTCCGGTTTGTGCCATGACGTAACCGTAACATCATCCACTTGCGCCGACGCTTTTTCTAAAACGTTAGTCAGGTTCGCGTTAAAATCGCGCATTGGCGCCGCGATAAAACGTCGCGCGATGCGGTTGCCTTGAGGTATTTCTTGGACCAATTCACCGGAAGCGATGACTTGATAATCTGACGGCGTATTGATGGTCACGTCATAAATGCTACTGTCGGCGTACACCACATCGCCGTACTCGGGCGGATTTTCGAGATGCCAACCGTTTTCATCGTACGCGGGAATGAGGGGATAAATGGTGGGCAGCGTCGTGAGCCAAGCGGTCTGCGTAAAATCGCTATAGCGACCCGTGGCATCCTTTGGAATTTCTACCGTATAGTCAAGCGTGATGACCAGCGAATGTTCCGGGGCGAGCGTTTCGCCCAACGTGAGACGCGCGACGGTATCCTTTTGCGATAACTCGATGTCGGCTTGGCGTTCGTCTACCAGAACTTGATGCAAGGTAATGCCGCCTTCGCCGGGCGTGGCATTGGCAAAAAGACGCAGATAAATTTCGTCCAGGTCTTTGCCCGTGCGATTGGTGAAAAAAATGCGCTGTTCGCCGCGCAGCTCGCTCAAATCAGCGCTCAAATCCCATTGCATCTCATAGCGCGTGAGGTCCTTGATTTTATTCAATTCGGCGCGAAATGGCGGGCGCAGCGCGGCGCTCCAATCTGTCGCGCTCGGCGTTGGCGCGGCAGGCGCGGTGGGCGATGGCGCAGCCAAACTTGGCGTTGTCGGAGCGCGCGGCGGCGTCTTGCCGTAATCCGATGCCAGCACCGTCGCGCCGGCGGGCGCCATGGTCGGTAAAGCCGCGCGTGAAGGGGGGGGGGATGCGGCAGGCGTGGCGGACGCGGGCGCGCCGCACGCCGCCAATAAAATCAGACCCAACGCAACAATTCGACGCAGCATAACTCTTCTCCCGATTTTTTTAGCCATGATAACGCGTCCAACCCAATCGCGTATGAATGCGGCATGAGAAAATAATCAAGTTTGACGCGGCACGCGCTGCCACGTTAGCGGACGATTGCGCGCGTCGCGCCACAGCGTCGTCGTCAGCGCGCGCAGCATTTGCGCGCCATGCGCCGCATGGCTGAGCGATTGTTCCCAAACGCCCGCCGTATTGCCGCGATGAATGAGACGCGTGTTTAGTTTCACCGCAGCGCCGGGCAGCGCTGGACGCGCATATTCGAGCGCATGACGATAAAACCAAATGCGCGGCATTGCGTCATCAAGCGCCAGCGCGTAACCCATCGCGCGCAGCGTGTCGCGAATCCCTTCTTCCAACCAATCCACATAAATAGCGTTATTCGTATGGCGCGCTGAATCCGCTTCATAAAATTGCGCGCGGCGCCAAGTGGTGTGTTCGTACAGCGCGGACGTTTCTGGATGCAGCGTGACTTTGCCGATGGGTTTGAGCGCTGGCGCGGCAGGTTGGTTGAACCTGGCGACAATGTCGGGATGAATCCGCGTCGGCTGAACGCGCTGCGCGTCTACATAAACCCAGTTAGCGATACCGCGCGCCATTACGCGTCCATCGCGCGCGCGTCGCGCCACATAGTTGCGGTCAGCGCGCGCGCGTGTCATGGATGAAATCCACGTGTTGATTTCCAACGCATCGAGATAACGCGGCGCGCAAGCGCGTTCGATTTGCATCGCGCGAATCACCCAAAATTGTTCGTGGCGGCGATACCATTCCAAATCAAAGCCGAAATGGGCAGAGCCGCGCATCGCCGTCTCTTCAAAATAACGGAACAAATTCGCGCACGAGACCTCTTCACGCGCATCCAAATCATAAAGGGAAACTGTGAGAGGAAAAGTAAAAGATGTGTCCGCCACGCCGCGATTGTACTACAAAGCAAAGGAAACCCAAGCCGCGCCGAAATTCTCATCGCGTTCTCATTTTCTTTTAACGCGGTTTGACAACGCCAAAAAATTTTGGTATGCTATTTGCCGTTTGGCGGTACGTGCAAGAATGCAGTGGTTTTATTGTATGTTGATTGCGGCGCGCGTGTAAAGTCATTGTGGCTTGCGCGTGTGCCGCTGTTATCCTCCTTGGATGTAATCAGCGTCACAACGCGAGCCGGATGTGAATCTGCGGCTAGCGCGCGTGACGCTTTTATTATTCCCATTGAACATTTCCGCAAGACCTCGCTCCCCATACACCCTTAAACTCAAACGAAAGGAGGTGAAAACATGGCAAACAAGATTGAAGGCACAGTCAAATGGTTCAACGCCGCGAAAGGTTATGGCTTTATCGCGCATGACCAGGGTAAGGACGTATTCGTCCATTACTCGGCGATTCAAATGGATGGCTACCGCGCGCTCGCAGAGGGCGACAAGGTGGAATTTGAAATCGTGGATGGCGCCAAAGGACCACAGGCTGAAAATGTCACCAAGGCGCCATAATCCGTCCTTTGGCAAGACAATTTATCTGCGGGCGCGGTGAATACCGCGCCCGTTTTTTGTTTATTCAAAAAACCAAAATTCCGAAATCTCTGAGATTTCGGAATTTTGGTTTTTAATTCAATTTTTTGACGCCTATAGTAATCACCGGACAAGCGTGAAAATTTGTCCTACGGCTATTGCGTCAGCATCAAAAAAATTCCGGCGAACGCAAAGAGAACGACTAGCGCGAGCAGCGCCAACAAGAGATAACGCATCGTATTGTCGGCGCGTTTTGGCGCGGGGGCGGGCGCGTGTGTCGCGGGTTGCGGCGCGCTCGGCGCGGGTGAATTCGTCTCGCGTAATTTTCGCAAACGTTCCATCGAAGATTCTGCTTGCGCTTGCGATGCGGCTGCCAAAGTCTCGCTGCGCGCGCTGTTGATATTTGACGGCGCGGTGGCGGGGGTAGGCGTTGGCGCAGGCGGCGGCGGTTTTAACGCGAACAATCCGGCGCGCGCGCGCGAATCGCGTGGATTGGCGACGAGGGCGCGCTGTAAATATTCGGTTTGTTTGTCCGAGTTTGTTTCCAGTCCCGCCAGCCAGACCCACGCGTCGGTTAACGATTCATCCCAAGTCGCGGCGCGTTGAAAAAATTGTTCGGCTTGAGCGGCGAGTCCGACTTCGGCAAGCTCTTGACCCATCGCGACGAGCAGCGGCGCATCGCTTTGGCTAGACGCGCTCAAACGTTGCGCGACCGAGGCGTCGAGCGTGCGCTCTAAACTGGTGTCCGTCGGCGCGAGCGCGTGCGCGTAAGCGTAACTGACCAGCGCTTCATCTTGATTGGCGCATGTTTCCGCGCGTCCGCGCCAAGCATTTGGCTCTTGGGGATTGATTTCGCTCGCGCGCGCGTACATTTGATACGCTAGTTCGGTGTCGCCTTGCGCGCGCGCGGTTTGCGCGCGCGTCAACATTTCTTCGGGATTGTCCCACGCATTCATGTTCACACTCCTTCGATGCGATTGCCGCCCGCGCGTTTGGCGGCGCGCAGCGCCTGGTCGGCGACAGAAAATAATTCAAAGACGGATGAGATGGCGCCGCGATACGCGGCGACGCCGAAACTCGCGGTGACCTGCCACGTTTCATCCAGCGTATTCACTTGAATTTCCGCGACCAACATTCGCAACCGTTCCGCCACGGTCATGCCGTGTTCTTTTTTTGCCATCCACAAAGAATAGCCGATGGTGTGCGGATTTAAACGGCCGACGGCGTCCACTTTGCGCACATGTTCGCGCACAACGGTGGCAACGCGTCGCATCACGCGGTCGGTTTCTTGTGGTCCGAGCGTCAAATGCAAATTGCCAAAATCGTCTACATCCATGACGATGGCGCACATGGTTTGATCGAAACGCCACGCGCGCCGAAAATCGCGGTCGGCGATTTCCAAAAATTGGTCGCGGCTGAACAAGCCGGTCACCGGGTCGAGCGGTTCCAGACGCGCCGCGCGCGCGGTGAGGCGCGCCAATTCAATGCCTAACGCGACTTGATGCGACAAATCTTGCACGACGCCGAGCGCTGCCGACGAAAATGTTTCGGTGGGCGCGGTTTCGTGCGCGATGGCAATGCCCATCACGCGTTGTTGAAATAAAAGCGGAATGCCGAGCGTAAAATGATTTGCGCCGTCGTGCTCCGTTTTGAGCCATTTGAGCGAACGCGCGGATGCGATGCGTACGGCAAAATCTTCGCCCTGCATAGCGGTATACGCGCGTCCGACTTCGACGGGCGCCGTGAACCCGTGCGAGGCGGTGAGATGCAGCTGCCCGTCAGTGTGCGGGAGGAGCACAAAGGTGTGCGCGGCGCGTGTGGCGCGCGCCAATTCAATCGCGTATTCGTCGAGCAAAATATTGAGGTCGTGTTTTTGCGTCAGAATGGCGAGCAGGTTGGTCGGTTTCTCTAATGGGGCGAGCGCGTTTGATATGCCCGGCGTAGCGATGCCAAGTTCAGCGTGCGGCGCGGGTGTTTGCGTGGCGGCGCGTTCAATCAAGATGGCGAGCTGGCTCAGGTCGTCCAGCGGTTTGACGAGGTAATCGAACGCGCCAATGCGTACGCCGTTTGCGGCGGGCGCGATATTTTCGGAATTGGCGAGCAGGATGACAGGCAGCGGATGATTTTTTTCGCGCGCGGCGCGCAAAATTTGGATGCCATCATATTTAGGCAAATCAATCGCGGCGACAATAACATCGAGCGAATTATTTTGCAGCAGGGTGAGCGCTTCGCTGCCGTCCGCCGCCGGCACCACAAAATAGCCCTGCTGTGTCAATACGCGCTGCGCTAGAGTTCGTAGTTGACTGTCCGCATCCGCTAACAGCACTCTAAGATTTGCCATGTCCGATTTATTATACTCGCAAACGGCGTAGGATAAATGCCAAGATTATTACAAAATAAAGTTGTGGCTTTGCCAGCGCCCCAAATTCGCGATTCGTTAGGGCTGGCACAAAGTCGCGCAAACTGTCATTTCGAGCGGAGGCGAGAAATCTCGACCTTGCGCGTCAAACGAGATTTCTCATTGCATTCGAAAT
>JAJTXZ010000012.1 GCA_021463195.1 Anaerolineae bacterium
GGCGCGAAAAACGATTGTGGCAAGAGAATTATCAACAGGACGCGCTGACAGAAGTCGCGCGGTATGCGCCAAAGCGGAATGCGCGCGTACTTGATTTGGGCGCGGGCATGGGCGGCTTTGCGGTGGCGATGCAGCGCGCGGGCTATGCCGTTAGCGCGTGCGATTACAATTTTGCGTATTGCGAAATCGCGCGCGTGCGCGCGCGGCGTTACGACATCAATTTAGCCGCGCTCGTCGGCGCGGGCGAAGCGCTGCCGTTTACGAAAGCGAGTTTTGACATTGTGGCGTGTTGGGATGTGCTGGAACATGTGCAAGAGCCAACGCATCTATTGAGTGAAATTGCGCGCGTGTTGAACGATGAAGGCGTTGCGTTTATGACTGTCATCAATCGTTTTGCGCTCGTGGATCCGCATTACCATTTACGCTTTGTCAATTATCTGCCGCGCTCGCTCGGCGAAAAATATATCGCGCTGCGGCAGCGCACGAAAAATTCCGCGCTGCGCGACAAACAAAAATTGAGCGAGATGCACTATTATACGTACAGCGCGTTTGAAAAATTCGCCGCGCAGTTTGGTTTTGAGATTCACGACTTGAATCACGAAAAATCGCGTTTCAGAAAATATCCGCGCGTTGCGGGTGATGCGTTGTACGATTCATGGCGCACATTCGGGATGGGGACATACCGCATTGTGCTGCAAAAACGGTTGGACGCGGATGGACGCGGATGAACGCGGAAAACTTCAAATAATGCCGAAAGCATCTACTTCGTCATCGCTTAGTCATCGCGTCTCCAGCGCGATGCTTTGGAACAGCGCGTTATTTCCCGTCAAACTCGGTTTGGCGCTCGGTTCGGGCATGGTCTTGACGCGCGTGTTGAATAAACATGATTTCGCGCAATATATTTTGATCGCGAGCGTCGCCGCGCTAATTGGCACATATGTGGATTTGGGCATGGAGCGCAGCGTGTCGCGCTTTACGCCTGAAATCGAAGTGAGCGCGGGGCGCGCGGGGCTGAAAAAATTTTTCGCGCAATTGTTTGGCATCAAGCTGCTGTTCATCTTGCCGGTGATCGTTGCCTTTACGCTGGCGCCGGATTTTTTCATCCGCATCTTGGCGTTGGGCGAAGACGGCCCCATTTTGTTGTGGGGGATTGCGCTGCTGGTCATACTCGGCGTGGTCGCCGACGTTTTTGTCCAATTCCTTTATACGCACTTTAAACAGATCGCGACGAACCTGCTGGATATTGTCGCCTCGATTGTCCAGCCGCTGTTGGTCACCGGCGCGGCGCTCTTGACGACGGGCGTGGTGGGCGTGGTCGCGGCGATGGTGTTTTCGAGCGCGCTGCTCGACGGTTTGGCGGCGTGGCGCGCGCGCGCGCTGGTGAATCAAATTCCGCTGCGCGATGGCGCGCTGCCGCATCGTCTCTGGCAGCGTTTCGCGCATGTGTCGGCATTGAATTTTATTGTGACCGCGACGGCGGCATTGGGCGAACCGGGCTTTGCGGCGCTGATCTTGACCGGGACAAAACAACTAACCGCTGTCGCGGTGTTGGCGGTGGGCTATCGCTTTACGCAATATTTTTTGCGTTTTCTGGTCGCGCCGCTCACCGGCATTCAAACGCCATTATTTGCGCGTTTGTACGCCGAAAATAAAATGGACCAGGTGCGCGCAGCGTACTCGACGCTGACCAAATTTTTTGTGTTCATGTTAACGCCGTGCGGAATCGTCCTGGGTCTGCTCGCGCCGCGGCTTATTCCTTTTTTGTTCACCGAGACGTACGAACAATCCGCCATCATCGCCATCATTTTGATTGTCTTTTTATTCGGCGAAACGTTGACGAGCATTCCACAATCCATGCTCATCGTCTTTCAATCCTCGCGCGCGGTGTTGTGGTCGCGTTTGATTACATTGTTGATTATTCCGCTCTTGCTCTGGCTCGCGCCATCGTGGGGCGCGGTCGGCGCCGCCATCGCGCTGGGCGCGCCGCGTTTTGGCGCGCGCGTATACGCCACGCTATACACCGCGCGACATTACGGCATCCAGTTCCCCTTTGGGTTTTTGCTGCGCGTAAGCGCGGCGGCGGGTTTGGCGGCGCTCCCCATGCTGCTGGCGCGCGATTTGGATTGGTGGTGGCTGGGCGGCGCCACCGCGTTATTTGGAATTTTATTTTTGAGTTTGTTTAAATTATTCGGCGGCTTTGACGCGTCCGAAAAAGAGCGGCTCAAAACATTGAATCTGCCGCGCAAAGAGTTGTTCTTGAAATGGCTGTGAGTTACGACGAAAAATATTTTCAAAATCAATTAAATAAATCCGACGCCAAAGTCGCATTTCAGTACGGGCGTTTGCTGCAGCATATTGCGAATGTATCGCCAAACGCGCGCATTCTCGACGCGGGCTGTGGCGCGGGCCCTGCGCTGCGCTATTTGAAACAGCGCGGTTATATTCCGTTCGGCGCCGATTTGATTGAATATCCATTGATGCAGGCGCGGCAGTTAATTCCCGACGCGCGGCTCACGCAATGCGATTCCGATGTCGCGCTGCCCTTTGCGGCAAATTCGTTTGACGTGATTTTATTGAGCGAAGTGATTGAACATGTCGCGGCGCCCGAATTTACCTTGCGCGAATGTTGGCGCGTCTTGAGGGGGGGGGGCGCGGTGGCGCTGACCACGCCCAATTTGTGGGACGCGCGCCGCGCCTATTATCCCCTCTTGGGCAAAGTGTGGTCCGGCGACGCGGACGCGACGCATCAAACGTTGTTCAATCCGCAAACGTTAAAGGCGGTCTTGCGGCGCGCTGGTTTCCGCGATGCGCGCGTGCGCGCCGGTTTTAAACCGCTGCGATATCTTTCATCGCGCAAATTGAATTTACGCGCAGTTGTGCCGGGTTTGCCGCTAATCGGCAACTCGCTGGCGGGTGTCGGATACAAATGAAAGTTTGCCTGTACAATGTAACCACAACGGCACAATACGGCGGCGTCGAAAGTTTTGTCTGGGAAGTGGCGCGCGGGTTGGCGCAACGCGGCGTGCAAACGACGATTGTTGGGGGCGACGGCAACATTCGTCGCGCGTACGAAAATGTGCGCGTCGTGACCTTTCCTTTTACACCGCGCGAAACGCTGCGAAAAATTCCGGGATTCGCAAAACAATACACGCTGACAAAATTATTCGAACGCTTGAGTTTTGGCAAAAATGCGCGCGCATTCATGCAGCGCGAACACTTTGACATTATTCATATTCAAAAGCCCTACGATTTGCCCGCGATGAAATGGCTCAAACGTCATGCATCAAGTAAAATCATTTTCGGCTGCCACGGCACCGATTTTTTTCCGGGCGATACGCGTTTTGCGAACGCGAGCGATATTGCCGTTTCCTGTTCCGCCTTCAACGCCAACCAAGTGCGCGAACATTACAACCTCACGCCGCGCGTCGTGTATAACGGCATTGACCCCGCGCAATTTTTTCCGCAAACGCCCAACGTCGAACTGCGAAAAAAAATCGCGGGCGACGCGCAAACGATTTTGTACGCGGGACGTTTGGTGCGTTGGAAAGGCGTGCAGTATTTGCTTGATGCTGTCGCGCCGCTGTCAAAAACGCGCAATGTGCAACTGCTCATCGCAGGCGAAGGCGAATACCGCGCGATTTTGGAGCAGCGCGCGCGCGAACTTGGAATTTCTGACCGCGTAAAGTTTCTGGGTTATATTTCGTCCGACGCGCTCGCGCCGTATTATGCGCTCGCGGACGTTGTTGCGCTCGCGAGTTATGCGAATGAAACGTTCAGCATCATGTCCACCGAAGCGATGGCGTGCGCGCGTCCCGTCGTCGGTTCACGTTTCGGCGGGATTCCCGAAGTGATTGCCGACGGCGAAACGGGCTTTCTCGCCGAGCCCGAAAACGCGAACGATTTTGCAGAAAAAATCGCGCGTTTGCTCGACGATGAAAATTTGCGCGAACGTTTTGGCAAGTGCGGACGCGAGCGCGTGTTGAAACTTTTTACGTGGGATGCAGTGACGGAACGCGTACTCGACGCATACAATACGATTTTGAAGCAGGGAATCGAGCCTTTAGGCGGTCTATAGGCAAGTCGTCATCTGGAAAAATGAACCCGCTGAAGCGTAGAATCCAAAATATTGTTTAATGATTACCGCCCTCGAAGAACTCTCGCTCAACGCATTTCCCGCGCTCAAAACGGTTTTGTACGACGGCTGGATTCTGCGTTTTAGCAATGGCTACAGCCGCCGCGCAAACTCGGTTCAACCATTGTATCTTCCAAAACAATCTTTGGATGAAAAAATCGCGTATTGCGAAAATGTGTATCATGCGCAAAATCTGCCCGTTGTATTCAAAATGACGCGCGCCGCGCAGCCCCCGCAGTTGGACGCGGAATTGGAATCGCGCGGCTATCATTTGGAAGCAGACACGCTTGTTCAAACGTGCGAACTTGCGCCGCGCAATTTTTTGCGCGCAGGCGATGTTGAAATTTACGAAACATGGAGCGAGGAATGGTTCGACGCGTTTTGCCGAATGAATCAGCCGAATCCCGCGCATCGTGATACGCTCAAACAGATATTCCAAATGATTGTGCCACAAACGGCTTACGCATTGCTGCGCGAACATGGCGCAGTCTGCGCGTGCGGTTTGGGTGTACACCAAGAAAAATTTTTGGGGTTGTTCGATATTGTCGTGGACAAAGATTTTCGCCAGCGCGGGTACGGCAGAAAAATTGTTTCGCAGTTGATGGCGTGGGGCAAGCAGAACGGCGCGCAGACCACATATCTCCAAGTGATTGCTAACAACACGCCTGCGCGCAATTTGTACGCGCAGTTAGGTTTTGTCGAACAGTACGGTTATTGGTACCGCGTGCGCGTGTAGGTTGTGATTAAAGATTGAAAACAATTTTGGTGCTGGGGAGAGGCGATTGGAAATCGCGGCAACAACAACGCCAAGTCTGCCTGTGCAGACTCTGACAACATGCGAAGGCATGTTTTGTGTATTCGTTGTCGCGAATTCGATTCGCCCGCCAGCTTGTGCATGAACATATTGATTGTCACCACCGGCGGCATCACGCGCATCTTTCGCAACTGGCCCGAAGTCTTGCTGGCGAAAGCGTTGGCGCAGCGCGGACACACGGTGCGCGCGTTCACGTACTATGACGCGAAATCGGAGGCGCTGAATACGCGCGCAGAAAACATTGAAGGCGTAGAGGTGGAACGCATTGCGCCGAACGGCTGGCTCACGCGCGAATTTTGGAACGCGTTGACGCGCGCGCCCAAACCCGATGTGATTCACATTCAACATTTACGCAACCAATTCGCGTTTCAAGCCGCCTATTACGCGCGCCGCGAAAACATTCCCTACGTCGTCACGCCGATTGGTCCGCTGCATGACCACTATCTTTCGCTTGACCGCGACAAGCCGCTTGATACAGAACCGTTGTATCACAATTTGATTTGGTCGCGCCGCGAGATTCTGAATCGCGCGGCGCGCGATGGACGCGTCAAGCGGCATGTCGAAAATTATTTCATGCACTATCCCGTGCATCACGCGAACATGGTGATTGCATGTTCGGAACACGAGCGCGATATTTGGACAAAACTCGGCATCGAAAGCGAAACGATTCCGCTGTGGGTGGATACGTCATTCATTTCCAAAATGCGCGACGAAAAATTTCCGCAAGAATTTTCGCGTCCGGTGATTTTGTTTGTCGGACAATTCAAATATCGCAAAGGGTTCGACGTATTGGCGCGCGCGATGCCTGATGTGCTGCGCGATTTTCCACACGCGACATTTTTGTTTGTCGGACACAGTCCGATTCATCGCCGCGAGTTGGAACTGATCGCGAAAAAAGACGGAACCAGCGAACACTTGCGAATTTTGGAACGCGTAAGCGAAGAAGACAAAGTGCGCTTGTACAATTCCGCCGATGTGTATGTTTTGCCGACGCGTTACGAAGGATTCGGTCTGCCGCCGCTCGAAGCGATGGCGGCGGGCTGTCCTGTGATTGCGTCCGATATTCCCGTCGTGGACGAAGTGGTTCAACATGAATACAATGGACTGCTCGCGCCGCGCGATGAGCCGCGCGCGTTGGCGCACACGATTGCGCGGCTGCTGCGCGATGAAACTTTGCGCGCGCGTTTGATTCAGAATGGATTTGAAACCTTGAAACGTTTTGGCGAAAATGATTTGGTTGCGCGTAATGAAAAGGTGTACGAACGCGTGACGCAAAAAGCGACGGTGGCGGCATGAAGATTTTAATCACAGGCGGCGCGGGTTTCATCGGTTCGCACTTGGTAGAGGAACTGGTGAAACGCGGCGAGAACGTTCGCGTGTTGGACAATTTGGCGACGGGACATTTGAAAAATCTCGACGCGGTAAAAAACAAAATCGAATTTATTCAGGGCGATATCGCCGACGAAAACACAACACAAAACGCCGCGCGCGACGTGGACATTATTTTTCACCAAGCCGCGCTGCCGTCCGTGCCGCGTTCCATCAAAAACCCGCGCGCGTCGCATGACGCGAATCTCACTGGCACGCTGAACGTTTTGATTGCCGCGCGCGACCACGGCGTCAAGCGCGTCGTGCTGGCAAGCAGTTCGTCGGTGTACGGCAATTCGCCGCAACTTCCCAAAGTCGAAACGTTCGAGCCGTCGCCGCTTTCGCCCTACGCGGTGACGAAACTCGCGTGCGAATATTACGCGCGCGTTTTTTCCAATCTCTACGGACTCTCGACCATTTGCTTGCGCTATTTCAATGTCTTTGGCCCGCGCCAAGACCCGACCTCGCAATACGCGGGCGCGCTCGCCAAATTCACGCAATGCGCGCTGCATCACCAACCTTTTCCCATTTACGGCGACGGCGAACAATCGCGCGATTTTACGTACATCGAAAACGTGGTGAACGCGAATTTACGCGCGGCGTATTCCGAATTCGACGGCGGCGCGGTGGTCAATATCGCGGGCGGCGCGCGCACGACGCTGAACCAAATCGTCGCGTTATTGAATGAACTCACGCATCAAAATTTGCCGACGCAATTCGCGCCGCCGCGCGCGGGCGATGTCCTTCATTCGCACGCCGACATTTCACGCGCGCGCGAATTATTGGGTTACGCGCCGACAGTGGATGTGCGAGAGGGATTGCGGCGAACCGTGGAGTATTACGAGGGGCTGGAGACTGGAGATTAGAGACTGGAGACTCAATCTCCAGTCTCTAATCTCCAATCTCTTTTCTTTCATGAAACTCCGCTCCCCGCACCCCCAACGTTTGCTCATCGAAACGATTGACGCGCTGTTGCAAAATCCAAACGCGCGGATTCTCGATATCGGCGCGGGCAGCGTGGTGGAAAAAAATCGGCGCGCGGGACAATTCGCGCTGGCGGAAAAATACGCGCGCCTTGTCCAACAGCGCGGTTATTTTGGACTCGATGTGGAGGCGGGCGCGAATGTAATGTTCGTCGCCGACGCGCATTATTTGCCGATGGCGGATGAATCGCTCGACGCAGTGATTATGGTTTCCGTGTTGGAGCATTTGTATGACCCGATTCGCGCGGTGAACCAAGTCGCGCGCGTGTTGAAAAAAGGCGGCGTCTATTTTTCATACGCGCCGTTTTATCATCCCTATCACGCGTCGCCGCACGATTATTTTCGTTTCACGCAAGAGGGCTATCGTTACCTGCTGCGCGATTTTTCGCGCGTTGAAATTGTTTCGGGCGGAAATTTTTTTGCGGTGACGAACGATGTTTTATCACACGCGTTCGGCGGCAGCCGCGCTGGGCGCGCGCTGGCGCGCGTGTTTGTCGAATTTCCCATGTCTCTTTTGTTTCGCGCGTTCGATGCCGAACAAACGTCGGACCTCGCCGTCGGTTTCGCGGCGCGCGCCATAAAATAACATCGTCTATGCAATCCGATTCTCTGCGCGAATCCGCGAATCGCTATGCGGCAAAACATTTGCGTTTTAACGTCACCGTCAGCGTGCTCGACGGCGCGTTCTTTGGCGGCGCGGTTGGTTTGGCTTCCTTTGTCACAATTATTCCGCTCTTTGTCAATACGCTGACGAGCTCGGCGATTTTAATTGGTTTGATTCCCGCGCTGCATTCCATCGGTTGGCAGTTGCCGCAGCTCTTTACCGCCGGCCGAGTGAGCCGCTTGCTGCGCTACAAACCGATGGTGTTGGCGATGACAATTCACGAACGCGTGCCGTTTCTCGCGCTCGCCATTGTCGCGTTATTTTCGCAAATGCTGTCTCCGACTCTGACGCTGCTCATTATTTCTATTCTGCTCGCTTGGCAAGGTCTGGGCGGCGGGCTGACCGCGACGGCGTGGCAGAGCATGATTGGCAAAATTATTCCGCCGCGTCATCACGGAAAATTTTTCGGGATACAATCAGCCCTCGCGAATTTATTCGCCAGCGGCGGAGCGCTCTGGGCGGGAATCCTCTTGCTCCGTTTTGATAATCCCGTTAATTTCGCGCTCTGTTTTTTTCTGGCGAGCATTGGCATGGCAATCTCGTACGCGTTCCTGTCTCTGACGCGCGAAACCGAACACGCGCTTAAACAATCCACCGACGACGCGCGTTCGATTTGGAAACAGGCGGGCCGCGTTTTGCGGCGCGACAAAAATTTTGGCTGGTTCATCGCGGCGCGTTTTTTCGCGCAATTCGCCATCGCCGCCGCTTCGTTTTACATCATCTATGCGACGCGCGCGTTTAACATGAACGCGGAAATGGCGGGCGTGATGACGAGCGTTCTGTTGATAACGCAGGTGATTGCGAATCCAATTTTGGGCGCGCTCGGCGATAAATTCGGACATCGCGCGATTTTGGCGCTCGGCATGCTTGCCGCATTGCTCGCGCCGCTGCTCGCGTTTGCGAGCCCGCAACTCGAATGGTTTTACCTCGTCTTTGCGCTGACAGGCGTCGCGAATGTCGCGCTGTGGGCGACGACGATTGCGATGACGCTCGAGTTTGGCGTCGAGACCGAACGTCCATTGTACGTCGGTTTGGCGAATACTTTGATTGCGCCCGCCACCATCGCCGCGCCCATTCTCGGCGGATGGGTCGCCGACGCGCTTGGTTTTGGCGCCATGTTTCTGTTCTCGGTCGCGTGCGCCGCGCTAACCGTCGTCATTCTTTATTTTTTCGTTCACAATGTTCGCGCGCCGCAGCGCCTTGCGAAAGCGAATTCAGCGAGTTGATTTTTGCTATGCGCCTTTGTTATGTGGCATACTCGCCGCTCAATCTCGAATCCGCGAACTCGGTGCAAACGTTTAATACGCTGCGCGAACTCTCGAAACAACTTGGCGAAAATTTGACGACGCTGGTGCCGCGTTTTGGCAATGAAGCCCCCCCCCCTTTTCCGACGCGGCAACTTGCGCGCATTCCCATCAACAAACTCTCGCGCCTTTACAAAAGCGGACGCTGGTCGTACATGGAACGCGCGCTCTACGCCGAACGCGCGAAACGCATCATCGCTTCCGTAAAACCCGATTTGATTTATACGCGCGATCTGGTGTGCGCGTATCGTTTTATTCGCGCTGATTTGCCCGTGCTGTACGAAGTGCATGATTTGGAATCGCGGCATCCGGGGCAAAACAAAAGCGCGCGCTTGCTCGAAACGCTAAAACAGATGGACGAAACAACCTTAAAGGAGTCGCGCGGCATCGCCTCGCTCACCGAAATATTTCGCCAAGAAATCATCGCGCGCGGCTGGCAGTCGCCCGAACGCGTCTTTGTCATTCCCGACGCGTACGACGACGCGATTTATTTCCCGCGCGCTAAAATGGAAATGCGCGTCAAATTAAATTTGCCGCGCGACGCGCGTATCGTCACGTACGCGGGGCTTACATTCAAATATCGCGGCTTGGATATTTTGCTGCGCGCGTTCAAACAATGGAACGATTCATCAGCGCGACTTGTCTTGATTGGCGGGCGCGAATTCGAGGTGGAGGAATTGCAAACGCTGGCGCGCGAGTCGGGAATTGTAGAACGAGTGATATTCGTGAAACGTCAAACGTCAAACGTGATTGCGGAATATCTCGCCGCAAGCGATGCCTTGGTGATTCCCGACACAGTGACGGACGCGACGGCATCGCCGCTGAAAATGTTTGAATATATGGCGATGGCGCGTCCGATTGTTTGCGTTGACCGCGCGTCCCTGCGCGAAATTTTGCAAGACGCCGCGTTCTATTTTCCACGCGGCGAGGTGAACGCGTTCGCGGCGCAATTACAAAATGCGGTTCAATCCGCCGCGCAGGATTTGGGCGAACGCGCGCGCGAACGCGTGGGCGATTTTACGTACGCCCGACGCGCGGAAAAAATCGCGCGCGCGGCAGCAAGCGCTCTTCAAATTTCCGAATTTTTTGAAAATTCGGAAATTTGAAATCTGAATTTGAATTATTTTTCTTTTGGACGTTTTCGCATCGAACGCGGCTTGTTGGTAATGGCGGTGTTGTTTTTGATTTCGCTGCCCTTTGTCACGCCGCGCGTTGCCGCGTCCGATGAAATCGAATATTTTGCGTATTTGCCCTCGCTGCTTTTGGATGGCGATTTGAATTTTCGGAATCAGTACGAATATTTTTGCAGTTTGGATTTTGAAAATTGCGTGCGTTCGCGCTTCAAGGAAACATTTCTGGATATGCGAACGGCGACGGGTTTGCAAATCAATTTCGGTCCGATGGGCACGGCAGTGTTGTGGCTGCCCTTTTATCTCGCCGCGCATCTGTTCGCGCTCGCCGCGCAAAACCTTAATCCCGCGTTCGCGGCGAACGGGGTTTCGATGCCCTACATTTACGCGGTGAGCATCGGCTCTGTATTTTTCGGCTGGCTCGGCATTTATCTTTCGTACCGCATCGCGCGCCATTATTTCGCGGAATGGATTGCGCTCGGCGCCGCGCTGACAATACTGTTTGCGACGAACGCGGTATATTACATGTACGTCGCGCCCGCGTTCAGTCACGCGGCATCGTTGTTCGCGTCCGCGCTGTTTGTGTGGTGGTGGCGGCGCACGCGCGAAACGCGCGCGCACGGAAAATTGCGCGACTGGTTTTTGTTGGGCGCAAGCGGCGGGCTGATGACAATGGTACGTGAACAAGAGGCGGTTTTTTTCGTGATACCGCTTTTGGAAATCGCGTACGCGATGTTTGGCGTTTTGCGTTCGCGCGAAAATTTCGCGGGATTGAAAAAATGGTTTGCGGGCGCGCTCGTAATGCTCGGCGGCGCGTTCGTGGTGTTTATTCCGCAGTTGCTCACGTATCGCGTGTTGAACGGAAATTTTTTGCCCGCGCGCAACGTGACCGATAAATTTACGTGGGACGGCGCGCATATTCTCGATGTTTTGTTTTCCAATTTTCACGGCTTGTTCACGTGGACGCCGGTTGTCTTGCTGGCGGTAATTGGGTTATTTTTTCTGTGGCGCCGCGACAAATTTCTCGCGGCAGCATTTCTCGTCGCGTTAGCCGTTGAAACGTATTTGCTCGGTTCGTTCTCGACGTGGTTCGGCGGCGCGGCGTATGGCGGACGCCGTTTCATCAACTGCACCGTTTTGTTTGTCGTCGGACTCGCCGCGTTTGTAGATGTGATTTCAACGCGCGTGTCGCGTCCGTTGATTGTTGGCGCGGGCGCGGCGTTAATTGTGTGGAATTTATTTTTTATCATTCAATTTGTGACGGGCATGGCGCCGCGCCAACAGCCGGTGGATATGCTCGAAATGGCGCGCAATCAATTTGTCGGCGTGCCGCCGCGTCTCCTTGAAATCGCGCGGCGGTTTGTGTTGAATCGCGGGTCGTTTTTCAAGCAATAAAGGGTAGACAGGTAGACAGGGAAACGGGTAGACAGGTAGTAGGTTTCATGAAATGTTTTCTGCGGATTTAATTACGCTCTTGTGTTGCCCCACTGACCGCGCGGCGCTCGAATTGCGCGGCGATATTTTGCGTTGTACGCAATGCGCGAGCGAGTACGCGATTCGCGACGGGTACGCGGAATTATTGCCGCGCGCGGAATTTGAGCATACGACGCAATATGCTGACGACGCGGGCGCGCAGATTTTGGATTATCGCGAGTTCGGACAGCCGCTGCTTTCGGCGCAAGTGAAAAACAACGTGCTGAATGATTTTTTGAAATTTGAATCAAGCGATGTCGTTTTGGATTTGGGCTGCGGAAACGGAAAATTCGCGTATTGGAATCGCGACAAGGCGCGGACGATGCTCGCGGCGGACCTTGCGCCGTGGTTCGCCGAACGCGCGTTACAGAAATTGCCGCTGCTGCGCGCCGATTTGCGCGCGCTGCCCCTGCGCGATGAAACGTGCGATAAAATTTTTTCGATTGATGTGCTGGAACATCTGACGTTGGAAGATATTACGCGCGTGTTGAATCAAGCGCGGCGCGTGTTGAAACCGCGCGGCAAATTTTTTATTTTCTCCAACACGCGCGAAAAACAAACGCTCGCGCCGTTGATGAAACCGCAGCAAGCGGTGACGCGCTGGCTCACCCAACGCGGCAGCGTTGATTTTACGCGCGACGATTGGCGCAAAGCGGACCACGTCAAAGCGATTCGCACGTACGAGGAATTGCGCGCGGTGTTTGAACAAAACGGTTTCGTCGTGAAACGCGTCGCATTTTGGAACGGACTATTTCAAGGTTGGATTGAAAATGTGTTTATGAAGTTGGGCGAAAATTATTTGAGCAACAAATCGCGCGGCAAGAACAAGTTGGAGCAGCAGGTGAATGCGCGAACGCAGGTGCGCGCGGCGATGCAGAATGGCAACAAATATATCGTGCCGTTGGAAATGGCGTCAAAGGTGATGCAGTTAGACATTGCGTTGTTTGGCGATTTGCGCGCGGGTCCATATTTTTTATTGGTGGAAAAAAATTGAATATTTTGTATGTCGCGCTCAAAGAAACGTTGCCCGGTTCGCACGGCGGCGCGGTGCATGTGACCGAAGTGGCGCAGCAGTTGGCGCGGCGCGGGCATCAAATCACGGTTGTTGTCCAACAAAAAACGGGACAACTCGCGCGCGAAAAAATAAACGGGTTCGATTTGATTCGCGTGCCAACGCGCTCTAATTTTTTATTGTGGCGGTTAGAGCCGCAAATGCGCGAAATAATCGCAGCGAAAAAACCGGACGTGGTGATGGAACGCTATTACAATTTCGCGGGCGCGGGGGTGCGCGTCGCGCAGCGCGCCAACACCCCGTCGCTGCTCGAAGTGAATGCGCCGATGATGGACCCGCGCGGTTCAAAAAAATATGCCGCCGACAAATTGATGTTTGGTTGGATGACGCGCCGGGCGCGCGAACAAGCGACATTGGCAAAACGAATCGTCACGCCGCTCGCGGCGACGGTGCCATTTCCCGAACTACGCGACAAAGCGCGCGAGATTGCGTGGGGCGCGAATGTGGAAATGTTTGACCGAACGCGACTGCAAGAGCAAGAGACTAGAGACTTGAGATTGGAGATTAATCCGAACGGCAAGCGCGTGGTTGGCTTTTTGGGGTCGTTTCGGAGTTGGCATGGAGTACGAGAATTTTTTCAAGTGGCGCAAGAGATTTTGAAAACGCGCGAGGATATTTTGTTTTTGATGATTGGAGCGGGAGAATTGTTGGAGGAGACGCGCGCAAGAGTTGCGCGCGCGGATTCGCAAAATAAAATTATTTTGACGGGCGCGGTAGAATATGCGCGCGTGCCGTATTATCTCGCGTTGTGCGATGTTGGCGTCGCGCCGTTCAATACGCAGGTTCACCCCCCCCTCCGCGTCGGCTTTTACTGGTCGCCGCTCAAAGTGCATGAATATATGGCGCTGGGATTGCCGGTGGTGACGATTGATGTAAACGGTTTGAATCAAATCGCGCGCAACGAGCAAGAAGGTTTGTTGTATCCCGAAAATGATTTGGAAAAAATGCGCGCGGCGATTTTGAGATTGGTTGACGACGCAGAATTAGCGAAACGTTTGGGCGACGCGGGTCGCGCGCGCGTGGTCGAAAATTTTTCATGGCAGAAACACGCGGAATTATTGGAAAATGTTTTGCGCGAATGCGTTGGATAAACGGCAATACGCTCTTGGCAATGATCAATCAGCAATCAAAAATCATAAATCATAAATTGACGCTGCGCCGCCATGATTGGATTTTGCTCGCGCTGTTTCTCGTCGCGTTCGCCGTGCGGCTCGCGTATTGGGAACGGTCTGCGGCGTTCGGCAGTTATGCCTTGTCGTACGACGACGACGAATATTACAAAGCGGGCATTTTGTTCGCGCGCGGCGAATTTTTCCGCGACCCTTATCCGCTGCGCTATACGCGCAGTCCCGGTTTTTCGCTCGCGTTCGCGCCGCTGCTCGCCGCGTTTGGGCCGCGCCTCGAAATCATTTTATTTTTTCAAGTGTGCGTCAGCGTATTATCCGTCGCGTTGGTGTATGCGACCGCGCGGCGCGCGTTCGGAAAACAAGCGGGTTTGTGGGCGGCGGCGTTGATGGCAGTCTCGCCGAATTACGCGGCATTAGCGGGTTCGCTCTTGTTGAGCGAAACCGTGTTTGTATTTTGGGCGCTGCTCGTTATTTATTTATTGTGGCGTTGGACCCAAGAAAATTTGCGCGGCGGCCAAGCGCTATTGCTCGGCGTTTTGTTCGGCTATATGGCATTGCTGCGCGGGCAAGCGCTCTATTTTTTTGGACTCGCCGCGTTGTGGTACGCGTATGAAATGCGGCGGCGCAAAAAAATCGGGTTGGAAAATTTCGCGCCGTTGGGCGTCATGCTGGTCGGATTGATTCTAGTAATCGCGCCGTGGACGTGGCGCAATGCGGTGACGTACAATCGTTTCATTTTGTTGGACACCAACAGCGGCTGGACGGTGTGGCGCGACCATCGCGTGCCGGGCGATGATTTTTGGGAAACGCTGCCGCGCATCGAGAATCCCGCCGACCGCGCGAATTACGCGGTGGCGCGCGGCGCGCAAAATATTTTGGCGGATCCCGCGCGACAAATTTTCGCGCAAGGCGCGGCGAACTTGATGGCGCTGCCGCGTTTGGAATTGGAATCGTTCGCGCGCGGCGGCGGATATTTGGCGGATGTAATCGCGGACGCGCCAACATTGTGGCTTGCGCTCGCCAACGATGTATTTTTTATCGGCGCGTTGATTTTAGCGCTCGCGGGTTTTTTGCTCAACACGAAACGTTTGCCATGGCTGCTGGTCTTGTGGTTGGCATTGAATCTGGCGATGTTTTTTTTCTTTCACACGCAATCGCGTTTTCGCGCGCATTATTTATTCGTGTTGATTATTTTCGCGGGCGCGGCGTTGGCGCAGGGACGCGCATTGTGGAAAAATTTGGCGCCGCGCGCCCGCGCGCTGTGGCTCGGCGCGAGCGCGTTGATTTTGGTCTTGGCGTATTCGCCGCTGCTGCCGCCGTTATTCGCGAGCGAATTTTATTTGGCGCAAGCGGGCGATATCGCCACGACGCAAAAAGCGGTGGACGCATTTCCCAATTACGCCGCCGCGCAGGATGCGTTGGGCGACGCATATCGCCGCGCGGGCGATTTTGAAAACGCGTTGGCGGCATATGACGCGGCGCTGCAAATCAATCAATTCGAGCTGCAAGCGCGCTTGGGACGCATGGATATTTTTCGCCAACAGGGCGACGCGCGCAAATTGGCGCGTGAAACACGCGCGGCAGGCATCGCGACGGGCCAAGTGGAAATCCCCGCGTCGCTGTGGTGGAGTTTTGACCCCGCGCCGACGCGTTTGATTGAACTCGGCGACGACCCAAACAGTTTCGGGTACATTTTGAATTTTCACGCGGCGCAAATGGATGGCGCCGAGCCGATGCGTTTTACACGTGACCGTTCGTTCTTGAAATTTCCCGGCGTCACCGGTTGGCAGCCGCAAAAATTGGTGTTTTACGCGCGCGCGGTGCCGCTGCCGAACCAACCCTTGCCCATTGTCAACGTGCGATTGAACGGGCGCGAGGTTGCGAAGATTCCACTGACGGCAGAGTGGATGGACTATGAAATTCCGCTCGACGACGCCGCGCGCAGTCAAGACACGCTCGTGGTCGAATTTCGCTCGCCCACCTTTCGGCCAAGCGATGTGTTTTCGGATTCCAAAGATACGCGCGATTTGGGATTCATGTTGAGTTATGTGGAATTGCGTTGAGGAAAAAAAAAGAAAATGATTGATCCAACGCGTCAACAAAAAGCGAAAGCGTATGCGCGCCTGCGACATCGTTTGTTTGCGGTCGAACTGATAATCGGCGCGTTCGCAATACTGTTTGTATTGGCAACAGGGTTGAGCGTGTGGCTGCGCGATGTGGTGTTGAGAATCACAGCCGAGCCGTTTCTCTCGACGCTGCTCTATTTCGTCATTGGCGCGGTGGCGTACGGTTTATTGTTCACGCCGCTGACGTACTATCGCGGTTTTGTCTTGCCGCGCCGATTCGGACTGTCCACCCAAAATTTTCGCGGCTGGCTGATGGATATGGCAAAAGGCAGCGCGTTGGCGTTAGTCTTGGGCAGCGTGGTGATCGAAATGATTTATTTTTTGCTTCGCACGACGCCGCAATGGTGGTGGCTGATTGCGAGCGCGTTCATGCTCCTCTTTAGCGTGCTGCTGGCAAATCTCGCGCCCGTTTTGATTTTTCCAATCTTTTTCAAATTCAAGCCGCTTGAGGACCAAGATTTGGTGAATCGTTTGATGCGCCTCGCCGCGCACGCGAAAACGCGCGTGAATGGGGTCTATACGATGGTTCTGTCGGACAAGACGACTGCCGCGAACGCCGCGTTCATGGGTCTCGGCAATACCAAGCGAATTGTGTTGGGCGATACGCTCTACCAAAATTTCACGCCCGATGAAATCGAAACGATTCTCGCGCACGAACTGGGACATCAAGTGCACAACGATATTGTCTGGGGCATTGGCGTGGAAACAGTTCTCACGCTGGTCGGCTTTTACATCGCCAACGCGGTGATGCTTTTTGGCGTCGCGTGGTTTGGATTTAATGGCATTGCGGATTTGGCGGGGATGCCGCTCATGGGACTCGCGCTCGGCGCGTTTGGGTTGCTCACGATGCCGCTGGGGAATTGGTATTCGCGGCGGCGCGAGGTGGCGGCTGACCGCTACGCTCTTGAAACAACGCGCAATCCGCAAGCGTTCATCAGCGCGTTTGAAAAATTGGCGAATCAAAATTTGGCAGAGGTTGAACCCGAAGCATGGGTGGAATGGCTGCTGTACGACCATCCATCCATCGGCAGACGCGTCGCGATGGGAAAACAATTCGCGCAAGCGTAAAATAAAAACGGGAGCCCCGCGTGGCTCCCGTTTTGTTTATCACAAATCCATCATATCTTTGCAGGCGAAAAAGGAAATGTGATTTTGCGATTCAGTCGAAATTTACGCGCACTCGCTGGTCGGAAGCATTTGGACCGGGGTGACCGTTTCAACATTGTCTTGGAGGCGATTGCCCAAGGCTACAAGTTTGACGCCGACGACAATGAGCGCAGATTTGTAAAACGACTTGTGGCGCTGCGCCGCTTTCGCCGCGCGGACTTGGCTCTCATGCTCTGCTTCCCGAAGCATATCGGCGTATCGTTCCTGTTGATAAAGTTCGTCATACATTGCTCTGTTCTCCTTGATTCGCTAATCGCATCGCCCGGCTGAGTGCGGAACGCTGCTGTTTTCTCAAGCCATTTCTCGGCGCCGCAGCGCGCATTCAACAAACGCTGTTTTATTCTCTGCCCAAGAACTGATTCAAAAGTTCGCACGTCTCATCGAGACGCTCGCGGTTCAAGGCATAACATTTGTTGCCTTCGCGCCGCCGTTCGGTGACGTATCCGGTCGCGCTCAGCTGTTTAAGATGCCGCGATGCGGCGGGCTGCGACAAATCGAGCAGCGTAATCATGTCTTGCGCGCACAGTTCTTTGCGCTGCGACAGCAATTCCAAAATTCGCAAGCGCGTGTCATCATTCAGAGCGGACAAACGCACGACCAGCTCTGAACGCGCCAACGCGGGCGAAACGGCGCGCGTGCCGGCGGGCAAGCGCGCGCCAAACAACAACCACAACGTATCGTCATTTGAAAATTTTCCAAAATACGGTCCCATGTGCGCGGACGGAACCATGACGAGATGACGCGCGCGCTGAATCATTTCTTCCCAATATGGTTTCAGCTCTTGTCCCGTCACGCGCTTTGCCATCTCAATCACGTCGAGTCGGCTATACCCTTGGGCGCGAAAAACGCTGACCGCTTCTTCCAGTATCGGGCGTACGCGCTTCCATTCTTGTTGCAGCGTCTCGCGCCACATCGTTTGCAAATGATAGACAATCAACGCTTTCATGCGCGGGGGGTCAGTGAAATAATCGTGCGCTTCGCGTTCCAATGCTTGATCATATTTACCCGAAAATTTTTCACTCAACCAGTTAATGTAGATTTCTTTGTCCAATAATTTTTGGATGTCGAATGCGGGTTCCGCGCGCACGCCGCGCGGCAGATCGCGTATTTTCGTCGTCAAGCGGCGCAGCAAGCGCTCGCGCAGCGCAACCGCGTCAGTCGCTTCTAAATCATTCATATACTCGTCAAACGATTTGTAGCTGCGAATCGGCGCGACGGCGAAATGCAATCCTTCCAGCACAAGGCGATTGTTGTGGCGTCGTTCAGGCGAGAGCGCGTTATAAGTGCGCGTGACCCAATCGTCCAGCCCCGGCATTTGCTCGACATAATTGAGGAGCATCAGACTGTAAAGAAGATTTTGGGCAGGTTCGAGCTCAAAGGTGACGGTGGGAGAAATTGTCTGAGCGAGTTCCGCTTGGAGTTCTGCTGGCATCGTATATTTCCTATTATTTATATTATTCACTAAATCGAATAATGAGCATAGTATAAGCGACTTTTTCCATTTGTCAAGCGCCAATTTATAACTTGATTTCGTCAATTATTCATACCAACGCATAAAAAGAAAAAACCGAAGCGGATTGCTTCGGATTTTCTACGCTTTTGAATTTGCGGTGGATTCCTACCCTGCCGAACATCTGCAAAGATTAGTCGGCGCGCGCCCATTAGTTCAACTCGGTTTCGGTTTGAGCAAGCCGCTTTGCACCGCATAGACCACCGCTTGCGCGCGATTGCGGAGATGCAGTTTTTCGAGAATATTTTTGAAATGATATTTGATGGTGTTTTCGCTCAAGTTGATGCGCGCGGCGATTTCGCGATTGGTGAGACCTTCGGCTGCCAACAAAAGCACCTCTTTTTCGCGCTCGCTCAACGCATCTTCCGCCGCCCGTTCTACGCCTTGCGTATTCATGCGCTTGGCAAACTCGCGCAAAATGCGCGACGCGAGCCGTCCCGACAGCGGCGTTTCGCCGCGCGCCGCGCCTTCGATTAAATCAAAAAAAGCGCGCGTGTCCGTATTTTTTAATAAATACCCTTGCGCGCCGCTTTTGATCGCTTCAAATACATCGTCGTCATCATCTGAAATGGTGAGAATGACAACGCGCACGTTGGGCAATTCACTCGTCAAGATACGCGTCGCCGTCAAACCATCGAGCTCGGGCATATGAATATCCATCAGCACCAAATCGGGCTGCGTCCGCCGAATCAGTTCAAGCGCTTCGCGTCCATTGCTCGCCTCGCCCACAATTTCAAAACCGCGCGCGCGGAGCAGCGAAGCGACACCGTCGCGAAATAAAGGATGATCGTCCGCCAATACAACTCGTGAATTCATTCGTTATGTCCTCGATAAATTAACGGAATCGTTACTTGAATCCGCGCGCCCTGCCCCGGCGTCGAATGCACCATAAACGTCCCATGAATAGATTCCACTCGTTCGCGCATGGATTGCAAACCAAAGCGCGGACCGAAACTGCGCGCGGGCCGCGCGGGATCAAAACCTCGCCCGTCATCGCGAATTTCTAAATGCAAATCGTCTTGGACGCGTGTCAGCGAAACCCACGCGTGCTTGGCGCGCGCATGTTTGCGCACATTGCTCAACGCCTCTTGCGCCACGCGCAGCAGCTGCACTTCAACGGCAGGCGACAGAGTCACGTTCCAATCGGAAGCATCGAACGTGACAGGCAAATCGCAAAAGCGGCTAAAGCGTTCGATATAGCTTGCCAACATTTGAGTAATGCCGCGTTCCGCGTTGGTCTCGCCGTGCAGACCCAACACCAGTTCGCGCGTATCTTGATACAATTCTTGCGACAACAGCGACAGCTCTTCCAATTCAGCTTGCGCCTGCGGCACATTGTCCTGCGCGAGCCATTCGCGCACGACGCCGGTTTTGATATTCACAAAACCGAGAATCTGCGCGAGCGTATCGTGAATCTCGCGCGCGAGCCGTTCGCGTTCCGCCGTCGCCGCGCGGCTGCCCATCGTCTCTAACGCGCGCACGCGCTCCACCGCCAACGCGGCTTGCGCGGCAATGCCCATCAACAGCGCGCGCTCTTCGGCTGAATATTCGCGCGGCCCTTGACTGGCCACGCACAGACAACCGACAATATGTCCGTTGCGGCGCACGGGCAAATCGAGATGCGCCTGCCGATATTTAAAACGCACGACCGGACAAGCGACTTGCACGCCATCGCCGCGTTCAAATTGCGCGACCTGAAGCTCGAACGCTTCATCCGCGCCGCTGGTGCCTTGCACCACCCACATCTTTTGGTCTTGATTCCACAAACACAGCGCCGACGCTTCCGCATGAATCAGTTCGCGCGCGCGCTTGACAATCGTGCGCAGCACTTGATTATAATCTTCGGTCGCCGTGACTTCGAGGCCCGCGTCCCACAAACGTTTTTCATCTGTCAACTGTTTTTGCGTCCGCGCCAGCGCCTTTTCATGCGCCAACGTGATGGCAAACACACGCGCGACCGCTTGATACCATTCATCGGCAAACGCCTGCAATTCGCCGCGATGGCGCGCGCCAATTTCGAGAACGCCAATATTTTGTTCATCCCAGCGCAAAGGAATTCGAATCAGTTCGACAAACCCTTTGGCGCGCAATTCGGGGAATGGATCGAGCGAGTACAAGCGCGCAATATTTTCCGTCTCGGCGGGCGCCGTCACAAAACTTTCGGGGAACAAGCCGCGCTGCGCATAGCGCGTAAAAGGCGCCATCGTTTCCGGTCTGGTCCAGACAAGCGCTGTCGCGGCGTGAGAAAATTCGATCACCAGATCGAGCGCGTTCGCGACGGCTTGCGCTGAATCTGAACTTGCCAGAACCGCTTCGACGCGCGCCAACATTTCCAGCGCGCGGGTTTTCTGCCGCGCCCGCGCGCGCGCGCGGCGCAGCGCCACAGCAAGAACTATGAGCGCCGCGAGACTGACCGCCACAAGGATACTCGACACCAATCCCAAAATCGGTTCGCTCCCAAACACGCGCACTCCCTTTCCAGCCCCCAACCCGAGTTGGATATATTTACCGCATCGCGACCGGCTAATGTTTCAAAACCCGAGTGGGGAGTGGACAGCCATACAAAGGATAGGAAAATCCCGCTAGTGTACTATACTGAAAGTTAAATATAATTACCACATGGTGGGTGCAATCTGCAACAAAGGATAGTATACTCTGCATTATACCCACCTTACGGATAAAGTCTATGGCTCATTCAAATTCAAACCAAGCAGATGTTGTCATTATCGGCGGCGGCGTCACGGGAACGAGCGCGGCGTTGCAATTAACGTCGCGCGGAATACGCGTGATTCTCGTCGAAAAGAAATTTCTCGCGGCGGGTTCGACCGGACGTTCGTCCGCTGTCATTCGCCAACACTATTCCAACGAAATTACCGCGCGCATGGCAAAGTATTCGCTGCGCGTGTTTCAAAATTTCGCGGAGGTTGTCGGCGGCACGGCGGATTTCAACCACACGGGGTTTCTGGTGTTGGTCGCGGCGCAAGACGAAGCGGGGCTGCGCGAAAATATCGCGCTGCAGCAAAGCGTTGGCATCAACACCAAAATCATTTCGCTGGCCGAGTTGCGTGAAATAGAACCGTCCATCGCCGCGACCGATTTGGTCACTGCCGCGTATGAACCCGAAGGCGGCTACGCGGACCCTGTAGCGACGACGCAGAGTTTTGCCGACGCGGCGCGGGCGCGCGGCGCGGAAATTTGGCAGGATACGCGTGTGACGCGCGTCGTGATGGAAAAAGAACGCGTGGTCGGCGTGGAAACGACGCGCGGTTTTATTTCAACGCCAAACGTCATCAACTGCGCGAACGCGTGGGCGCCGGGCATCGCCGCGCCGTTGGGCATTGCGCTGCCGATTCAACCCGAACGCCACCAAATCGCCATGTTCCAACAACTGCCGCCGCGCGAAAAACCGCGCGTCGTCATTGGCGATTTCGTGCATCAAATTTATTATCGTCCCGAAGGGCCCGTGCAGACGCTCGTCGGCTCGGTCGCGCCCGATGGACAGCCGATTGCGAATCCCGATGAATACAACACGGGCGCGGACGACGAATATATCATTCACGTCG
This sequence comes from Anaerolineae bacterium, assembly GCA_021463195.1. Classification (GTDB taxonomy): domain Bacteria; phylum Chloroflexota; class Anaerolineae; order UBA4142; family SHND01; genus SHND01. The sequence continues at coordinate 22,434 of JAJTXZ010000012.1, forward strand.
GCGAATCTCTCGCGGAACGACATCCCGCGATGGCGCACGCCTTTTCCAAAGGCGGCTATTCGGGAATGTACGGCGTGACGCCCGACTGGCATCCGATCATTGATGAGATTCCGCAGGGGAGTGGTTTTTTTGTCGCGGCAGGATTTTCGGGACACGGTTTCAAATTGAGTCCCGCCGTCGGCGTGATGATTGCGGATATGGTCACGCGTCAAGCGCAGCCCACCGCGCAATTAGAGCGCGCGCTCTTTCGCTACGCGCGTTTCGCGGAAAATGATTTGGTGCGCGGAAAATACGAATACAGCATTATCGGCTAATGCGGCGATGCTGCGTAAAAAAACTGACGCGTGAAAATCACGCGTCAGTTTTTATTTAAAGCGATTTCGTTTCGCTCGCATAGCTCATGCTGATACGGGCACATACAAATGCGGTTTCGCGCGCTTCCAATCCAAACGACGCGCGGACCTGATGCGCGCAAAGACGACGGGTTTGCCTTCCGTTCCAAAGCGATCCAGCAATTCAAGATTGTACAAGCGAATCTCTGGATCGTCTTCGGGCAAAATCACAAGTTCAAAATTGTCGGGCAGCGCGGAAAAAATGCGCGGTTCAGTGACAAGATAACGCATCAGTTTTTCTAACAGTGCGATATTGCGTTCAACAACCCGACGCGGTTTGCGGTCTATGAATTTAGCCATTGTTCGTACCTTTCACGATATTTTTCCCAATTCGCCGCGAGATCTTTGAGCGCAAAAGTTAGTCCCTCGTTGAAATCTTTGACTTGCATTTCCTTTTTTACGGGCGAACGCGCCGGGCGCATAAGTCACGATGCGCAAACCCATGGGCGGTGTCGTAGCGTACGATAGGGATCCATTTCCCTTCGATGAAACATTCCAACTGCACGACAAACTCGGTGACGCGATCTCGTTCCACCAGGAAACGAACCCGCGCGGCATTCTTGTCATCAAACATGCGACGAAACTCAACAATGCGCATACGCTCACCGAGAACTTGCAACAAAGATTATAGCAGATTGTCTCTAGTCTGCGAACAACTGTTGAGCGAACGCGCGTTAGAGGAATTGGGCGCGCAACGGGTAGAACTATGCGGGCTGAACTTGGAAAACGTGTGGGTAAACATATTTTGATTTTGGCAAAAGCGATTCGTCAGTGAATGGATGCCGCTAACGCGCGCGTGTTGGCGCCGCCGGTATTATCGAACGTAATCCAAACTTGATAGGACACTTTCGGATAACCTGCAAAGGGTTCGCCTGTATCGTCGCTTGTTTTGTTTGTGCCAACATACGGCGCGCTGCCCCACGCGATTTTTTTCGCCGCGCTCGGATTCGCGTTAAAATCTTCGTATTGAATAGATTGGTACGTCCATTCCCAATCGCACGGCATTCGCCAGCCCGCATCGGGACAGCCCATTCCGTCCGCGCTCGTCTTGCCGCGATCGTCCGACCATCCACTCCCGCTTTTGCTTGCCGCATACGGAACGGTTTGCACCAAACCGAATTCGTATGCGCCTGCCACCAAAAGATTGTAACGCGCGCCGCCATTCAACCCATTCCACGTCCAATCCGAATTCGTCAAAACATTCGCGCCGCTCGTCGCAAATTTGTATTGGTCGCCCCACTCGAGCTGGGTGAGCGGCGCGTCGGTTTTGTCAAAAATGAGATAGCCGTAGGGTCCGCGTAAATCTACGCTTACTGTATTCGCGGGCGCATTCGCCAGATTGTATGTGACGCTCCACAATGGATAATCCTGCCCCGCGCTAAATTTCCACTTGATGGTCACGGGCAAATCGTATTTTTTGTGCGCGTTGAGATTACTCGGCGTTGGGTCATAAATATCCGCGAGCGCGGTCTTGGTACCCCAATGCGGATAATTTTGCGTGAACTTGTGAACCGCGCGCTGGTTCGTGACGGAAACGGTCTTGCCGCTGCCGGGCATGGACAAGCCCAAAGGGGAATCATCCTGTCCGTGCAAACTCGCAATCGTGCAATAGTTGGAATCGTCCGCGCAAACATTCGCGTCGAAATAGCGATAGAGTTCGTGCGAAACAAAATAGCCAAAGCCCGCGTCGCCGCGAAATGAGGGCGGATTGAGATAGACAGTTTTCCACTTGCGCTTAACTGTATCAAAAATTTGGTACGAAAACTGAATCGCGTAGCCGCCGCGCGGTTGACCATCCAATTGTTGTCCAAAGCGCACGAGCGACGCGCTGCGCGGGCGTCCATGTGAATCGCGCCAGGTGTAACGATCCACGATGAGCTTGTTCACGATGCCGGTTTGCAAAAGAACGTTTTGTCCGGCTTGGAGCTTGGGTCTGCCAAGTTTATTGTAGGCGGGCGCAGCGTCTGCCGTAAATGCGAACGTGACAAAGCACGCGATGCCCAACGCCAACGCGCGCTTGAAAAACCATTTTGGATTCATCATGGCCCCTCTCTATTTACCCCCAAAACACGCTGATGCCGCGCCCACTCGACCACCTCATAGCGCGACGCCAATCTTAATTTTTTCAAAATCGCGCTGACGTGGTGTTCGACGGTGTGCGGTTTGATGTTCAGCCCACGCGCAATCTCGACATTGCGCTTGCCCCGCGCGAGTTCGCGCAGCACTTGGATTTCGCGCGGCGAGATACAGTGGAATTTTTCTTGAGAGATGTAGGCGCTGTTCTCTTGGCGCTGTATCCGCGCCAAGACGGCGCTGGCGCCATTTGCCAAAGAAGTCAAGAGCGAAACATCGTGTTCGCCAAACGCATTCACTTGCGGACTTTCGACATTGATAACCCCAATAGTCAGCGCGCGCGTTTTGAGCGGCACGCAAAGTTCAGAGCGTATTTTAGGCACAAGACCGCGATAGCGCGGCTCTTGCGACACATCCGCAACCAGCAGCGGCGCGCCGTGTTCCAGCACCCACCCGACTACACCTTGACCGGGCGCAACGGTCAAACTATTTTGAAGGGATTCGGAAATTCCAAAACCCGCCGCAAATCGCAGCAAACCATCTGCGCCGACCAAGCCAACGCCAAATTGAGCATAGCCAATTTCTACGCGCACGATTTCGGCGAGGGCGCGGAGCGCCTCCGCCGACGAAGCAAATTCAAGATTGCTCCACGCGATGAGTTGACTCAAGACGCGCAGATGCGTTTGCATAATCTGTATGTGGCGCAAGTCCAGCTCTGACATGGATACCCTCCAAATATAGCTGCTCAATCAGGCGAACCTGTGGTTTACGCCGCTGCAAAAAAAAAGTCATCCTGGCGCACAGCAAGTCAAGCAATATTGGGAATTATAGTCACGCGAACGGCAGAAGACAAGCGCGCGAAATTTTGAAATTCCGCGAAAATGCAGCAGCGCACCGTGCGCTGAAAATCTTGTGCCGCGCGCTGCAAACCGCGCCGCGCCAAAAATGGGCGCTGTCTATAGCGGAAACTTGCGGTAATCCGCTATAGACGGCGCCCCTGCTCTGGCTTGGAATCAAAGCGCATTATTTATTATTGGAACGGATCCTTGGCAGTGTACATGAGGCGCGGAGGTCAGCTTGGTTGCATTGACTGCGTTGGAAAAAGAAATCGTGATTCTGGTCGCGCAAGGATGCGCGAGTCGCGAGATTGCAGAGAAACTGTGTTTGGCGGAACAGACGGTAAAGAATTATTTGTGCGTGATTTATGACAAGACTTGCACCAAGAATCGCGCAGAGTTAACGGTATTTGCTTTCCGCGCGGGTCTGGTTGACGCGACGAACAAGAAATAATTTTCGGAAAAAGTACGAATGTACTCTCTTTTTCACGCGAGGCAAAAGAGAGTACGTTCGTACCTTGTAATTGGCCGGATGTACCGTTAGAATCTCTCCAACGTGCTCTATCACGAATCTCAGTGGAGGGAAAACAATGTCACATCTGCCTCGCGGCATCTTTAAGGTACTTGCGGTTTTTGCATTTGTTTCACTCACATTCTTGACCGTGCTACCATCTTTTCAAGTTCAAGCCGCGCCGACAGCTTTGTGGAATACGTTTGGCGCCAAAAAGAAAATTTCAAAGAAGGGCGTCCCACAGGTGCAGGGGGTTGACGCATATATGACAACACCTGACACGCCGACTGCAAGACTAACCGCGTGAAATATGCCGCTGCTGGTGGGGAGAGAATTGATACCAACTTTGGACCTGTGACCTCCGCCGCCTTCAAATGGAGAAATGTGAAGGGAGTTTGGGCTAACGCCTGCTACACCGACGTATTACGGACAGTAGATGGACAAATAACTCCTTGCGGCGGCAATTTTGACTGGACCGTTCAATTTCCATGAGAGGGAGGACATGATGAAGAAAATGGTCTTTATGGCAATCGTACTCGTGGGCATCATCGCCCCGCTGGCTATTTGGGGGGGGCGCCAAGCGCAAACACTCTTTGCTGGTTGTCAATTCGTACCCGGCTCGCTGGAAAACAAGTCCGCGGCAGAAATCGAAAGAGCTGCATTGGACTATGCCTGCGCGAACTTTAAATCGGTTAACGCACCGCGTGTTCGTCTGAATCGCACCATTTCACCAAACGAGTACATGTCCTTTTTTGGAGGTAATAACGCCCTATGCAAGGGTCAGAGGTTAGCGCTGGTGATTCTCGAAGGCGGTTTCGAAAGCGTCAATGTACCCGGAATGAGACCAAAACCAGCAAGCGCAAAGTTTATTGGATTGCTCTTTGATCTCAAGTCGGGCGAACCGACAAGCATAATGGGATCAAAAACGGGGGAGGGCTTTGCGGAAATTTTAAACGACCCGAATCTGCCGCCACGAACATCTCAGCGCGCTCCCATTCCCGAAAAACTGCGCGCCTGTACATACGGGCAGATTGTGCCCACTATCATGCCCCCGAATCACTGAAATGTAGCACATTTGCTTTTGCACGCGCCCAAATGTCTGCGTAATTCAATCAGCCAACATTGTCAAAACAAAAATGCGGTGTGAAAACTTTTCACGCCGCTCTTTCTATTTCACCTCTATTTGTTGACTCAACGTCACAAAATCCCTCACCTCCTTCCCACTCGCATCAAACATACGCAAGCGCGCGAACGCGGAGGCGCTCGCCTCCGCCCTTATGAATCCGACGGCAGGGGAAAAGCAAATCGTGATTCTGGTCGCGCAGGGACGCACGAATCGCGAGATTGCGGACAAATTAGGATTGGCGGAGCAGACGGTGCGGAATTATTTGAGCGAAATTTACGCCAAGACGGAAAATAAGAATCGCGTGGAATTGACACTGTTCGCTGTGCGCGCAGGATGGGTTGAGGCGGCGGGAGAAAAGTAGTTTTTGGCGCGAGTACGAATACAGTATTATCGGTTAACCATGAATGACGATGCGACACAGCGCGTCGCCCATCGCCGCGCATTCCACTTCGCGCGAATCAACCTCGCAGTCAAAGATGCCGCTCGCCAAGCCCGCAAACACGCCGCGCAGTAAATGACAGACGCCGTGTTTTGAAGCGCCATGCGCGAGGGCGAACGGCGAACTTGCGACAGTGATTTCCAAAACGCGGGCGTCCAAATCCAAACGCGCGATTTCGATTTTGCCCCAACCGATTTCGGCGCCCATGCGCGCCATGAATTCAACCGATTCGCGCGCATTCAATCCAAACACCTCGCGATATTTTTTTGCGCTCAAACTGCCGCCCGTGAATCCGCCTTGATGCATCGCGTCGTGCGCGCCTTTGCCGATTTTTTCTTCTACCGCCTTGTAAAACATATCCAGCGTTTCGGGACGAATCAGCAGATAGCGCACGCCTTGATACAGCAGCGCGCCGCGCGCAGGGTCGAATTCAAGTTCGGAGAGAATCGAGTTGTCCATAATTCACAACGGCGGATTAAAAATCGCGAGCGCTTCGAGCTCTTGATCGCCCGTATTGCGGACGGAATGAACGATGCCCGGCGGCGCATAATTAGAGCTGCCCGGTTCGAGCGCGAATTCCTCCGCGCCGATATTGCACATGCCGCGCCCGCGCAAAATATAAAATGTTTCGGTGGACGCTTCGTGCGTGTGCGGCGGAATGGCGGCGCCGGGCGCGAGCAATATCCGATGCAGCGTCAGCCCCGGATTCATTTCGCGCGTAATCAAGGTTTTCATCCGCACGCCTTCAAAACGCGGATGCGGCATCCAATCGTCAGTAGCGTTCATACCAATAAATATTTGTTCCGCACCTCTTGATTTTCCCACAACTCTTGTACGCTCGCGGTGTAGCGAATATGCCCGTCGTCAATCACGTAACCGCGATTGCTGACGCGCAGCGCCGAATTGATATTTTGTTCCGCCAGCAGCACGGTCAAGCCCGCCGCTTTGAGCTGGAGAATTTGGTCTTCGATGGCGCGCACCAGCAATGGCGCAAGTCCTTCCATCGGCTCGTCCAACAAAATAAAATCGGGATTGGTCATGAGCGCGCGTCCAATCGCCAACATTTTCTGTTCGCCGCCGCTCAAGTGTCCGCCTTTGCGCGAACGTTTTTCTTGCAACACGGGAAAGAGTTCAAAGACGCGCGCAAGATTCCATTCCCCTTTTTGATTTGCGTCGCGCGCGGCAATCTCTAAATTTTCGCCCACCGTCAGTTCGGCGAAAATTCTGCGGTTGTCGGGAACGTACGCGATGCCTTGCCGCGCCAATTTGTACGGTTCCACGCCCGCCGTCGGCTGTCCTTTGAAGCGAATGGCGCCGCGACGCGGCGGCGTCAAGCCCATGATGCTGCGCATCGTCGTCGTCTTGCCCGCGCCATTTCGTCCAAGCAAACACACCACTTCGCCGCGTTCGACGCGCAGCGAAATGCCAAAGAGGATGTGGCTCAAACCGTAATAGGTGTCAATGTCCGCGACTTCAAGCATCGGCGCCTCCGAGATATGCTTCTTGCACTTGATGATTCTGACGCACCTCGTCCGGCGTTGCTTGAATAATCGTCTCGCCGTGACGCATGACCATAATGCTTTGCGCGACAGAAAATACAATATCCATATCGTGTTCGCAAAATAGAATCGTGATGCCGCGCGCGCGCGCGAGCTGCTGAACCAAATTCATCGTCTTGGCGGTCTCTTCGGGCGACATGCCTGCGGTGGGTTCATCGAGAATGAGTAGATGCGGCTGGCTGCCGAGCGCGATGGCGATTTCGAGAATGCGCTGGTCGCCGTGCGAGAGCGCGCCCGCGACGCGCCGCGCTTGCGACTCTAGTCCGGTGCTTTGCAAAATCGCATCGGTCTCGGCGCGCGCGAGTTTTTGCGCGGGCTGAAATAAATTGTGGCTTTGGCGCTGCCGCGCAAAAACGGCGACCTGAACATTTTCAAAAACCGAGAGCCGCGGAAAGATATTGGCGATCTGAAACGCGCGCGCGACGCCGCGCCGACAAATTTCGTATGGCGCAAGTCCGCCGATTTCTTGGCCCTCGAAAATAATTTTGCCGCGATCTGGCTTGTGTAACCCAGTGATTAAATTAAACAACGTCGTTTTTCCCGCGCCATTGGGGCCAATGACCGCGACCAGCGCGCCGCGTTCGACCGTGAGACACGCGCCATTCACCGCCATAAAATCGTCGAACGATTTGTAAATGCTTTCGACGCGCAACATTTAGCTCACGCCTCCTTGGTCCGCTTTTGACGCGCGTGGTTTAAAGCGTTCGCGCGCCCAGCCCATCACGCCTTCGGGCAAAAAGAAAATCAGCAGAATCAATACAATTCCCAAAATCGTCGTCCAGTAATCGGTGTAGCGACTAGCAACCGTGCGCAGCGCGACGACGATTGCCGCGCCGAGAATGGGCCCCGCAAAGGTAAACCAGCCGCCGAGCAGGCACATGACAAGAATTTCGAGCGAGAGAACCCAGAACAAAAGTCCTGGAAAAACCGAACGCTCCAACGCGACAAACAGCACGCCGGCGACGCCGCCAAAAAACGAAGCGATGACGATGCCGATTAACTGATGCTGTCGCACATTGACGCCAATCGCCTCGCAGCGTTCGGGATTATCGCGAATCGCTTGCAGCGTCGCGCCGAATGGCGAGTTGAGGATGAGATACATGAGCGCCACGCACACAACAGTGATGATAAGAATAAAATAGTACGCGCCTTGAAACGACATCAAAAATTCCGGCATGGGAATATCGTGGATGCCGTTATCGCCGCCCGTCACATCATACCAACGATAGGCGATGACCCAAACCAACGAGCCGAGCGCGATTTGCAACATGCCAAAATACAACTTGGTGAGCCGCACGCAGAACCAGCCAATAAGCAGTCCCGTAAAAGCTGCGACCACCGGACCGGCGGCAAACGCCAACCACGCGGGCATGGCAAGCTCCGTGATGAGCAATGTCGCCGTATATGCGCCAACGCCATAAAAAACCGCATGATGAAATTGATAGACGCCGCCATAACCCAGCACGAGATTGAGACTCATCGCCAGCAGCGCGGTGACAAAGATGACCGAAATAATATAAATGTAAAAAAGCGGCGCGGCGAGCGGCAAAAGCAATAGCGCGAGCAAGAGCGCCAAAGTGAGCCAGAGCCAGCGCGGCGCGGCAAGTTTAATGGGCATGTGTTTTGGAAGCATGACACCGTACATCACAATTTCATTTTTTGAACGTGGGTTTTCGCGGATGCACGCGGATTCATAAACTGTTTTTTCATTTTCCGCGCTCATCCGCGTTTATCAGCGTCCCAAGCTGTAATGTACTGTGACAGATTTCTCAATGCGCGCGTCGCGCCGATTACCAGACGGAACGCAACAAGCCGCGCGGACGCAGCAGCAACACGATGACGACGATAGCGTACGGAAAGACGATAGCGAATTGAGGCAAAACGAGCAGCCCGAGCGATTGGCTCACGCCGAACAAGAGCGCGCCAATCAACGCGCCCCACGTATTGCCCAAGCCGCCGATGGTGACGATAAGAAACGATTCGATGATGATGGTCTGGTCCATGCCGAGCGAGATACTCGTCGTTGGAGCGACGAGCGCGCCGCCCAAGCCCGCGAGCAAACAGCCGATGACGAATGCCGCCGCAAAGACCCAGCTCACATTAATGCCCAACACGCCCACCATCTCGCGATCCACCGCCGCCGCGCGTGAAATTTTGCCAAGCCGCGTCTTGTTCGAGAGCAGCCATAAACTCAACGCGACCAGTGGACCGAGAATTAAAAGGAATATACTGTAACGCGGAATCGCGAAATCAAAAAGCGTGAACGATCCGTCCAAAATTTCCGGCGGCGTCACCGAACGATAATCCGCGCCCCACACGAACTTTACCATATCATTCAGAATCAGCATGAGGCCAAAGGTAAAGAGGATGAGCATCAGATGTTCGCGCTGATAAAGATGCGACAACAATGCGCGTTCAATAATCAGACCCACTGCCGCCACCACCAACGGCGCGGTCACGAGCGCAATCCAAAAACCGGCGGGATTATTTCCAAACGCATCGGTGATGGAAAACGCGGCAAACGCGCCAATCATGTAGAGCGAGCCATGCGCCACATTCGGCACGCGCAGCACGCCCAGCACGAACGTCAAGCCCGCCGCAACGATGAACAGAATCATTGCGCGCGCCAGTCCAACCAACAGCAAACTCGCTACCGTACTGGGGTCCACCACCATCGTGATTCTCCTGTGATAACAACTTGTTGTCCACGCAGAAACGCAAAGGGGCGCCAAGAAAACTCTTTTGAATTCCTTTGCGTTCCCTTGCGTTTCTTTACGAAAATTTTCATGCCGCTATAGACGAGTCACCGCTCATGGGAAACTCTTGGCAAAAGCGAATTCTAATTTCGTGTACGGCAGCATACGCCTTGCGCGCGCCGCTTTGCGTCCAAAGCGCGCGCAAGACGCGATGCTACTTTTTCTTATTGCGTGCGTTGCTTGAGCACATCCTCGCAGCTGGGCATGAGATCTTTGCTCGAAACGTCTACAATGTCACCGGCAATCAAAAATTCGAACCGTGGATCCTTTTTGGTGACGCCCATGAACATGTTTTCCGCCACTTGATGATCGCACGCGCGCATTTCGATTTCGCCGGTGGGCGAATCAATTTTGAGTCCCGCGAGCGCGTCAATGAATTTTTCCTTGTCCAACGCGCCCGCTTTTTTGAACGCCTCCGCGATAAAGTGGGCGGTATTGTACGCATGGAACGCGGGGAATCCGGGCGGCGCGCCGTACGCATCCTGATACGCTTTGACGAACGCTTGATTCTCCGGCGTTTCAGGATAATAGAATAAATAATCCATCGTCCCCATCACGCCTTCAGGTCCATTCTCGCCCAGCGGCTTGAGCACCGATGTGTCAATCGCGGTGTGAATCCACATCGGAATCTTGTCGGACAGCCCCATCGCTTTGGCGGTCTTGAGCACGTTGGTCATGCCCGCGCCGCCGGTGGCGAAAATAATCGCGTCCGGTTTGGCAGCCATGATGGCGGTCAAGTACGGCGTAAGATCCGGTTCGCCTGTTTTCCACCACGTCTCGCCCGCTTTTTTCACATTGGGATTGAGCGCCGTCAAGTTATTCCAAGCGGAATTGGCGATCGCGTGACCGTATTCGTAATCTTCGCCCGCAATCCAATAGTTGATATACGGTTTCTTTGCCAATGCTTCCGCGCCCGCCTTGCCCGCCATCGCGGTATTCTCGCTCGTCGAAAAGACATAGCGATGTCCTTTCGCGCCGGTAATCGCTTCGCTCTTGGCAATCCACACGATGTACGGCACCTTTTGTTCTTTGGCAAAGGACGAAATCGCCAACGCCGCCGCGCTATTTACGGTGCCGACGACGACATCCACATTTTCTTGCAGCACCAATTCTTTCGCCATGCTGAGCGCGGTGTCGGGCTGATATTTGTCATCGCGCGTGACAAATTCGATTTGCGAACCCAGCACGCCTTCTTTGTTGATTTCATTCAGCGCGAGTTTAAAACCGTTCAGCGCGTCATTACCGAATGCGGCGGGAGGTCCGCTGTACGTGTCCACAATCCCGACTTTGATGGCGCGTGCGGCGGGTGGCGCGGTGGTGGCAGCAGGAACGGTAGTAGCCGCCGGAGCGCTGGTCGGCGGTGCGCTCGTTGGCGCCGCGGCGCCGCCGCAAGCAATCAAGACCGCTGTGAGCAAAAGCGCGGTCAACAAGATGAAAAATTTTCCTCGCATTTTCTCTTCTCCTTTTCGTGGATGGTTCAATCGTCGTGGTAAATACAAGTAACTCGCGTTACGCACAAACGTACGACAAATTTGAAATTTGCCCTACCATTGCGCAAGGCGCAAGTAAATTGATTGATTGGAATGTCGAGCGCGCATCACCTCCTCTGGAAATATCTCGTAATGACGAATTCATGCGTCCGGCGGAACAATTGAAATCGTTACTACGTATGGCTCGCGTTTTCATTCGCTGCGGCCAAGTCAACGGCTTGTGTCGTATTTTGATCCTATTTGCGCGTCACATGCGTTGCCGCCTTGTCCACGCTCAAAGTCTGGTCGTCAATCACAACACCGTATTCGCTTTCCGCCGCCGCGCGCGAAACTTTGCCATCGCGCACATCGCGCAATACGGCCTGCGGGTCGCGTTCGCTCGGTTCGCCGTAACCGCCGCCGCCGGGCAAGCGCAGCGAAACGACATCGCCCTTTTTCAATTTGTCGAGACCTTTGGATTTCAATGGACGTTCGTCGGGCGAATCGGGATTCAAAATAAATTTCCCCTTTGCGCCCTCTTTGCCGCCGAATAAACCAAACGCGCCGTACACCTGACGATCGCCATAGCGCGCGAATGACATATCGTCAATCAACACGCGAATATCGCGCCGCAAGCCCAACGCGCCGCGATATTTTCCCGCGCCGCCCGTGTCGGGAATGAATTCGTAACATTCGACGCGCGCGGGAAATTCCAATTCCACCGCCTCAACCGGCGTATTCAAAAAACGCGCGAGATGCGAATCCTGCCCGTCGCGTCCATCGCGGCAAAACCGCGCGCCCGCGCCGCCGCCTTGAATGTCAATGTACACAAAGCGTTTGCCGGTTTCGGGATGATAGCCGCTGAAACCGCAGTTGGTGATTTGTCCGTGCGAACCCGCCATCACGCGTTCGGGCAGCGCCTGCGCGAGCGCGAGCAGCATCGCTTCGGCGATTTTTTGCGATGTTTGCGTGCGCGCGCCGCACGCGCGCGGCAATTTCGGATTCACCACCAACCCTTCACGCGCGCGCACCTCGAACGGGCGATAGCATCCTGAATTCGGCGCGACGTGCGGGTCAACGACGGCGATGAGCGCGTAATACACCGCCGCGTGCACCGTCGCCAATGGACAATTCACATTGCCCGGCACCTGTTCGTCGGTTCCGTCGAAATCCACAATCGCGCGGTCGCCCTCTTTGTGAATGTTCACTTGCAGCTTAATCGGCTTGCCCGTCAAGCCGTCGTCGTCCACGTAATCTACGCCGGTGTACGTTCCATCGGGAATTCTTTCCAAGCCCGCGCGAATTCTTTTTTCGGAATAATCCAACAGCGCGTCGGTGTGTGTTTGAACGACGATAGGCGTGTAACGTTCAAAAATCTCGCGCAGCCGCCGCGCGCCGACAAAATTCGCGGACGCTTGCGCGCGAATGTCGCCGAGCGTTTTGTCAGGGACGCGAATGTTATTGTTCAAAATGCCGAACAGTTCCGCGTCCTCTTGTCCTTTTTTGTACAATTTCACCATTGGCAAGCGCAGACCTTCTTGATAAATTTCGGTCAGCCCCCCCTGCGTGCCGCCGGGCGCCGCGCCGCCCAAATCGGCGTGATGCGCCATCGAACCGACGAATCCGACGAGTAGGGGCGAAGCATTTGCCGAGCCACCGTTTGTCTTGCCGCGCCGCGACTGCAAATGCTTCGCCCCAACAAAAACAGGCGCGAACGTGACCAAATCCATGACGTGCTGTCCGCCGCTGTACGGGTCGTTGAACACAATCACATCGCCGTCGTTCAAATCCTCGTCGCGGAATTGCGCGCGCAGCTGCCGCATCCCCAACTCGAAACCGGTGAGCAGCATCGGCGCGTGATGCGCTTGCGCGATAGTGTTGCCGTTGCGGTCAAAGACCGCGCACGAAATATCTTTGATTTCTTTGATGACCGTCGAACGCGCGGTGCGAATCAACGTGTGTCCCATCTCGTCCGCGATTTGTTCCATCGCGTAACGAAGGACTTGGATAAGAACGGGGTCGGCGTGCAATTTTTTCTTGGGCATGAATTCCTCTGTTATTGCGTGATATAATTTGAACGGAGGCGCAAAAATGTCTATGACCGTTATAAAAGAATCGTCCGTCGGCTATACGGCGGAAATTGAGCGAGTCAAAGCAACAGGCGAGCCGCTTGTAATTGAAGGCGACGGCAAGCCCCTGCTCATCGTTCTGCCTTATGCGGAATACGACGCGTTGGTCAGGCAAAAGCAACAAGAACAACGCAAGACATACATGGAAGCGTTTGAACGCGAACGCGCCGCCTTTGAAACCTTAAAGCCACAGCTTTTGAAAACGCAGCTGGGTCAATACGTTGCCATTCATGGTGGACAGGTTGTAGATTCGGATGCATCCGATATTGAACTTGCCAAGCGCGTCTTGCCGCATTATCCAAAACAAGCTGTCTACATCCAACTCGTGCAAAACGAACTGCCCGTGTATGAAATTACAGCGCGCGAGGAACTAACTCGTGCCTGATTACGACTCCCGTGAACGTCCTCCCGCGCCAATTGTTTCACTTGTTGTGACAAACTCGGAGAGCGGAACAAGCATTGTCCTCCGCGGCAAACTGGATACGGGAGCTTCCATTTCTGTTCTGCCGATGTCCGCGCTCGAACCTCTGGAACTTTATCCGAAAGGTGAAACCGCAATCATTGGCTACGATGGCGCGCGGACTGTGCGTGAAACATATTATGCGGATTTGGAAATAGAAAGCGTGCGTTTGGCAAGCGTGCGTTTGGTAACAACATCGCGCGTAGAGATGCTCTTGGGGCGCGATGTTCTAAATCAATTCCTCATTCTCCTCGACGGCAAAGCGCTCACGTTTGAAATGCGCGAACCGTAATTCAAAAATAGCCCCAATTTAGTGAGGTGATGCAAATGGCGAGAAAAATTGTGCGAGAGAGTCAAACTAGTTACACCGTGCAGTTGAAATCGAACGAGCCGTTCGACAAACCCAAGATTATCCGCCGGAATGGCAAACGTGTTGGCGCGTTCATTCCGCTTGCCGATTATCAAGAGTTTGTCGCATGGAAGAGAAAGCAGCGCGTGCTTACACCAAAATCAACGCGGCGCACGCGTGTTCCGCGCAAGCGCAAACAAAACAAGCTTACTGACTTGATTGGAATCATTCAAGCCGAGCCAAGCGGTCAAAAGATTGATCTTTCACAATTCATGAACAAACATGGCTACGAACAACTTGACCGCGATGATACTTGATTTTTACGCGTCTCTCCCGCCAACGATTTATTGGGATGCAAGCTTCATCATCAATTTCTCGCATGCCGACAACCCGTTTTACAGCGAATGTACGGAATTTTTGGCGCGCCTTGAATCTTCCGATACGCAATGTTTTGTCTCCGCTCTGGCCTTGGATGAAGTCTGGTTTGTCCTTTTGCAATTATTTGTCGCGCGTGATTATGCTCCCAGAAAATTTTGGAAGGTGTATGAGCAAGAACCCGCAGTGATTCTTGCCTACCTTGATCAAATTGAAAAAATTACAGCCAAAATTTACGCGGTACCACAGCTACGAGTTCTTGGCGTAACCCCACGCTCTCCGTTGCTGGCTCTTGAGAACATGCGCCAATTTCATCTCTTGCCGCGCGACGCGATGCATCTGGCAATCATGCGCCAACACCAAATCCCCGCCATCGCAACTCTCGACGCCGATTTTCAATCGGTAGAAAGCATCACGATTTTCACCTGCAACCCAAATCTCCTCAACGCGTCTGCCCAAGCGTAATCACGATATTCCCCCACCCATCCAATTTCGCCGTCGCGCCCGGAATCACCACTGTGCTCGAAATAATTTCCTCAATCATGCACGGACCTGGCAGCGTCATCCCCGGTTTCAATAAATCGCGTTCGTACACCGGCACGTTCACAAAACCGCGTCCCGCAAAATAGACGCGGCGTTTGTTTTTCAATGCCGCGCGCGCAGAATCTTGCGCGCGTTTGCGTTTTGGCAATTTCACATCCGGGACTTGGCCGATGCCCGTGAGCCGCACGTTGATAACATCCACGCCCTCTTTTTCGGAACTGTAGGCGTACACCTTTTGATGCAGCGCGTGAAAGCGCGCCACCGTCGCGTCAATTTCTTTGCGCGTTAAATGCCCGTTGTGAACGACCGGCACATTCAACTCATACGCTTGCCCCGCGTAACGCAAATCCGCGGTCCATTGAATCGCAATATCCTCCGCCCCGATTTTTTCTTGCGCCAACGCGGCGCGCGCTTGCGCTTCCATCGTCTTGTACGCGCGCTCCAACGCGTCCAAATCCAACGCCGACGCGGATTTCGCCACCGTCTGCACGTAATCGTGACGAATGTCGCTCGTGACGAGACCGAACGCCGAGAACGCGCCGGGATACAATGGCACAACCACTTTTTTCATTCCAATCTCTTGCGCCAATTCGCACGCGTGCAGCGCGCCCGCGCCGCCGAACGCGAGTAGCGTGAATTCGCGCGGGTCGAATCCTTTTTCAATCGAACTGCCCGCCATCCCTTTGACCATGTTCGCATTGACGACGCGAATAATGCCATACGCGGCTTGTTCCACCGACATGCCCAACGGCTGCGCGACATGTTTTTCAATCGCCGCGTGCGCGCGTTCGGGATAGAGTTTGATCTCGCCGCCGAGAAAATAATCGGGGTTCAATCTGCCCAAAACCAAATTCGCATCGGTGACCGTTGGCAATTCGCCGCCGACGCCGTAACACGCGGGCCCCGGGTCGGACGACGCGGATTGCGGACCGACATTCAACGCGCCGCCCGCGTCCACCCACGCGATACTCCCCCCCCCCGCGCCGAGCGCGTGAACGTCCACCGCCGGAATTTTGACGGGATAGCCCTCGAACTTGCCTTCGGACGAAATGCGCGGCACGCCGTCAATGACGAGCCCAATGTCGAAACTCGTGCCGCCCATGTCAACCGTCATCACATATTTATCGCCGATGAGTCCGCCGATGAACGCGCCCGCGACGGTGCCGCCTGCCGGACCCGAATTGACAATGTTGACCGCGTGTTCGCGCGCCGCCTCCGCCGAAATCGCGCCGCCGCTCGCTTGCATGATTCGCACCTGCACCGCGCCGTATTTTTCATTCAGCATCGCAGTCAAATTTTTCAGATAGCGTTCGACAATTGGCTGCAAGTACGCGTTGATGACCGTCGTTGACGTGCGCTCGAATTCGCGGAACTCGGGACAGATGCTCGATGAAAGCGAAACGGGCGCTTCGGGATAAATTTCGTTGCAAATTTCTTTGACGCGCTGTTCGTGCGCTGGATTCAAAAACGAAAAGAGCAAGCACACCGCAATCGTTTCGACGCGCTGCGCCTTGAGATAATTCACCGCGCGCACAACGGAATCTTCATCCAACGGATGCACCACATTGCCGTGCGCGTCCACGCGTTCGTCCACTTCGGCGCGCAAAAAACGCGGCGCGAGCGGCGCGGGCAAATCCACGAGGAAATCGTACAATCCTTCGTCGGGGCGCTCGACGCGCGCGATTTCCAACACATCGCGAAAGCCGCGCGTCGTCAGCAGCCCCGTGCGCGCCCCTTTGCGCTCAATCAGCGCGTTCGTCCCAATCGTCGTGCCGTGTCCATGCACCATGTAATCCAAATCCGCGATGGACGCGTTCGCGATGTTCAATATTTTTTCGATGCCGTTGAGTACGCCCTGCGCGGGATTTTTGGGCGTGGTAAATGTTTTGGTGTAATGAATTTTTCCGCGCTGGTCATCAATGAGAACAACATCGGTAAATGTTCCGCCTACGTCAATGCCAATACGCATGTGTGGTCTCCATGAGGAATAGTGAACCAGATTACGGCTTCGCTGTCCGAGCCGCATCATATTCCTCGTGCAATGTTTTCAAATGTTGAATTTTCTGTCGCGCAACTTTGATAAATTTTGGGTCATTTAGCAATTCATAGGTCACGCCTTTATAAAGCAACTTGACCTCGATTTCTTCCAGAATATCTTGCGCGGAACCAAAGACGTTACTCAATTCCTCGTCCAGCATTCTTCTAATGTCTTGCTCTTTTGGTTGTTTGCCAAGATATTTCTGCCAACGCGAGGGCCAGTTATCGCGAACACTGGGCCAGAGTGCATTCGCGAGCGTGTCCCGATTCGCCTTGATTTCATTTTCCAATTTTGATCTAGTTTGACGTTGAAAGCGCATTACCCATTTACGCAATGTCTTTACTGCCACTTCAAAATCATCTTTATTCGAGCGCAATATCACGGAGCCATACCCCTGCAAAGAAATCAAGTAACGTTTAGTAATATACTCCTTGAGTTTGCTCACACTGTTTGCAGAAAACGGGCCCGTTTCGTCCACCAATCGAAAAGAACTTTTTAACAGCCGTTTGGTTTTGTCATCACGCGCTAGACCCATCAAGTCGCTCGAAATTGGAACGCGTTTCTGCTGGAGTCTTCCACCCTTGAGTTCAAACTCGACGAACTCGAACTGCGTACTGAATACGCGCACGATACGCGCAATATCAAATTTCACGGGAGGATTCTTGTGCAAATCATTTTTGACTTGCTCGATTTGCTTTGGAGTTACGGTATCCAATCCAATTGTTTGGCTTTGTACTCCACTCTCGCTTTGACCCAAGTCTTCCAAGATGTTTAGAGGCGCAGAAAATAGAGTGACCGCATTTGGATGTTCGGACTGCGTTGTTCCTGCTTCGATGAGTAATGGCGTTGGCGCGTAGATAATTGTTTTGTCGTCCACGATGATGACACCGACACGAATACCTGGCTGATGCGTTATGAGCGTCTTTAGTTCTGCTGCTGTCGCTTGCAGTAATTCAAGCCCCTCCAGCGTACCGTACCCTAAACGCGACACTTCGGGGTCAATATCTAAAGTAATCTTTACTGAAGATGCGCCCAACATCCGCCAACGTTCTTGAATTGCCCGCGCAACTGACAGACTCAAACCTGGTGTTACGATAATCAAACGTTGTGTCGCCGATTGAATCAAACGAATCAAAGAATCGTCATTGATGCTTGTGAATGAGGATGATTGCATGGTGTTCTCCAATTATGGAATCGTTTCTCCAAACCATTTTATCATCCAAATTCTCTGTGGGAATCTTCTTCTCCATCCGCACCATGTTATAATCCTTCGCAGCAAGTTAGAGAGGTGGAGGTACCAAGATGATGCAGCAAACTGCGCTCAAGTATGATGTTCAAGTATCCGAAGACGGGCATATCGAATTGCCAGTTCCGTTCCCCGCGGGCTCACATCTCATTGTCTTTATCCTTCCAGCCGACGATGCGTTTGATGACTTGTTCGCCGCATCTGAGAGCAGTCTCGATTTCTGGAACAATGCTTGGGACGACGAGGATTGGAACGATGCCTAAACAAGGTGAGATCGTCCTCATTCCAATTCCGTTCACCGATCTTTCATCGCAAAAACGGCGACCTGTTGTTATCGTATCCAACGACGCGTATAACAGCAAGAGCGCTGATATTGTTGTCGTGGCAATGACGTCGAATCCCGCCGCAGTGGACTATAGTTTCACGATTACGTCTGCGGATTTAGAAAAAGGCACGCTCAATCGCCCCTCGAAAATACGCGTAGACAAGATTTACACACTCTCTCAATCCATCATTGTCAAAACGTTTGGACAGGTGAATGCGAAAACACTTGACCGAATCTGCAAGACACTGAAAGAGTTGACGGATAAATCATAGTGGCGCACTCGTGACAACTACCACCGCACCGGCTCCTTAAACTCCCCAAACACCTCTTTCAACACATTCGTAATCTCGCCCACCGTCGCGTACGCGCGCACCGCTTGCAACATCGCGGGCATCACGTTCACGCCTGACTGCGCGTCGTCGCGCACGCGCGCCAACGCCGCGTCCACCGCGTTCGCGTCGCGTTCCGCTTTCACTTGAGCGAGACGCGCTAATTGTTCCGCCGTCGCTTCGGGTTTGTATTGGTGCAGTTCCACCTCTTGCGAAACGCTGCCTTCTTCGGTGCGATATTTGTTCACGCCGACTTTGATCATTTCGCCGCTTTGGATTTTTTGCTCGTACGCCAATGCTTGCCGCGACACTTCGGCTTGCACGAATCCCTTGCTCACCCCGTTCACGATGCCGCCCATCTCGTCGTCCACGCGTTTCATTTCGGCGACCATGCGCGATTCCATTTCATTCGTCAGCCATTCGATATAATACGAACCCGCGAGCGGGTCAACCGTGTCAGTCAATCCCATCTCATCCGCGAGAATTTGCATCGTCCTTAACGAAATCAGCGACGCCTTTTCGCTCGGAATCGTGTACGCCTCGTCGTAACAGCACAGCGCCATCGTCTGCGCGCCGCCCAACGCCGAAATCAACGCGTAATACGCGCCGCGCACGATATTGTTTTCCGGTTCCTCAATCGTCAAGCCGCCGCCGCCGCCGCCCGCAATCATTTTCATTTGCAGCGTGTCGGGATTTTGCGCGCCAAATTCTTCGCGCAGCAATTTCGCCCACAATCGGCGCGCCGCGCGAAATTTCGCCACCTGTTCCCACAAGTTGCCGAAAATATCAAAGTTGAACGACAGCCGTCCCGCGAATTCATCCACGTTCAAGCCGCGCGCGACGACGCGTTGAATGTACGCGCGCGCGATGCAAAACGCGTACGCGATTTCTTGCACCGGATTCGCGCCCGATTCGCGGATGTGATAGCCGCACACGGAAACGGGATAATATTTTTGCGCGTGCTTGGCGCAAAACTCCATCGTGTCCGCAATCAGACGAATCGCCGGTTCAACGGGAAAAATCCACGCGCCGCGTCCGATATATTCTTTTAAAATATCGTTCTGCGTCGTCCCGCGCACCTCGTTCAACGGCACGCCCTGTTTTTCCGCGACCGCGAGATACATCGCCAAAATAATCGGCGTCACCGCGTTGATGGTCAGCGACACGCTCACCTTGTCAATCGGAATCCCGTCGAACGCCACTTCCATGTCGCGCAGCGAATCAATCGCCATGCCGACGCGCCCGACTTCGCCATGCGCGCGCGGGTCATCGGAATCGAGTCCCATCTGCGTCGGCAAATCGAACGCGACGTTGAGAGCGTTTTGTCCGTGTTCGATAAGAAAACGAAATCGTCCATTTGTGTCATGGGGCGTGCCGAATCCCGCGTACTGCCGCATCGTCCACGGCCGCGCGCGATACATCAGCGGATGAATCCCGCGCGTGAACGGAAATTCGCCCGGTTTGCCCAAATCGCGCGTGTATTCCATCTGCGCGACATCTTCGGGTCCATACACCGGTTTGATTGGGATGCCCGATTCCAAAATCACTTCACGACTAGTTTTATTTGACATATGAATTGTTAGCTCAAGTTGCGCCATCGAATGGAATTCGACGCCTAGAGCGAATTCCATTTTGATTTGTGGATAGACTTTTCGGGTTTTCGAAAATCCGAAAGGTCTTGCCCAAACAAATTAGGAATTCGACGCCTAAATAAAGCGGTTAAAAGAACAATGCGAAAAGAACTTTTGCGTAATTCGCGCGCGTTCTTATTCAAAACGCATTGTTTTGCCATCGAATTCAATTCGATGGCACGCGCGCCGCCTCGCGCACCCCGCGCGCGATTTCATCGAAATTGGCGCTTGTCGGAAACACGCCCGCGATGCCGAGCGCGCGCAGCGCGTCATGGTCGCGCACGGGAATGTTGCCGCCGACGACGACGGGGATGTCCGCGCCCGCCGCGCGTAATTGCGCCAAAATTTTTTCGCTCAACGGCAAATGCGCGCCCGACAAAATCGAAAGCCCGATGACATCCACATCTTCTTGAATCGCCGCTTCGGCGATTTGCTCCACCGTGCGATGCAGTCCCGAATAAATCACTTCGAACCCCGCATCGCGCAAAGCCAACGCAACGACTTTAGCTCCGCGATCATGTCCATCGAGTCCCGGTTTGGCAATTAATACACGTATCGGTTTCACGCCTTCAATCTCCAATCTCTAGTCTCCAACCCTCACCACCCACGCCATCGCCGTATCGCCCGCCGCGCAGCCGGTGAACAAACCATAGCCGCCGCCGCGCAGCGCGAGCTCTTCAATCAACTCGATGACGAGCCGCATCCCCGTCGGTCCTTGCGGATGTCCAAAGATGAGCGACGAGCCATAGTTGTTCATCGCTTCCGGTTTCACCTTCAGCTGTTCGCAAAAATAAATATCGTTCACCGCGAACGGATTGTGCGATTTAATCGCGCGCACATCGTCAAGCGAAATTCCCGCGCTGCTTAACGCGCGCTGCGCGGCAGGCACGGGCGCTTGGCCCATGAACCCTTTTTTCGCGCGCGCCGTGCCAACCGCGACGAGTTGAATCGAAATATTTTCAGCGCGGCTCAATTCGCGCGCGCGTTCGCGCGTCGTCACAATCATCCCCGCGTTGCCATCGGCGGGAAATGTTTGTCCGCCGTATGTCACCGTGCCGCCATCCAACACCGGTTTCAATTTTTCCAAACCTTCGCGCGTCGTCGGAAAAATTCCTTCGTCGTCTTGGATCAAAACGCTTTTGCGCGCGTTCCCCACGTCAATCGGCGTCACCATGTATTTGCGATGAAACGCGGCATCGTCCTTGAGCGCGTCTTGATATTGCGCGTAACGCAGCAGCGCCATTTCGTCCTGCTGTTCTTTAGAAATGTCATTTTCACGCGCGACATTTTCCGCCGTCTGAATCATCGCAATGCCCGCGTGCGGATCGCAGTTGAAATTGTCCCACACCCAGTCTTCGGTCTCGCCCTTGCCGCCGGGTCCGAGCGGATTCGGATAATAAATGTGCGGACCATTCGACGTGCGGTCGAGCGTGACGCCGAGAATCGCCTCATGCGTCCCCGTTTCAATTTCGGTCGCGGCAGAGGCAATCACCCGCGCGCTCGTCGCGCACGCTTGCGAAAATGTGGGACCCGTGATTTCCGGCGCGCCAATCAGCGCGGCGAGCCACGGCGCGGCATAGAACGCGCCTTTTTGCGGCACCGTCATGCCCAAAAACAACGCGTCAAAATTTTGCGCGTCAATGTTCCGTTCCTTTAACGCGCGCGCGGCAACCTCACCCGCAAACCGAATCGGATGCAGATTCGCGAATTTGCCCTGCCATTTCGCAAACGGCGTTGACCAGTAACCGCCGTACGGGATAAAAACATTTTCAAATTTCATTTCACGCTTCTCGGATTCGGCGTTAGAGAACGCCTACTACGCACACTTGTTTCCACTTTTAGCTTTTAACTTTTAACTTTGAACTTTTTACTTTCAATGCCCCACCGTCACGCCGCCATTCACATCCAACACTTGCCCCGTGATGTAACTCGAATCATCGCTCACGAGAAAGAGATGCGCGCGCGCGATTTCTTCCGGTTCGGCAAAGCGGCGCAGCGGAATGCGTTCGGTCAGCGCGGTCTGCAATTTTTCGGGAATCGCGGCGGTCATGCGCGTTTTCACCGCGCCCGGCGCGACGCAGTTGACCCGAATATTGAATCGCGCCCATTCCAGCGCATGCGTTTTCGTCAAGCCAATCACGCCCGCTTTCGACGCGGAATAATTCGCCTGCCCAATGTTGCCGTACGCGCCGACCGACGCGGTGTTGACGATGCGTCCGTAATTTTGTTTTATCATCGGAACTGCCGCGAGCTGCGACATGAGCCACGTGCCTTTCAAGTTCACGCCCAACACCGCGTCCCACTGCTCGTCGCTCATCATTTTCGTTTCGCCGTCTTTGATGCGTAACGTCAACGCGTCGCGCGTGATGCCCGCGTTGTTGATGAGAATGTCGAGCCGTCCAAATTTTTCCAGCGCGGCATCAACGATTTTTTGCGCGTCCGCGCGTTCCGCCACATTGCCGATGACGGCGATACATTGTCCGCCGCTATCGTTAATCATTTGCGCCGTTTCATTCGCGCCCGCTTCGTCCATGTCGCATACGACGACGCGCGCGCCTTCATTCGCAAAACATATTGCCGTCGCGCGTCCGATGCCGCTGCCGCCGCCGGTGATTAAAGCAACCTTGTCTTGTAGTTTCATTTTCTGCTCCGTAAAAATTTCATTGCGTAATCCAATTCGCTATGTTACAATTTTATCGAGAGGTAAAAATTATGAAAACGCAATCGGTTGTTTCGGATGTTACAGTTCAGGTTTCCAGCGAACCCGTCTTGACGCTGCCCAGACAATTAAGCCGCGAGTTGGGTCTGCGCTCCGGGCAAAAAGTCAGCGTGCGCGTGCGGAATGGCGTGCTGAAAATTCACAAAAACGGAAAACGGACCACGCGTGGACGGCCCTCGAATGGGACGCGCAAACGTAAGCGACGCGATGCCAAGTTAATGGACTGGGCAGGCGCCATCAAAAGCAAGTCAGAGCAGGTCATCCAAATCGAAGATTTCATGGAACATCATGGTTATGAACAACTCGAAGGCAAAAAAAACTTGGGTTATTGATTTCAATAGCGCGCTGCCAACCGCGCTCTATTGGGATTCGAGCTTTATCATCAATTTTGCCCACGCCGATGCGCGTTGGCACTCCGAGTGCGTCGAATTTGGCGCGCGCCTCGACAATAGCGAAACGCTCTCCTACGTTTCAACGCTTGCGCTTGATGAAGCTTGGTTTGTTCTCTTGCAGCTCATGATCCAAGATGATTATTCAGGCAAGTCATTTTGGCGCGTCGTGAACGATAATCCGCGTGTGATTGTCAATTACATTGACCGTCTCGAAAAAATCAGCGACGACATTTACGCGAATCCACGCGTGCGCGTCGTCACAATCGGTTCACGCACGCCGCGCCTCGCCTTGAACAACATGCGCGATTTTTATCTACTGCCGCGCGACGCGCTGCATCTCGCCACAATGCGCCAATACAAACTCACTCACCTCGTCACCACCGACGCCGATTTTCTCCCCGTTCAAAATATTTTCATTTATACGTGTAATCCCGCGCTGAATCCATCGCGTTAGAGACCTGACAGGTTTTCAAGGCGTACGTTTTACTTGGCGAAAGCGCGATGTACAACGCGTCTGGTGTATCCCACGCGCACGCGATAGAAACCTGTCAGGTCTTGTTAGCGTTTCATCAACGTCGTCCACGTTCCTTCAATCACCGCTTTATTTTCTTGATTGCATACGCGCGTCGTAAAAATCACCACGCCGCGGTCCGCTTTCGACGATTCTTTTTTCTCCGCGACGGTCAATTCCAAATGCACCGTGTCGCCAAATTTCACCGCGCCCTTGTATTGAATCACCTGCTCCATCAGCGCAATCGTCGTGCCTTCAAAAATCCCAAGCCAATTCGCCATGCCCGTTGACATTGCCGCAATCAACATGCCGTGCGCGATGCGTTCGCCGAACGGCGTCGTCTTGCCAAATTCGGCGTCGGTGTGCAGTGGATTGAAATCGCCCGACACGCCCGCGAACGTCACCACATCCGCTTCCGTCACCGTCCGCGCCTGCGAAACAAAAACATCGCCCACCTTGAATTCATCAAACATCAACCCGCGCGCTTTATTTGACACAATCGCCTCCGTTGCAAAGGAGACTAGAGACTAGAGATTGGAGAGTGTCATTGCGAGGAACGAAGCAATCTCTAATCTCCAGTCTCCAATCTCCACTGCTACATCCCCATCTCTTTCGCGATAATATTTTTCAAAAGTTCGCTCGTGCCGCCGCCGTACAATAAAAAGCGCGAATCGCGGTACAAACGCTGCGGCGTCATTTCCATCGCCATGCCATACGCGCCGAAAACGCGCGTCGCTTCGTCCGCGCATTTCGCCGCGTGTTCGGTTGGAAAAAGTTTCGCGATCGCCGCCTCTTTGTTGCACGCGCGTTTTTGGTCGAGCAGCCACGCGGCGTAATACACCATCCAGCGCGACGTTTCAATGCCGACTTCCATGTCCGCGAGTTTGTGTTGAATCGCCTGAAAGTCGCCAATCTTGTGACCGAACGCGCTGCGCTCTTGCGAATAACGCAGCGCTTCATCGCGCGCCGCGCGCGCCAGCCCAATGCCCAACGCGCCCGTCATGACGCGAATTTCATTCAACGTCGCGCGCAGCGCGCCGAAACCCGAACCCTCTTTGCCGCCGAATAAATTTTCTTTTGGCACGCGCACGCCGTCGAGCGTGATTTCCGCCGTCTCGGACGCGACGACGCCCACTTTCGGAATTTTTTTGCTCACGGCGAGTCCGGGCGTTCCTTTTTCGACGAGGAACATGTCAATCCCTTTGAAACCCGCGTCGGGATTTGTTTTCGCGGCGATGCTGAAAAAATCGGCGCGCGTCGCGGAGGTGATAAAAGTTTTCGTCCCCGTCAAAATATAATCGTCGCCGTCGCGCACCGCCCGCGTCGTAATCGCGCCGAGGTCGCTGCCCGCGTTCGGTTCCGTCATCGCGATTGTGCCAATTTTTTCGCCGCGTATCGCCGGCACGAGCAGACGCTGTTTTTGTTCTTGCGAGCCGTAGCGAAAAATAAACGTCGTCCCCATCAAACACTGCATCATCACCGCCGCCGCGAGCGACAAGTAACCGCGCGCGAATTCTTCGAGCATCAGCGCAAACATCAACGCGTCGCCGTTCGCGCCGCCGTACTCTTCGGGATAGCGCAAACCGAAATAACCGAGCGCGCCGATGCGTTGAAACAATTCCGCGTCGAGCGTCTGCCGTTCTTCCATCGCGCCAATGCGCGGCGTCACCTCACGCGCCACAAAATCGGCGACGGATTCTTGAAAAGCGATGTGTTCGGGAGAAAGTTGGAAATCCATGAAAAGATTGGAGATTGGAGATTGGAGATTGGAGACTGATGAAATCTCTAATCTCCAGTCTCTACTCTCTTTTCTCAAATCACGCCGCGTTCCTTTAACTCGCGCGCATCATACCCCAGCGCGCCGAAAATTTTCTCATTGTCCTCGCCGAGACGCGGAGGAAATTTGATTTGCATCTTTTGCGCGCGCAAATGTTCGGTGACGACGACGGGCGCGGGAAAGCGCAGGGTCGTATTCGTTTGCGCGTCGTGCGCGGTGAGCAGGTTGCGCTGCACCGCTGGTTCCGCAATCGTTTCGCGCATCGTGTTGACGCGCGAGACCGGAACGCCGAGCGCGTTGAAAAATTCGAGCCATTCGTTTGTCGCGCGCGTTTGCATGACTTGGGCAAGCGCGTGATTCAACTCTTTAAGGTCTGCCATGCGTCCCGCGTTGCGTTCATATTTTTCGAGCGCGAGTTGTTTAAATTCTTGCGTCGCGGCAATGTTCGCCCACTGCTTGTCGTTGCCGACGGCGATGTAAATGAATCCGTCGCGCGTGGGATACACCGAAACAGGTCCGAAAAATTGATGCGTGTTGCCGCGCCGCGAAACGTTTTGGTTAAAATCATTGGCGAGCAAGAACGGGCTGACCATCCACGACACCGCGCTCTGTAACATCGAAATATCAACGCGCGAACCTTTGCCCGTGCGTTCGCGCAGATACAACGCGCGCATCACTTGTCCATAGCCCTGTTCGCCTGCGCCCAAATCCACCAGCGGCAGACCAAACACCATCGGTGCGCCGTCCGGTTCGCCCGTAATGTCCATCCAGCCCGCGCGCGCTTGAATCACCGGGTCGTACGCGGGTTCATTGCTGTCGGGACCAAAACCGGTGATGCCCACCCAAATCAAATCAGGTTTCAACGCGCGCAGCGTTTCGTAATCAATGCCCAGTTTCGCGTAATCTTTCGGACGCTGATTCGTGGCGAAAATATCCACTGGCAACTTTTGAATCAGCGCGTGCAAAATTTCGCGCCCCTCTTGACACGCGAGATTGAGCGTAAGCGCTTCTTTGCCCGCGTTATTGGGGAAAAAATAAATGTTCATCCCTTCTTCGCCCAACGCGTTCGCGCCAATCCAGCGATTCGGGTCGCCGCGCGGCGGATTCTCGACGCGAATCACGCGCGCCCCTTCCTGCGCGAGATGCATCGTCAAGTACGGCAGCGTCGTCGCCTGTTCAAGCGAGAGGACGGTGAGATGGGAAAAGGAATCCATTTTGCGATTGGTAGGGGCGAAGCATTGACATTCGCGTTGGTGAATCAAGTCGCGTTCGCGCCTGTCAATGCTTCGCCCTTACTCACGCGGGTTTTTTCTCGGCGAGATGAATGAGAACGCCAAACGCGTCTTTGGGATGCACGAACGCTTCGCGCCACAGTTTGCCTTCAAACGTGACGCCGGGCGCGTAGGTGTGGCGATACGCGATTTTGCCGCCGCGCTGTTCAAATTCCGCGATCGCCGCGTCGAGGTCGTCCACTTCAAAGGTGATGTGATGCACGCCGGGCCCGCCGCGCGCTTTGATAAATTTCGCCACTGGCGAATCGTCGCGCGTCGCCTCCAAAAGTTCCATCATGCTTTCGCCAACTCGAAACGGCTGATAGCGAATGCCCATGTCTTCGATATTTTCTTCGGGCGAGAATTCCGCGCCGAAACATTGTTCAAAATACGCGCGCGCCGCTTCCAGATTTGGCACCGCGAGCGCGACGCGTTCGATGCGTTTTACAAAAGTCATTTTTTTTTGTCCACGCGCGACACAACACGCCGCGAAGCGAATTAAAAAATTCGCGTGCTTTGTGTTATGCGCGGCTTGTCAAGCGCTGTCCGTATTGCGCAATACATCTTTGAGCGCGCTCAGGAATTTTTCGTTTTCGGCGTGCGTGCCA
Source organism: Anaerolineae bacterium (assembly GCA_021463195.1). Classification (GTDB taxonomy): domain Bacteria; phylum Chloroflexota; class Anaerolineae; order UBA4142; family SHND01; genus SHND01. The sequence continues at coordinate 50,298 of JAJTXZ010000012.1, forward strand.
ATCGAAACGCGCAGCGCGTCAGGCAAGCCGAAACCGGTGGGGACGCGCACGATGACGCCGCGTCGGAGCAATGCTTCGTAAATGTATTTTGCCTCACGCGGCAAATCCACGAGCAAAACAAAATTCGCGGCGGTGGGAATGAACGTCAAATCCAAATCGGACAAACCCTCGTACAAAAAATGTTTTTCCGCCGCAATCAACGCGCGCACCTTTTCGATGTGCGCGCGGTCATCAAGCGCCGCAATCGCCGCATATAAAACGGGATCGCCAGTGTTAAAGGTGAGCTGCGCGTGACGTAAATATTCAATCATCGCGCGCGTGCCGAGCGCGTAACCGAGTCGCAAATTCGCCATGCCGTGCACTTTGGAAAAACCGCGCAAAAGCAAAACTTGATCGCGGCCCTGTTGGATATATTCCGCCGCGTTGGAATAGCGCGGATCTTCGACGATTTCATAATACGATTCGTCAAAGACGACGATGACATGCGGCGGCACGCGCGCCATAAATTCTTCCACATGATCGCGCGAAATCAACGTGCCGGTCGGATTGTTCGGATTGCAGAAAATCACGAGCCGCGTATCGGACGTAATCGCGTCAAGCATCGCGGGCAAATCGTGATGATAATGTTTGTGCGGCACGGCGATGGTTTTGCCGCCGTACTGGGCGCTCAAAATGCGATACAGCGGAAAGGTCGCCGAACAAATCACCATCTCGCCGCCGTCAAAGATAAACGCTTCCGTAATCATGCGCAGCACATCGCTGATGCCGTTGCCCGTCAAAAAATTATCTTGGGTAAATGTCGCGTTGTGCTGCGCGTTGTGCAGCGCCGCGAGCTTGCGCCGCAAAGCGCGGTCGCCCAGCGCGGGATAATGATGCGCTTCCGCCAACGCTTGCTCAAACGCCGCGCGCGCGATGGACGACAAGCCAAGCGGATTCTCATTCGACGCGAGTTTCACCACTTCGGTCAAGCCATATTCCTCTTGCACCTCTTCAATCGGCTTGCCCGCGACGTAGAGGGGGACGTTGAGAAGATTGGGGTTGAGACGGATGTTTTGCATCAGCGTTAGTGAGAGAGACGGGAGACTAGAGATTGGAACTTGGAGATTGGGTGATTGATTATTGATTACAAATTCCAAATTCCAAATTCTCGGTTCTCTAGTCTCTAGTCTCCATTCTCCATTCTCTCTTTTTCCTTTAACGCGCGCAGAACTCTTTCCCCCGTCATCGGCAGTTGATTCATACGAATACCCACCGCGTTGTACAGCGCGTTCGCAATCGCGGCGGCGGTCGGATTACCGCCCATTTCGCCAACGCCTTTGGCGCCGAAGGGTCCTTCCGGGTCCGCCGTTTCTATAATCACGCTTTCAATCGGCGGCATATCGAGCGCGGTGGGCATCCGATAATCCAACAGCGACGGGTTCAAGATGCGTCCTTCGCGCACTTGCAATTCTTCGCTCAACGCATAACCGACGCCCATTTGCGCGCCGCCTTCAATTTGCCCCTCGACATACATCGGATTAATCGCGCGCCCCACATCATGCGCGGCGACAATTTTCAAAACGCGCACTTGGCCCGTTTCCGTATCCACTTCGATTTCAACCGCTTGCGCGCCAAAGCCATACGCGGCAGAAATATTTCCCTTGTACGTGTCTTTATCCACAAGTTTTGTGGGCGGGTCGTACCAGCCCGTGCCGCTCACGACGTTGCCATCTTCGCGATAGTGCATCGCGCGCACCACTTTGTCATACGCGATGCCCTTGCCTGCCGCGTCGCCTTGCACGCGCACCATGCCATCGCGCATTTCCAAATGATTAGGCGAAACATTCAACATCTGCGCGGCATGATCAAGAATTTTTTCGCGCACCTGATTCGCCGCAATCCATGCCGCATTGCCCGCGATAAAGGTCGTGCGACTCGCGTGCGTGCCAACGTCCCACGGTTTCACCGACGTATCGGAATTGATGACGGTCACATCGTCCACGCGCACACCCAATACTTCTGCCACAATTTGCGCGAGCGCGGTTTCCGAACCTTGACCGATTTCCGTCGAACCCGAAATAAGCGTCACGCGCCCGAAATCATCCACTTTGACGGTCGCGCCGCAGCCGTCACTGCGATAAATGCGCGCGCCGCCGCCGACGTTGAGCGTGCAGGCGATGCCGATGCCGCGACGAATTGGAGATTGGGGATTGGAGACTGGAGATTGATTACTGCTGACTGATGACTGATTACTGACTACTGATAACTGATTACTGCTTACCGATGACCGTCGTTCCCATCCAATTCTCTCCGCCACTTCGGTGATACATTCGCGCAAACCGCAACTTGTAATTTTCAAACCTTGCGGCGTTTCTGAATTCGGAATATTCGCGTTTTTCAAACGAAATTCGACAGGGTCCATGCCGAGTTTTTCCGCAAGCATGTCCATTTGCGTTTCGACAAAAAAGGTGGATTGCGGATTGCCATAACCGCGCATCGCGCCCGTCGGCGGATTGTTCGAATACACGACGTCCGCCACAAATTTCGCGTGCGGCACCCGATACAAACTCGCGGTCGTCTCCATCATCACTAGCGGCGTCACCGCGCCCCACGAAATGTACGCGCCCGCGTCAAGCAAAACGCTCGCGTCGCGCGCCCACAACGTGCCATCGCGTTTCACGCCGGTGCGCATTTTCACGTGCGCGGGTTGACGCGTTGCGGTGGCGAAAAATTCTTCGTCGCGCGTAAACGCGAGGCGCACGGGCTTGCCGCTGTGTTTTGCCAAGAGCGCGCAAATCGGCTCGAACGGATAAACATCCAAGCCGCGTCCGAACGCGCCGCCGATGGTCGGTTGGATGATCCGAATATCGCGCCCGGGCATCCCCAGCGCTTCGGATAAATCGCGCTGCAAGAGAAAAGGAATTTGCGTCGTGCTCCACATCGTCAAACGATTTTGCAAATCAAACACGGCGAGCGCAAAAGAGGTCTCCATCGCCGCGTGCGTGACATAGGGCAAAAAATATTCTTCTTCCACAATTTCGTCCGCGTCGTCAAACGCGCGTTCCGCGTCGCCATGCGCATAATTGTAGCGTAAGAATAAATTGTTGGCGCGTTCCTCATGCACCAACGGCGCGCCCGCCGCGAGCGCGGCTTCCGCCGAATACAACGGCGGCAATTCCGCGTATTCGACGCGAATCAATGCCAACGCTTCGTTCGCCGCGTCATCGTCCATCGCCGCGACGGCAGCCACTTCATCGCGGCGACTGCGCACCTTGTCCGCTTTGAGCGGCGTGTTATCCGCGCCATAGCCGAATTTATGCACGGGATTATGTTCGCCCGTGATAACGGCTTTGACGCCGCGCACCTTTTCCGCGCGTGAAATGTCAATATTGAGAATGCGCGCGTGCGGCACATTGGCGTACAAAATTTTGCCGACGAGCATGCCGGGCAAATTAAGGTCATGGCCATATTGCGCGCGCCCTGTCGCTTTATCCAACGCATCGAGTTTGGGCACGCGTTTGCCGATTACAGAATAATTATTCACGTCCCACCGCCACGATCGCATCCACAATTTTTTGATATCCGGTGCAGCGGCATAGATTGCCCGCAATCGCTTCGCGCGCTTCAAGTTCGTTCGGATGCGGATTTTCATTGAGCAGCGCGACCGACGAAATCACAATCCCCGGCGTGCAGTAACCGCATTGAGTGCCGCCGTGCGTAACGATCGCTTTTTGAACCGCGTGCGGCTCGCCGTTTTGCACCAATCCTTCGACCGTGACAACTTGGCGCCCGTCCGCGTCCGCCGCAAGCACGAGACACGACGGCACGGGTTCATTGTCAAGCAGCACCGTGCACGCGCCGCAATCGCCGCTGCCGCAACCCTCGTGCGTGCCATGCAATTCCAAATCTTCGCGCAAAATTTCCATTAACGTGCGGCGCGGTTCAATGTTTAATTCGTGAACGTCGCCATTGACTGTCAATGAAATATAAAGTTGCTGCACGATTCAATCTCCAATCTCCAGTCTCAAGTCTCTAATCTCCATCAATTGTCGCCGCGTCAGCGCCTCAACCATTTCGCGGCGATACCATGCGCTGGAACGCACATCATCAATCGGTCGCGCCTCTTCCGCCGCGACGCGCGCCGCGTGCGCGATGTTTTCTTTATTTAGAATATTGCCGCGTAAAATTTCTTCGGCGCGTTTCGCGCGCAAGGGCGTCGGAGCCACCGCGCCGAGAACGATTCGCGCATCCGCGCAGTTTCGATTTCCAAATTCCGCTTTCTGAAATTCCACCGCGACGCTGACGCCCACCATCGCAATATCCATCGCCGCGCGATGTTCCAATTTTTTGTACGACGCGCGCGCCGCGCGCGAGTTATACGGCACAATGAGTTCGCGCAAAATTTCATCGGACTGTAAAACCGATTTGCCGGGGCCGACAAAAAATTCGTCCAGCGACACGACGCGTTCACCCGCGGCGCCGACAATGACCGCGCGCGCGTTCAACGCCATCAGCGGCGGCGACATATCGGCGGACGGCGACGCGTTGCACAAATTCCCGCCGACGGTCGCGAGCGTACGCACTTGGACGCCTGCCATATTGCGCGCGGTTGCAGCGAGTACGGGAAAATATTCGCGGATGATGGGCGAGCGAATCAGTTGATTCAGCGTTACGCGCGCGCCGAGTTTCAATTCGCCGTTCAACGCGATTTCGTTCAAACCCGCGATGCGATTCAGGCTGACGACGGCGCGCGGTGTCCACTGTCCGCGTTTCATCCGAATCAACAAATCGGTCCCGCCCGCGAGCGCGCGTCCGTTGCCGTTGTGGTCGGCGAGAATGCGCGACGCTTCGGCGAGAGTGCGCGGTGAGAAAAAAGTAAATGGTTTCATGTAGCGGAGATTGGAGCCTAGAGACTGGAGATTTTTTTCTAATCTCTAGTCTCTAATCTCTAATCGCTGACCTCCAACCGCCAGTCTCTCGTTCTTCCTGTTTCAAACGCTTGATCATTCAAGGCGGCGTAACGCGGATGCGCGACGCGATGAATCGCGGCGCGCACGCTTTCGGCGTTGAATGGAAAATTGGCGCAGGTTACCGCAAAACCGAGCAGCGCCACATTCGCCGCCGACGCGCGTTCCAGCTTGCGCGCGATGCCGTCCGCGTCGCACGCGTGTACGCTAATGTTCCACGCGTCGAGTTGGGATTGTACGCGCGCGTCGGGAAATGTTTCGGGCGCGGCATTGACGACAAGCGCGCCGCCGCGTTTCAAAAAAGGGAGCGCGCGGTACGCTTCCACCGTATCGAACGCAATCACAAAATCGGCTGTGCCGTGTCGAATCATCGGCGCAGAGGTGTCGCCAATTTTCAAATGCGAAACGACCGCGCCGCCGCGTTGGCTCATGCCGTGCGTTTCCGCGCCCGTCACGTTAAATCCTTGCGCCAGCGCGCATTCCGCCAAAACATTGTGCGCGAATAAAACACCTTGCCCACCAATGCCAGCCAGCAAAATTTTCGCATCCATTTTAATTTCCGAATCACATATCGCCAAATCCGAATTCGCTTACGCCACCTGTCCCTTCTCGCTCCCCACTTTTTCCGCGAGTTCCAAAATCGTCATCGGTTTCGATTCCACGATGAAACCTTTATAACACGAATCAATGCACTGTCCGCAATCCACGCACGTTTGATAATTGATTTCGACTTTGTTCGTTTTCACATTCATCACCAGCGCGGGACATTCGAATGCGACGAGACAATACTTGCAACCGTCACATTCGTCCGTCACTTCGACGCGAATGGGCTGCGCGTCAATTGGCGAACGATCATTCAACACGCATGGCCGCTGCGCGATGATGACGGCGATGCCGCCATCGGGCGCGCGCGTAAATTCATCCGCTTGTTTCAAAATGTGTTGAAAAGCATCGAGTTCGTACGGGTCCGCCGTCCGCAAAAATTTTACGCCGCACGCGCGCGCTAAATCGGGGATGCCGACGCGCGCGCCTTCTGTGCCATCCGCCAACTGCGTTTGATGCGCGGTGGGTTGAAAGCCCGTCATCGCCGTCGTGCTGTTATCGAGAATGACCAAGATAAAACGCGCGCCCGTATGCACCGCATTCGCCAAGCCGGTGACGCCCGAATGAATAAAAGTGGAATCGCCAATCGTCGCGACGATGGGTTTCGTTTTGTTGTCGAGGCGATATGCTTGATACAAACCGCTCGCAATCGTAATCGCCGCGCCCATGTCCACGACGGTATCCACCGCGCGCAAGTTGATGCCTAGCGTATAGCAGCCAATATCGCTCGTATAGAACGCGCCGGGAAAGGTGCGGCGAATTGTATAGAACGCGGAGCGATGACCGCAGCCGGGACAGAGACGCGGACCGCGCGCGGGCAATTTCAAATCTTCCAACGCGCTATGCCACGCGGGCAAAGCGGATTCGGTCGTTTCCGGCAGCAAACCCGCTTGACGCAAAAGGCGCGCGAGAATCGGCGCGATTACATCCGGCGTGAGCTCGCCCGCGTTTGGAATCGTGCCGTCGAGGCGTCCAAGCACGGCGCGGCGGTCGGGCAGCTGCGTTTCCATCGCGGCGTCAGGTTCTTCCAATACCAGCACGCGCTCGCAAGACGCTAGAAATTCAGCGACGCGTTTTTGCGGCAGCGGATACACTGTGCTGATTTGGAGCAGCGGAATGGGCGCGTCAAATTCTTGCAATAATTCTTGCGCGGTCGCGGCGGGAACGCCGGCGGCGAGAATGCCGAGAGGGAATTTTCGATTTTTGTTTTTTGCTTTACGCTTTTTGCTTTCCGCTTTGCGATTTTTGAATGCCGCAGGCCCAATTTCAAATCCCGCATTTTGAATTTCAAAATTAAATTGGGATGTTTCAAACTCTTGTTCGATGCGGGCGAGTTTGTCATTCAATTCTTGATGCAGCTGCACGCGCAAGCGCGGCGTGGCAGCCCAGTGCGTCGGGTCTTTGACAAAGTTAGCGTGACGCGCGGAATGAATAATGGGTTCGAGCGAAATATTTTGGCGCGCGTGAGATACGCGCAGCGAAGAACGCAGGATGACAGGGATACGATATTTTTCCGAAAGTTCAAACGCGGCAGCGATCAGCTCTTTGGCTTGACGCGGCGTCGCAGGATCGAATACCGGGATTTTGGCAAAGAGCGCAAAGAGCCGCGTATCCTGCTCCGTTTGCGAAGAATAGGCGCCGGGATCATCGCACACAATCAAGAGCAAGCCACCCACCACGCCCGAATATGCCGAATTCAACAAAGGGTCGCTGGCGACGTTCAAGCCCACCTGTTTCATCGTCACTGCCGCGCGTTTGCGCGCCCAACTCGCCGCGAGCGCGACTTCGAACGCGACCTTTTCGTTCACCGACCATTCGACATAGGTGTTGAGCGCGAATTCTTTTTTGAGCGCAATGATTTCGGGAATAATTTCCGAGCTCGGAGTGCCAGGGTAGCCCGTGACGACATTCACGTCCGCTTCGACAAGGCCGCGCGCGATGGCTTCATTGCCGAGCGCCACTTTTCGATTTGGCTTGTGCATATTTATTTACCCGTTCGCGTTTTCATCAGTTCAATTTTAAATTATATGGTCGCGCGCAACGTGAATTAACTTGACAGGGGCGCGCTAAAAAATAGTTTGTTGCCGATGCGACGAAGCAAGCCCGCGAATGTCACGAGCCACGCCAACAGCGCGAGGTATATAAAATTATGCGAGATAAAATATAGGAATTCCAGTTCCATGGACTGGCCGATTTGAAAGGTAGCGACGGTATACATGCCGAGCGGAAAGACCGCGCCCCAATAGAGCGGGTCGTATTCGAGTGGAAAACGTTTGTAAAGATGTCGCCAAACCGCCAAGATGACCAGCATAGGAATCCACCAAGTGCCAGTAGCCCAATAAAAAATCGTAAAACCTTTGAGAAAGGGTAACAGCGAGTTGAGAAACGGCGCGTCGGGGCTGTTCAAGATAAGCAAACCGCCGGCGAGCGCCGAGATTGCCATCGCGCCCATGTTAATCCAATACGGCGGCGATAAATCGCCCGGAAAAAATTTAAAAAAAGTGTAACGATAAAAGATGAGCGAGATCATCCAAATGTAGAGCATCCCGCCCCATAGCCACATGGACAATGCCAAAAAATTTGTTTCAAGCCGATACGGTTGCGCCCAGTGCGCCGCCAGCAGCGCGCTCAAGACCGAGATGGCTTGCGTAGCCACAACCGCAAGCAGCCAGGCGCCGGAAATTCCCTCCGCCAACGACGGTTTATTTTCTTTGACCGTAAAAACGGTAAAGATGATATAGGTCAAGCCAACCCAGAGAGCTACGCCCAAAACCCATAAAATCGCCGCGATAAAATAATTATCCAAAATGCGGATAAACTGCCCGCCCAGCAAACAGGTCGCCGCGACAAGCGTAAAAAAGCCGGGTCCGCGCTGATGGTCTGCCATGTCATGCAAGAATTCACGGCGATACCAAATCACGCGCAGAATCGTCATCACCCACAAGATCAGATACGCAATGACATTGAGCCAAAACAACGCGATGGCGATAAATTGTAAATCTAAAAAATGCGCGGCGATGGAGACAATCCCCGTCGCCATCACGAGCGCAAAATACGCCGGCGACAGGTCTCGAATCTCGGTTCGCACGACAGCCAGATTCAAACGCGCCGCTCTACCCGACGAGCTGGTTACACCGCGTAAATTACGTGGAGGCATAATCGAGTCTCGATGGTCATGGCAACGGTTCGGATTGGCGTGGATTCTCCAAACTTGTTTCTTCCATCCGTCGGACTGGGGTGGAAGCGGTTGCGCGTTCCATGCCCCGAACGACAAAGTGCATCCAAAGCAGCGAAATTAAAGCCACGAACGCTAAAAAAATCCAAGTTGTAGTCCAGATCTTGGTGATGGAAAGAAGATAGCCAAAAATGAGCGGGCTAAAGAATCCGCCGAGCGCGCCCAAGACGCCCACAGTGCCGCCGACCACGCCTACGTTTGTTGGAAAATAATCGGCGACGTGTTTGAAAACAGCGGCGGTCCCCATGCCCATCATGATGCCGACGATAAAAATCAAGCCGGTAAAAATCCACACATTCGCCTGAAAATAAATGTGGCTGACGCCGCGCGCGAGCATCTGACCCTTTTCCACCTTGTCGCCTATTTGCACAACGGGCTCGTCCCAAGTCGAGACGATGGGAAAAACGAGCAAGAACTCGCCTTTGTCATTATGCAATCCTCTAACATCTAACTTGGGGTCGAATTTGTATTCGTCTTGACCGACGACGATTTCGTCATCTTTAATCGCAGTGACTATGCCGGGGCGGCTTGCCGAGATACTCTCGCCGGGCAGGGAAATCTCCATGCGCGGCACAAACAAGAGAATCAAACAAATCAATCCAATGCCCAGCGCGCCATACATAATCGTCCGCGCGCCCCATTTATCCGCCGCCCAGCCGCCAAAAATCCGAATGAGCGCCGCCGGCAAACTAAAAATCGCGGCAATCAAACCGGCGGTAACCAAGCTCATCGAATATACATTCACATAATACGGAATCAACCACAGCGATAGACCGACAAAACCGCCGAACGCGAAAAAATAATACAAGCCAAAACGCCAAACTCGAATGTTCTTGAGCGGGGACAGACGCTGCGCGAGCGTTTGCGTACGCGTCTGTTCGACCAATTTGGTCGGCGCCACAATATAAAAAATAACCGCCGTGATGACTAACAAAAGCGCATAGATTTTGGGCAGCGTCCGCCACCCGTCCAAATCAGTCCCCTGACTTGTAATGATTCCCAAGATCAGCGGCGCGCCAATACTCGTAAACGCCGCGCCAACATTGCCAACGCCAAAAATTCCCAGCGCCGTGCCTTGCTGTTCACGTTTGAACCAGAGCGAAACATAGGCGATGCCCGCCGCAAAACCCGCGCCGCTCAAGCCAAAACACAACCCCGCCAACATAAATGCGCCAAACGAGTTAGCGTAACTGGTCAAAAACATCGGGACGGCGGCGATTAGCATCAAGATTGGAAATACGATGCGCCCGCCATATTTATCGGTAATCACGCCAATCGGCATACGCATCACCGCGCCCGTCAACACGGGAATACCAATGAGCCAGCCCATCTCGGCGGTGGTCCATGGGTATATGCCTTTGTCCACCAGAAACGTGACCAGCACGCCATTCATCGTCCATGCGGCAAAGCACACGGTAAACGCCAAAGCGCTCATCCCTAGAGCTCGATATGCGCGGGACTGTTCAGTCATCGGCATAATCTCCCTTCCGTCTCGGGAAACAAATTGTTCAAACTATCCGCTTGAGCAATCTCCGCCGTCAGCGAATGATAATAGGATGAACCCGCGCAACTCTGACACAGTGTTTTAGCATGATAGACAACTTGACGTCCGTTCATGATTTCTTCGTCGCATTGTTGACAGGTCACGCGGACGCCCGCGCGTCCGATAATCTTCTCAATGGAAGTGTTCAACTCGACCCATTGATATACCAACAGCAAATCGTCCGGCATTAACTGATAGCCAACGAGTTGCGCCTCCCAGCGGTCGCACGTTTGCGGCGCATAATCACGCGCCATGACGCGCGCATCATGCCGCGGCGCAATCCGCACCGCGCGCCCGGTTTCGGTGTCCACAAACACCGCCGCGACTTTGCCGTAATCTTGAACGCGCAGCGTGCGCCGCCCCACCGAGCAGCCCGTCGCCTCGACGATGCCATCCGCCGCGCAGCCGTCCGTCTCGACAATGACGAGCAACCGCTTGTCCGACTGCGGCAATTCCAATCCGAGCAAGTCACCGGCATAACCGCCCATGCGCGCGCCCAACACTTGGCGCGGACACAAGCGCGAGTGTCGGGCGGCGCAGCGTCGCAAAAGCTCGTCCAGCTCTTTCATCTTGTTTACTCGCGTTACGCAGAGGTAGAACAAACTTGAATTTGTCCTACGTTTGTAAAATTTTTTTTAGCGCAATGCGTAACAACAGTTATTTAGCGACACGACGATTCCAAATTACGACTTGGATGGGACGCCACAGATAGGTGAGCGGATATGTGACGATATGCACCAAGCGCGTAAACGGAAAGAGCAAGACGAGCAAAAAGCCGCCCAGCATGTGAAACTTTACTTCCCACGGCAACGCCGTGACATGCTGGATTTCCGGATTGAGCAGGAGCAGCGAATATAGCCATGGCACGGCGGTATGCAGATACCAATCCGAACCCCAGCGATACACGAGCGCGGTCCAAAAACCTAAAATGACCTGTGTGAGCAGCGCGAATAACAAGACCCAATCCATGAACGACATGACAGCTTTGGCGCGCACATTGCGAAATCGGCGGGCGATGAGAATCGTGATGCCGACGATTGACATCAACGCCAGAGACAAACCGGTCAGTTCCATGATATAGAGGCGCGTCTGGTCCGCAATCAAATCGCCCCACAGGACAGGCACGAGAAACGCGAATAGATGCGCGCTCAAAATAATGATAACGCCGTAATGCCACGGCACTGTGCCAAAGAACAAGATTCGATTCTCAAGGAACTGCGACGAGAGACTCGAATAGGTGAAACGGTCATTAAAGTAACGGTAAAGCCCCACGACGACGGCAATAATCACCGCCACATATGGAAAGACTGCGAACAGCACAATGTCAAACATCGTCATTTCTCCTTTCAAGCATATGCCGTCGGCATAGCATATTCAACAGTCTCTTCGTTCAGCAAGGACGCGTCATCCAGAGCCACAGTCAAAAGCGTCATGCGCAGAGCTTCCAACACGCACCGATATTCATCGCCTTTGGCGCGCGGTTTAGGAATATCGGGGTCGGGTAGTTCTTCGTCGCTGCCCTTGAGCATCTTTTTCAAGGTCGGATGCAGCGCTTCACGAATAATTTCTTCGGTCTCGGTCGCGTCATCATTTACGGCGAGAAAACGCAAGAGCGCCGCCAGATGGTCAGGCAATTCCGCGCCATATTCAATGGCATAGGGGCGATAGAGCTCTTTTAACGCCAAGAGAAACGTGCTGCGTTTGTACGATTCGCCAAAGAGATGATAGCCGACGTAGGGATGACAAGTCGCGTCAAGTTCAAAGACGGCGGTGTACACTTCTTCCAGTTGAGATAGCGTAGTTGTCGCGGCGAATGCTTCAAACTCGCGCAAGAGCGCAGCCGCTTCCGCGCTGCGTCCGGCGACGAGCGCAGCGCATTCGGCAGCTATGCCGATGCGCTCGGAGCGAGGATAATCGAGCAATTCGCCAAAGAGCCAAAAGACGCGCCCTTTAATCGGTTCGCCAATCATATTTATCCTCCCCGCTGCGGCGCATGACGAAAGCCAAAACCGCCTTCGCGTTTGCGCGTGAATGGGTCTATCGTCTGTTCGATGGCGACTTCGCGCGCGAGCGGCGGAACCACAAAACGTTCTTCCATCGTGGGTTTGGCGGTCAACTGATAAATCGCTTCGACCTCTTCAGCGGTTGTGCCGCCCGCTCTTAACGCCTCTAACGCTTCTTCTTCCGAAATATCTCCGACGGTTTTATGGCGCATATAGATTCGCACCGCGATTAATTTACGATACGAAGCCGCCACAACTTCATCGTTCCCCGCCGAAAAGAGACTCGCCATATATTGCAAGGGGAGGCGCGCCCGTTCCAACGAGCTCAAGAGCGGCGCCAGACTCTTGCTGGCAACATCGGCGTTATCGTATTTGCCGTCCTTGATTTTCGCCAACACGGGGAGCATCGGCGGAACGTAAAACAACATCGGCATGGTGCGAAATTCGGGGTGCAGCGGCAGCGCGAGGCGCCATTCTTTTACGAATTTGTACACCGGCGATTTTTGCGCGGCGTCAATCATCCCGTCTGGGATACCGTTCGCTTTGGCGGCGGCGATAATTTGCGGATCAAACGGGTCTTGGATAATGGAGCGATGCGCTTCCACCAAATCACGATTGGGGACAGAAGCCGCGTTCTTGATTTGGTCGGCGTCATACAATAACACGCCGAGATAACGAATGCGACCCACGCACGAATGAAAACAGGCGGGCGCTTGGCCGCTTTCGAGACGCGGATAGCACAAAATACACTTTTCGGATTTGCCGGTTGACCAGTTAAAGTAGGTCTTTTTGTACGGGCAGCCGGAAATGCACATGCGCCACGCGCGACATTTTTCTTGACTGAGCAGCACGATGCCGTCTTCACCGCGTTTGTAAATCGCGCCCGCCGGACATGCCGCCACACAGCCGGGATTAAGACAATGGTTGCAGATGCGCGGCAGGTAGAAAAAGACCACGCGTTCAATTTCGCTCATCTGCTCGCGCTCGTCGTCGGTCAATGCTTCGAGATTCGGGTCATTGCTGGCGTACACCGGCGAACCGCCGTAATCATCATCCCAATTCGGACCGGCTTCGATTTCCATGTGCTTGCCAGTAATCATCGAGATTGCGCGGGCAGTGGGCTGGTCGTCGCCTTCGGGCGCGGTAAAGAGGTTCTCGTAATCATACGTCCACGGCTCGTAATAATCGTCCACCGTCGGCAGATATGGATTGAAAAAGATATTGGTCAGCGCGCCTAACCGTCCCTGTAATTTCAGGCGCAGTTCGCCGCCCTTTTTTTCCCAACCGCCTTTGTATTTTTCTTGGTCTTCCCACAACGTCGGATACCCGGTGCCGGGTTTGGTCTCGACGTTATTCCACCACATATACTCGGTGCCTTTGCGGTCCGTCCAAATATTCTTGCAGGCAACGCTGCAGGTGTGACAACCGATACATTTGTCCAGATGAAAAACCATTGAAACTTGCGCACGTATATCCATATTCATTGGCTCCTTTACCACTCCAACTTGTCCAGTTTGCGCACAACACAATACGTGTCACGAGTAAAGATTCCGATAGGGCCCCAGTAATTAAAGGCATAGGTGAACTGGGCATAGCCGCCCGCTAATTGCAGCGGATTGATACGCGTGCGCGTGAGACTGTTATGACCGCCCGCGCGTTTGCCGCCGCGAATCTGCGACTTGGGGATATAGACGGTGCGCTCGACCGCGTGGTAATACAGACACATGCCCGATTGCACACGCGCGCTAACATTGACGCGCGTGACGACAACGCCATTGTCGTTATACACCTCCACCCAATCGTTATCGTTCAGTCCAACCCGTTCGGCGTCTTTATCATTTATCCAGATTGGGTCCATGCCGCGCGAAAGCGTAAGCATGCGATGATTGTCTTTGTAGGTCGAGTGGATATTCCACTTGCCATGCGGCGTGATATAGTTCAACACCAATGATTTGTCGTCCACCAGACTATTGACGATATCGCCAGTCCGACGCGGGTCAAGTCGCGGCTTGAAGGTGGGCAGGTGTTCGCCAAAATCAAGATAATAGAGATGGTCAACGTAAAATTGTTGGCGACCGGTGAGTGTGCGCCACGGGATGAGGCGTTCGACATTCAGAACCCATGCGGAATACGCGCGCCCGTTATTTACATCGCCCGACCAACACGGACTGATTAACGTGCGACGCACTTGGCGCGTCAGGTCGAGGAAGGTCATACGCACATCGCGCACCCCTTCGGCGAGGTCAACCAGCGGCACGCCGGTCACTTCTTCTTCGTGTTTGAACGCCTGATACGATACTTCGCCATTGGATTCCGGCGCGAGGTGTAAAATCGCGTTAGCGGCATCCAGCGCGTCTTCCATGCTGGGATATTTTTTACCGCCCCATTCCACGCAGCGCTTGTGACGCGGATCGGGCGAGCCGCCAACAGGATTATCGAGCAGTTCGTCATACGTCGCTTCGGCGGGAACATGAACCCCATTGCCGCTAAAGCCGTCCTCGCGCGCCTTGGGTCCGAGCGAGATAAACTTGTTATAGATATTGGCGTAATCGCGTTCCGTCACGCGGAAATGCGGCATCGTCTTGCCGGGAATCGCTTCGCATTCGCCCTTTGCCCAATCCAGCGGTTGGGTCTGCGCCAGTTCGTCAGGCGTGTCGTGCATGAGCGGCACGGCAATGAGATCATGCACCGGTTCGGGAAAGACAAGCGAAGACATCTCGCTAACCTTTTTCGCAAAAGACTTGAAGATTTCGTAATCGGTCTTGGCTTCCCATACCGGCGGCACCGCCTGCCCCAACGGATGCACAAAGGAATGCAGGTCGGTAGTATTGAGATCATTCTTTTCGTACCAGAAAGCGGCGGGCAGCACAAGGTCGGAATACAACGCCGTGGTGTCCATACGGAAATTGAGATCTATGATGAGGTCGAATTTGCCGCGCGGCGCCGGTTCACGAAAGACGACGGAATTGACTTTGCCTTTGGCGTGTTCTTCCGCCACGATATTGTCATGCGTGCCAAGATAGTGGCGCAGGAAAAATTCGTGACCTTTGGCGCTCGATTGCAGCGCGTTGCCGCGCCAAATGAACCAGACGCGAGGCCAATTTTCGGGCGCGTCGGGATCATCCACCGCAAAATGCAATTCGCCGTCTTTGAGCTGTTTTGCCGTATAGTTGGCAATCTCTTCGCCTGTTTTAGCGCCAGATGCCTCTGCCTCGCGCAGCACTTGCATCGAATTCTTGTTGAACTGCGGATAATACGGCATCCATCCCATTCGCACTGACATCGTTTCCAAATCCATCGCGTGCCCTTTAGCCCATTTGGTCTTGGGCGGCACGGGCGCGTAATCGGTGAAATCGCCTTCATAACGCCACTGGTCGCTATTGACATAGTGCCATGTGGGCGACTGCTGACGACGCGGAATCACGCCCCAATCATTAGCGAACGCAAAACTGTTCCACGGTGAGACCAGCGTCAATTTTTCTTGACCGACGTAATGATTCATGCCGCCGCCATTTTTGCCGCAGCAGCCGCACAACATTAACGCCGTAATCGGCGCGCGATACGCCAGATTATTGTTGTACCAGTGATTGATGCTCGCGCCGACGATAATCATCGCGCGACCTTTTGTAGCTTCCGCAGTGTTCGCAAACTCGCGCGCAAGACGAATAACAGTATCGCGTCCAATGCCGGTGTATTGTTCTTGCCACGCCGGCGTATACGGTCCCATATCGTCGTAACTCTGCGCGTAATCGCCGGATAAGCCGCGTCCCACGCCAAACTGCGCCACCAACAGATCAAAAGTAGTCGCCACCGGCACGCGCCGTCCATCATTGGTTTCAATATAGCGCACCGGAATACCGCGCAAATGCGTCTTGTTCTCGGCGAATTCGTGATAGGCGACTTGGACAACCTCGTCATGCTGGTCGAGAAATGAGAGTGTCGGGTCAATCGGACTATTATCGAGACCGTCCTCTAACTTGAGATTCCAGTTGCCTTTTTTCGTCTTCCAACGAAAACCGACTGTGCCTTTGGGCATCTTGGGCTGATTGGACTGCTTGTCCATCATCAGCATCTTCCAATCGCCATTGTCTTGGTCTGCGTAGCGCGCGATCCGATTGGCGCGCAGCAGCTGACCGGCTTGATAGCTCTTGCCGTCTTCGTTAGGCGTGAGCTCGACGAGAAATGGACCATCCGTAAAGCGCGTCACATAATCTTCAAAATACGGCACCTGACGTTCCACATAAAACTCTTGCAGAATGACATGGTTGACCGCCATCCAGAGCGCCGTATCGGTGCCAGGTTTGACCGGAATCCACCAATCGGAATATTTGGCGACTTGACTCAAATCCGGCGCAATGACCACAAATTTAGAACCCTCGTGCCGCGCTTCGGAAATAAAATGCACATCGGGCGTGCGCGTCATGTTTGGATTCGAGCCCATCGCGACGATATATTTCGAATTGTACCAATCCGCGCTTTCGCACACATCCGTCTGATCGCCCCAAATTTCGGGAAAAGCGTTGGGCAGGTCGGCGTACCAATCATAAAAACTCATGTTGACGCCGCCAAAGAGCTGCAAGAAACGAGAACCGGCGGCGTACGAGAGATACGACATTGCCGGAATGGGCGAGAAACCGAAAACACGATCGGGGCCCCATTTTTTAGCGGTGTACAAACATGAGGCGGCGACCATTTCCTGCGCTTCTTCCCACTTGATGCGACGAAAACCGCCCTTGCCGCGCACCCTTTGAAAACGCGCGCGTTTAGTTTCATCTTCGACAATCGAGCCCCACGCCTCAATCGGATTCGAGTGTTGCTCTTTGGCTTGGCGCCACAAATCAAGCAGCGCGCCGCGCGCATAAGGATATTTGACGCGAATCGGGCTATAGACGTACCACGAAGCCGAAATACCGCGTTGACAGCCGCGCGGTTCATAGGGCGGCAAGTTTGAATCGAGCAGCGGATAATCGGTCTGCTGCATCTCCCACGTAATGACGCCGTCCTTGACATAGATTGCCCAAGAGCATCCGCCGGTGCAGTTGACGCCGTGCGTCGAGCGAATAATATTGTCATGCTGCCAGCGATTGCGATAAAACTCTTCCCACTGACGCGACTTGGGTTTGATGATATCTTGAATCCATCCCATATGAGTATCCTCCGGATATGCTAAGAAATACGCGAGCGCGTTACCATCGCGCGCCGCACACTGACTAGACGTTTGCGCCAGTACAGTTGCGCCACCACGATGAGAATGAGCGCGCCGACGATTGCCAACACGGTCAACGGCACAAGCGCCTCAACGGGGCGCTCCGTCGCCGTAGCAGATTGCAGAAAAGCCATCAAATTCGCCTGCTCGTCGGCAGTAAGCGGCTGCCGCGACCAAACCGCGTTCATCGTCGCGGTGGGCGGTGCGTTGAGAAAACCAACCAGCCCCGCCGCTCCGCCATATTTATCAAACGCGGTGGTGAGGTCAGGTCCAAGCGCGCCGCCGCCGAGCGCGCCCAAGCCGCCGACACTATGACAGCCCATGCACGGCGGACCGCCATTTTGAAAACGATTCACGCCTGTAAACAACTCTTTGCCAATGACGCTATTGCCCTCCGGGACAGCTGCCGCAGTCGGCAAAACAGGCGCCGCAATCGTGCCTGCGTCAATCCCTTCGAGATACGCAACCAGCGAAGCGACTTGAGTCTCGTTCAGCCCAAGATTAGGCATCGGCAAATTGTTGTACTCTTTTAAAAGCTGGGTGGCGATAGGGTCGCCCGCGGCAAGCATTTTGTCAGGCGCTTGAATCCAGCTCAAAAGCCACGCCTTTTCTTGGCGTTGCGTTACGCCTTTCAAATCGGGCCCCACGAGTTTTCCGCTGCCAATCGTATGACAGCCAACGCATTTTTCCTTAAAGAGCGTCGCGCCTTCGTCCGCCGATTGATTTGGCGGCGCTGCCTCGACCGTAATGAACAAAGCCGCCATAAGCAGCGCGGCGAAAACAAGACTTGCCAGCGCAATAGAACGCAGTCTGGATAGAGCCATAGGTTGTGACCTCCTTTGCATGCCTGACTTTTTATAACCCAATAGTCAGACCTTTCGAGTTTTTACAATCTTGACTTGCAAGAAACTCGAAAAATCTGACATGCACATACGCGAATCAGGAATCCGTCCCACTGTTCGTGCGAGAACAACGCTTCCGCGTCCGCGCGTTTGCCGATGAGCATTTATGGGCGGGAAAGCAGCGCCGCGTTAACATGCGACAACCGCCGCGGGCGCGTGGACGCTGTGCGCGAACGTTTTCAAAATCCGTGAAATCTGTTCCGCCACTTCCACCGCCGCTTTGGTTTGCGCTTCTTGCGTCATTGCGCCGAGATGCGGCGTGACAATTACGCGCGGATGTTGCACGAGCGGATTTTGACCGGGCGGCTCGGTTTCAAAAACATCGAGCGCTGCGCCCGCGAGTTTTCCTTCATCGAGCGCGCGCAATAACGCGCGTTCATCCACCACGCCGCCGCGCGCGCAAAAAATCAAACGCGCGTTCGGTTTCATGCGCTCAAATTCATAATCGCCAAACAGCCCGCGCGTCGTCGGCATCAGCGGCGCGTGAATCGAAACAAAATCGCTTTGCGCCAACAATTCTTCAAGCGAATCCAACAGCGCCGCGCCAAAATTCAACGCGCGCGCGCGCGTAATATAGGGATCGTACGCGAGCACGCGCATCCCCATCGCGATCGCGCGCGGCGCCACCGTCGAGCCGATACGGCCCAAACCGACAATGCCGAGCGTCTTGCCTTGCAACTCGATGCCCATGAATTTATTCTTTGCCCACTCGCCGCGCCGCATCGAAACATCGGCTTGCGGAATAAAACGCGCGAGCGCAATCATCAGACCGAGCGTATGCTCGGCGACGGAAATCGTGACGCTGTACGGCGCGTTGACGACGTGAATGCCGCGTCGCTGCGCCGCTTCAACATCAATATTGTCCACGCCAACGCCCGCGCGACCGATGACGCACAAGCGTTCCGCCGCGTCAATGAGCGCTGCGGTAACTTGGGTGCGACTGCGCACAATCAACGCGTCATAATTTGAAATCGCGTCGCGTAGCGCGTCCGCCGTTATCGTAGGATCGAAACGAACGCGGTGCGCGCGTTCAAGAATTTGCACGCCTTCGGCGGCGATTGGGTCGGCAATGAGGATGGAATACATGATAAAGTGACGGGTGACGGATGACGAGGCCAAGCTGCGTCACTCTAACACAGCATCACGCGCTCTGTTTAAAGTTGACGTGATACTGTATCGTCGCCACCCGTCACATTTTTCTCAGAAAGCCACTTGCGGCAGATGCGTCATGGCTTCTTCAATCGCTTCTTGCGGATATACGAAATCTTGCAACTGACCATGCAAATATTGTTCGTACGCCGTCATGTCAAAGTGACCGTGACCGCTCAAGTTGAACGCAATCACTTTTTTCTCGCCGGCTTGTTTGCATTTGAGCGCTTCGTCAATCGCGACGCGAATCGCGTGCGCCGATTCGGGCGCGGGGATAATGCCTTCGGCGCGCGAGAATTGCAGCGCGGCTTCAAAGGTGGCGAGCTGCGGCACCGCGCGCCCTTCAATGTCGCCGTGATCCACCAACGCGCTGATGCTGGAAGCCATGCCGTGATAACGCAAACCGCCCGCGTGAATGCCCGGCGGAATGAACGTGTGTCCGAGCGTGTGCATTTTTATAATCGGCGCCATCGCGGCAGTATCGCCGTAATCGAACGCATATCTGCCGCGCGTGATGCTGGGACACGACGCAGGTTCGGCGGCAATCACGCGGATATTTTTGCCTTCGGTGAATTTTTTCCAGAGGAACGGATAGGTAAAGCCGGCAAAATTCGAGCCGCCGCCCGCGCAGCCAATCACCACATCGGGATATTCGCCCGCGAGTTCCATTTGTTGGATGGATTCAAGACCGATAACGGTTTGATGCATCAAAACATGTCCCAATACTGAACCGAGCGAATATTTTTTCGCGCCACCCGAAGTGGCAGCCACTTCGACCGCTTCAGAAATCGCCATGCCGAGCGAGCCGGGCGATTCCGGGTCTTGCGCCAGAACGCTGCGCCCGTAATTGGTGAGGTTGGTCGGACTGGCGTACACTTGCGCGCCAAAATTTTCCATAATGATGCGGCGATACGGTTTTTGGAAATACGAAACCTTAACCATGTACACTTCAAGGTCGAGACCAAAAAAATTGCACGCCATCGAAAGCGCGCTGCCCCATTGGCCCGCGCCCGTTTCAGTGGTCAATGCTTTGGTGCCGGCTTCTTTGTTAAAAAACGCTTGCGCGACGGCGGTATTTGGTTTATGCGAACCGACGGGGCTGACGCCTTCGTATTTGTAATAAATATGCGCGGGGGTGTCGAGCGCTTTTTCGAGGCGACGAGCGCGATACATTGGCGTGGGGCGCCAGAGACGATAAATATCGCGGACGGGTTCAGGGATTTCAATCCAGCGGTCGGTCGAAACCTCCTGCAAAATCAAATTCATCGGAAAGAGCACGGCAAGAAAATCGGGAGTGACCGGCTCCATTGTGCCCGGATGCAGCACCGGTTGCGGCGGCACGGGCATATCGGCATTGATGTTGTACCACGCTTGCGGTATATCTTTTTCCGATAACAGGATTTTGGTATCGTCCATGTTCCTCTCCTCCTTGAGACCGAATAGCGGCGCTGTCCAAAAGACGCGCTGTGACAATTTTGGGGTTTATCGTTTTTTTAACGATATACCAATTATAGAAATTGCGCGGCAACGATTCCACCTGCAATAGAGTAATTGCGATGAACTGGATAGATAGTTACAGAGCGATTGAACACTATCCTTTTTAGTAGGTGACGCAAAAGAACTATCCCTTTAGAGCAATCCTGTTATTGTGTCATAAACACAATTCGTTTTCGAGACGCGTTGGGCCGACGCGATTTCGTAATGTCTCGCTGTGTTTGCGCGCACACAACTCGATGTGGAATCTTTGCAATTGATTTGCAAACATTGTGACATCTAGGGCTGGCACAAAGTCAGGGAGCAGCCATTGTCATTTCGAATGCAATAAGAAATCTCGTTTGACGCGCAAGGTCGAGATTTCTCGCCTCCGCTCGAAATGACAGTTTGCGCGACTTTGTGCCAGCCCTATTGTGACATCAAACGCATCTAGTCTCAGACATGGAGATGTGCTATGATTCCGCCATCAAACGCGCATTGACTCGATAAGGTTATGAACTCTAGTCGCTGCATGTGGTTGTTTGGCGCCCTCCGCGTCACGGACCACAAACATCCTCTACTGGTATCTGGCAGCCGAGCGACAAGTCTGCTCGCGTATCTCGTGCTGCATCCCCACACTCTGCACCCGCGCGAATCTCTTGCCGAGCTGCTCTCGCCGGACGCATCGCCCGAACGCGCCAGGCGAAATTTCTCTGACGCGCTCTACCGTTTGCGCCAGACGCTCGGTCCTGATTGGCTCGTGGTGGAGCCGGAACGCGTGGGCTTGCGCGCGGACGACACGCTGTGGGTGGATGTATGGGAGTTTGAGCGGCTCGCCGCACGCGGCGACTCGGTGTCGCTTGAAGCCGTCGCCGCGCTGTACACGGGCGACCTCTTGCCCGAAATCTATGACGACTGGATTCTGCTGCCGCGTCTGGCGCTCCAAGAAAAATATCTGGCGCTCCTCGAAACGTTGGCGGCGGCGCAGGAAGCGCAAAACGATTTACCGCGCGCGCTTTCGTATGCGCGGCAGACGATTACGGCGGACCCGCTGCGCGAATCGGGACACCAAACGTACTTGCGGCTCTTGGGGCGACTCAACCGCCGCACGCAAGCCCTCGCCCATTACGATTACGTGCGCCAGTTGTTCCAGACCGAACTCGGCGTCGAGCCGCTGACAGAGACACAACAACTGGTCGAAGCGATTCGGCGTGAAGCCGAAACCGCGCCCACTGCGCTGGCTCTCGTAGAACAGACACACTTTGTCGGCAGGACGGTCGAACGCGCGCTGGGCGTGGAACGAATCGAACAAGTCATGCTCGGGCACGGCGGGCTGGTGTGCATCGAGGGTGAGGCGGGGATTGGCAAGAGTCGGCTGCTGCGCGAATTGGCATCGAGCGCGCAGTGGCGCGGCGCGGCGACAGTGTATAGTCGCGCGAGCGAGTACCCCGACGCTTCGCCCTTTTCGCCCCTCGCCGCCGCGCTTGCAGGGACGTTTGCTAAAACGTCCCTACGCGGCGCGCGGGCATCTCATCTGGAGAATCTTCTCCCGGCGGAAACTCTCGCCGCGCTGGCAATATTCCACGAACCGTGGCGCAATCTGGCTGCGCTGTCCGAACTCCCGCCTGCGGCAGCGCGTCTGCGTTTCCACGAGCATTTCGTCACCCTGATGCAAACGCTGGCACAGCTATCGCCGCTCGTCGTGATGCTCGACGATATGCACTGGGCGGACGAGGCGCTGTGGGACCTGCTGGACGCGCTCGCCTTGCGCTTGAGTGGCTCGCCGCTCTTGTTGTTCCTCGCCTATCGCCGACCCGACATTGAAAAAAATCCGGGATGGAAATTCTTGCAGTGTTGGGAGCGCGGTAATTATCTTTCATCAATCCAACTGAACCCGCTGGACGCGTCGGATGTGGCGCAGCTGCTGCCCGAAGCGGAACGCGCCGACGCGGCGCGGGTGGTCGCGCTGACCGCAGGCAATCCGTTTTATGTTGGCGAATATTTGCGCAAAGGGCGCGCAGCGCATCGAGACCCATTCGAAACGCGCATTGCCGCGTTATCCGCGCCGGCGCGCGCAGCGCTCGAAGCGGCGGCGGCGCTGGGCGAGCAAGTTCCTTTTCGCGTGTGGGCGCTGGCGTCGGAACAGGCGCCCCTTGCGCTGGCGGCGGCGAGTGAAGAACTGACCGCGAAATTTTTACTCCAGCCAACGGAAACGGGCTATGCTTTTACCCACGACGTCGTCCACACGGCGGTGTACGAATTGATTGAACCGACGCGGCGACAAATGCTGCACGCGCGCGCCGCGCACGCGTTAGCCGCGTTCGACCCCGAAAATCTACGCGGACGCGCGTTTCAATTCGACCGCGCGGGCGCGTCCGCGCAAGCCGCCGCGCTGTATCGTCAGGTGGGCGCGCAGGAAATGGCGCAGTTTGCCTTTCGTGAAGCGCAGCACGCGCTCGAGCGCGCGCTGGCGCTGACCCCTGCCGACGCGAACGAGGAACGCATGTCTCTCTTGCTCGAACTCATTCGCGCGTATGACGTGACGGGCGACCGCGAGCCGCAGACGCGCGCGATTGACGACGCGCTGCAACATCTCGACGCGCTGCCCGGCCTGACCGCGCAGGCACGCATCTTGTTAGCGGCGGGCGATTTGGCGACCAAGACCGGACAGCACGAGAAAGCATCCGCGTTTCTCAATGACGCTCTCGCGCGGGCGCGCCGCGCCGCGAACCCAGAGCAGCAAGCCGAGATTTTGATTCAACTGGGCGACCTCGAAGTGCGGACTGGCGAGGTTCATGCCGCCAAGCAACACTATGGTCAAGGTCTGGAATTGGCGCGGCAATGCGGCAGCCGCGTCCAAGAAGCCCTAGGCTTGGATGGCTTGGGTTTTGTGCTGCTTTCGGTTGGCGGTTCGTCCGAACAGGCGGAAGGATATCTTTTGGAATCCCTTCAAGTGCGGCGCGCGGGCGGCGACCGTTTTGGCGAAGCGCGTTCGCTGGCGAACTTGCTGGCGTTTCTGCAAACGAGTGGGGCTTTCGACCGCGTGATGGAATTGAGCGAGCAAGCCCTGGCAGCGAACGAGGCGGTTGGCTATCGTCTCGGCGCGACGGTGGTGCGCGCGGCGCAAGGACTCGCCGCGTGCGCGCTCGGTGATTTCGAAACCGCGCGCCAACTCATCTCTGCGGCGGTTGACCATTTTCGCTCGATGGCTGATTTGGACGGCGTTGCCGTCTATATGACGAGCATGGGACAGGTGGCTGAACGCGAGGGCAAACTGGACGAAGCTGCAATGCACCTGGAGACCGCGCTGGCGTTGGCGCAAGCACACGGCGCACTGCTCTATACCGCCCTGGCGCAGCAGGACCTCGGCGCGGTGCGCATTCGCCAAGACCGTAACGCAGAGGCGGTCCCGCTGCTCGAACGCGCGCGCGAGCTCTTTCAAGAGAATGGCGACCTGCCCAGCTTGTGGCGCAGCCACGCGCTGCTGGGCCTGGCAGTCATGAATTCAGGCGCTCATGCGCGGGCGGCAGAGTTGGCGGATGAGGCGTGGCGCGATTTTCAAACGCGTGCGCCCGACGGCGAAGACCCGCAATATGGTCTGTGGGCGTTGTATCAGCTGCTCGATGGCTTGGGACGCCGCGACGACGCGTGCCGCGTGCTGTCGGCGGCGTACGCGATGTTGCAGAAACAGGCGCGGATTCTGCACGACGACACTATGCGCCACCGCTTTTTCCAGCGCGTGCCCGTTAATCGCGACATCAGCGCGGCATATTTTGAAATGCTCGGGCGCGCGTCAACGCGCACGGTGATGTTAGCGCGCAAGACTGCGCCGTTGGGGCGCACGCTCGCGCGTGAAGAGCGCGTCGAGGTGGTGTGGACCGTCGCCGCGCCCGAAGATGAGACGATTGCGGACAAGACCGCGCGGCGGCGTTATCGTCTGCGCCGCCTGTTGGCGGAAGCGGACGCGCAAAACGCCGCGCCGACGGATGACGAACTCGCTCGCGCCCTCGGCGTGAGCCGCCACACAATTCTCCGCGATATGCAAGTCCTCGCACAGAGCGAACAAGCCGCGACCACGCGGCGGCGCAAAATGACGCGTTAGCAGTGAATCCTCTACTGACGCGTCAATCTTCTCCATTGGCGCAAGCCCATTTCCTTTTGCTACAAAAGTCGGTTGTTCCATCCGTCACGACGAGAGTCGAACGATAGCCATACGCTATAGTTGCAAGCGTCGTGCGCGAACAATCCTTTTCTTTCATCCTCAAAATCAGCCTACTTGACACGAGCCAGAGTTCGGAAGGCGGGATGGTTTTGCGCGGGTCGCTGCGACAGGTTGGCATAGAAGAGACACGCTACTTTGTCTCGTTCGAGCGGCTCTTGGAACTTTTGGAGAAAAGCGTTGTCCAGCCCCCGCCTCCAAATTCTTCCGCACAAGTCCACCCGGAAAAAGCTGCGTCGGAAGGGTGAGAACAATTCGAAAGGAAGGTTTCTATAGCGCAGCCCAAAGAAATGTGTTCAACTCGTTAGAGGTCTGTGACAATTTCCACAGGAGGCAGATACCATGTCAGCAGAAACTACACGCGCGGTTATGACCAAGTATTTCAACGCGGAACACTCGGACACGAGTATGCTCGCCGACGATGTCGTGTTCACGGTAATGGGCACCGGACAAGAGCATCGCGGCAAAGAGGGCGTCCTGGGATTGCTCCATTACTTTTATCACATCGCCTTTGACGCCAAGACGGAAACCAAGAATTTGGTTTTCGCGGACCAACAGGCGGTTGGCGAATGGGATTTCGTCGGCAAGCACATTGGCGAGTTCGCCGGGATTCCTGCCACCCACAAAGATGTGCGCGTGCCATTGTGCGTGGTCTATGACCTTGAGAATGACCAAATCAAGCGCGGGCGAGTCTATTTCGAGATGCCCGCGTTGCTCCAACAACTCGGATTGCGGTGAGTTGCGGTTTGGCTGCTGATGAAAACACCGTCGTCGCTGAATTTGCCTTTCACGGCAAAAAGCGCCAAATTAGCGCGAATTTCCGATTCGTTTATGGGTACAAGACCTTTTGGACTTGTGCGCTGATTACGGCGAGGTGCGATATATTCTCGCCGCCTACATTGCCGCGCGAAGCCCAACAGGTCTGCCCACTAACAAATCAATCAGGAGAAATTTGTGGCATCCATCAAAACAGTAGGCATCATCGGCGGAGGCGTATCGGGACTGGCGGCGGGCGGACTGCTCGCGCGGGCGGGGATCAAGGTCAAACTTTTTGAGGCGAACGAAAAGATCGGCGGTTGTTGCTCAACGACGAACATCGGCGGCTACACCTTCAATGACGGCGCGTTGTATCTCGCCCTGCCAGCCATGTTGGAATATGTTTTTGCAAAGGTCGGGCTGGATCGCAAAGCGGTCTTGCCGCTGAAGCGAATCACCGCGCCGCAGACGACGGTTCTGCCCAACGGCGACAAGGTCACGTTTGGCGACGGCTTGCGCGTGACCGTCGAAAAGAAAAATGGCAGGGTGAACGAAACCGTTCTGAAAAAAGAGTTGGACAATATGATGAAACGCTGGGAGCCAGCCCTGCGCCTGCTCACCGAAGATATTCTTGTTAATCCGCTTTCGTTCTCGCGCATTCTCACCAGAGGTTGGCGGCACTTGCCCAAGTTTGGCGGCACGGTGGCAGACGAGTTGAAGCGCCTCTTTAGCGACGATTCAGTTCGCGCCGCAATGTCGGGCGTTTTGCTTTACACGGGACTCCCGCCAGAGAAACAGCCCGCCATTTCGGTGATGGGTCTGGTGACGCTCTTCGGCGACGGCTTTCATCTGCCCGAAGGCGGCATGGGCAAAGTCCCCGAGGCGCTCAGTCAGGCAATGCTCGCGCACGGCGGAGAAATCCATCTGAATACGCGGGTGGATAAAATCATCGTCAGAGATGGGCGCGTTCGCGGATTGGAAATTCGCGGGCAGGGCTTGGTGGAAGTGGATGCGGTTCTTTCGACGGTCAGCGGGATGCTAACCTTCGGCTCTTTACTC